>JANOXQ010000129.1:0-34692 GCA_031418495.1 Sphingomonadales bacterium
ACAACCTCATGAACGTCATCGGCAAGCTGATTTGCGGCAATATTGAACTGGACATCAATCTGGGGTTGGCCCTGCCACTGGAAAACGGCGGGTGCGTTGGGGTTCTCAAACGAGAGATCCTTGACATATTGTGAGATCAGCCCGGCAACTGGTGTTGTATCTTCGCCATTGGGAAGGGGATCGGTTACGCTATCTTCGGCCATTTTTATTTATCCTATAGGGTATTAAGCTACTGGTTGGCGCGCGTAGCAGCGCCTAATGCGAAGGGCAATGTCATTTCACACACGCTACCATTTGAAGTGTGGGCAAAACGTGCCTATATGCATTTTACGTTGATCGGAGGAATTGTGCTTTCTATTGTCATCTTTGCCATGGTCGCTGCGTTTCTTGCGATGCGTCTTTATGCGGTTCTCGGTAAGCGTACTGGGCATGAACAACCGCTCAGCCGCACAACTAAGGAGTTTGTGCCAACGATTGTGCGCAACAATGATGATGCTCAGGATGTTACTCCTGCGGTTGTCGATCAAACACTCCCTGACCCGAGCGCCGAAGCGGGCCTTCGCGCAATCAGCATGGCCGACCGCAATTTTAATGCTGGCGAATTCATTGATGGGGCCAAATCGGCATATCGGATGATCCTCGAAGCCTTTTGGGCTGGTCGCGAAGAAGATTATGCGCCGTTCGTTTCAGATGAGGTCAAAGCCGCATTCGCAGCCGCAATTGCTGAACGTACTGAGCAAGGCCATGTGCTTGATAACAGGCTTATCACGATTGAACGCGCGATCATTAGCGAAGCCGAACTCACAGGCGGTGAAGCAAGCGTTACGGTAACCTTCGACGCTGATATCGCCGCAGTTACGCGCAACAGCGAAGGCTGCGTTGTCGCCGGTTCGCTGACCGATGCCGTAGTAACGCATGATAGCTGGACATTTAGCCGTACCGTGAAATCGTCAGACCCGAACTGGATTTTGACCCACGCTGATGAGTCAGCCTGACCTGCGCGGAGTATCGGCGTGATGATGCGCACTATAGTATCGCTCGGCTTCGTCCTTGCGCTTTCGGCATGTGGCGGGCGGTTAATCCCCCAATCGGCGAGTACGCCTTCAACCAAAGCGCCTTCGGCTAAAGCGGCCAACAAAGCGATTGTTAGCGCCACGCCGCTGACGCCGCAGGCAGTATCGGTCGGCTCTGGGCCGAACGCGCGTTTGCTTGGGCTGGCGGCTGCACCCACTGGCATACAATATGACGCCGCCTCGGCATCGCGCGCGCTTATAGCATTTAGAATTACGTGTCCGTCGCTTATCAAGCGCATTGATCAATCGGGGCTGACCGCGCCCGCCGATTGGCAGCCTGCCTGTGCTGCTGCTAAGAATTGGCCTGACAGTGACGCGCGTAGTTTCTTCACGCAATATTTCGAACTGGCACAGGTCGGCGACGGTAAGGCGTTTGCGACTGGTTATTATGAGCCAGAGATTGCTGGATCGCGGACGCGCGGCAAGGGCTATGAGGTTCCGGTCTATAAACGCCCACCCGAATTGGTTGAACTTGATCTTGGGCAGTTTTCTGACAGCTTAAAGGGCAAGAAGATTCGCGGGCGGGTTGAGGGCAAGACCTTCATTCCCTACGCAGATCGCACAGGTATTGAGACGGGGGAACTTGAAGGGCGAGGCCTCGAAATTGCTTGGGCTGCCGATGCGATTGATTTCTTCGTGCTGCAAATCCAAGGGTCTGGAAAGCTGCGCCTGCCCGATGGCAGCGTGATGAGGATTGGCTATGATGGCCAGAATGGCCGCGATTATACTGGCATCGGCAAGCTGATGAAGGATCGCGGGCTGCTCGGCCCCGGTCAAAGCTCAATGCAGGGGATTGAGAATTGGCTGCGCGCCAACCCAACTGAGGGCCAGGCGATCATGCGTGAGAATAAAAGCTGGGTGTTTTTCCGCGAAATTACTGGCCCTGGCCCGCTGGGTGCGCTTGGCCTGCCGGTCACTGGCAAAGCGAGCGTTGCGACTGATCCGATGTTCGTGCCCCTTGGCGCGCCGGTGCTCTTGTCAATGGATCGTGCTGACGCGAGCGGCATTTGGGTCGCGCAGGATACAGGTGGCGCAATCAAGGGTAGCAACCGTTTCGATACATTCTGGGGAGCGGGCGATGATGCGCGCGCAACCGCTGGCGGGATGTCTGCACGCGGGACGGCATTTGTGTTCCTGCCCAAGGGCGTAATTGCGCGGATCGGGGCAGGGGCAGGAAATGCGCCGTCTCAGCGCTGAGGAACGCGCGGTTTGGGGCCGGGTCGCGGGGACGGTAAGGCCTTCTGCGGGGCGGAAGTCCGATTTAGTAACTCGTCACCCTGAACTTGTTTCAGGGTCTATCTCTCAACAAGTGAAGGCTGGACTCGTTGAGGGATGGATGCTGAAACAAGTTCAGCATGACACAGTGAAAAAACCCGCCCCTCGCACCCAAAACACACTCGACGGCAGTTGGGATAAACGCCTCCGCCTTGGCCAAGCAGCACCTGATTTTACGATCGATCTCCACGGTGAAACGCTCAGTTCGGCTCATGCGCGGCTCAACCGCAGCCTAGCCGCCGCGATCCGAAGCGAGGCAAGGATCATATTGCTGATCACGGGACGGCCAGCCAAGGATAATCCGCGCCTGCCGCCAACGAGCCGGGGGGTTATTCGAGCGACCGTTGGTGATTGGCTGGCGGCCTCGCTCTACGCCTCACATATTGCAGCAGTACGCGGGGCGCATCCGCGCCACGGCGGGGCAGGGGCGCTGTATCTTATCCTAAGGCGCGCGCGATAATATCTGCGTAAATTCGGGTCAGCGTGTGGACGTCCTCTAGCGCAACCGCCTCATCAAGCTTATGCATCGTCGCATTACACAGGCCAAATTCAACCACCGGGCATAGTTTTGACAGAAACCGCGCGTCGGAAGTGCCACCAGTGGTTGAGAGTTCGGGCGTGATTCCAGTGGCCGATGTGATTGCATCTGAAATCAGGCTGCTAAAGCTGCCCGGCGGTGTCAAAAATGCCTCACCTGATATCCGCGCAATGACCTCGCCATCGGCTGCCTCATCATGAACAATCGCGCTGATCATCGCCACCAGCGCTTCGCCGCTGTGGAGATCGTTGAAACGGATGCTCATTCGCGCCTTGGCAGCCTTGGGAATCACATTTGTTGCGGGATTGCCAACCTCAATATCGGTGATTTCGATGTTGGACGGTTGAAACCAGTCAGTTCCTTCATCAAGCGCAACGCCCTCAATCCGTGAAAGGATGCGGATAAGTTTAGGGATCGGATTATCAGCCATGTGGGGGTAGGCGACATGGCCTTGCGTCCCCGGAACGGTGATCCAGATATTAACCGAGCCACGCCGCCCGATTTTGACCATATCGCCAAGCCGGTTGACCGAGGTTGGTTCGCCCACAAGACAGAGGTCGGGGATCAGGTTATGCGCCTTGATATGGTTGATCAACGCGACGGTGCCGTGGATCGCCGGACCTTCTTCATCGCCCGTGATGATCAGGCTTATCCGGCCTTTATGCGCTGCCGGGATCGCGGCAACGAAGGCGGCAATGCTCGCCTTCATATCGACCGCGCCGCGCCCATAGAGCAAATGCCCACGTATTTCGGGCGCAAATGGATCGCTTGACCAACCTTCGCCGGGGGGCACGACGTCAAGGTGTCCGGCGAACGCGAAGTGCTGGCCATCGTTCGATCCACGCGTTGCGAACAGATTCTCGACCGGGCCATCGGGCGCTTCGCCCTCAATCGCACGGTGAACGTCAAAGCCGATTGCGGCGAGTGCACCTTCAAGCACGTCAAACACTTTACCGGTCGCAGGCGTTACGCTCGGCGCAGCGATCAGCGCCTTGGTGAGGTCAATTGCATCAATCATGGCCGAGGCCTAAACTGCGCAGGCCATTTTGCAAAGGGTGGGAATAATGCCCAAACTCAACCTCGACGAAATCCCGCAAACCAATGCGACCGGCTATCCGCCCGAATATGCCGATAAGATAGCGGGACGCTGGTATCGCCGGCTTGCCCCAGCGAGCGGGATCAGCGATTTCGGTGCGAGCCATGTCACGCTCAAACCCGGTGCATGGTCATCGCAGCGCCACTGGCATGAGGGTGAAGATGAGATGGTGATCATGATTGCGGGTGAGGCGGTGCTGGTCGATGATGATGGTAAGACGGTATTGCACGCTGGCGATGTCGCGTCATTTTCTAAAAATGATGGCAATGGCCATGTTTTAATCAATCGCAGCGATGCCGATTGTGTGTTTGTGGCGATTGGTCGCCCGAGCGAAACCGACTGCCATTATCCTGATATCGACATGCAACTTTTCAACGGTAAAGGCTTCAAGCGCAAGGACGGCAGCGACTTCTAAGGGTTTTAACTGTGTTGCCATGATGCAACAGTTGACTCTGAATCGCATAGGCTTGGCCCCGTTTGCGGTAACAATATTGTCGCATTTCGCTAATGGCACAATCGGTTGCGGAATGATCCGCAGGTTTTTAATACCTAGGAGCTTCAAATGGCCCGTCTTAATCGTGTCGCATTGCTGTCCACACTTTCATTGATCGCATTCTCATCAACGCCCGCCCTCGCTCAAGAAGCCGAAGAAGGCGCTGCACCTGCAGAAGAAACGATTATTGTTACGGGCACCCGCCGTACCGATCGCACCGTGGCAGACAGCACCGTGCCGGTTGATGTGTTCACAGCGGAATCGCTGACCCAGTCTGGCTTTACCGAAACCAACCGGTTGCTTGCCGAACAAATTCCAAGTTTCAACTTTCCTCAGCCTTCGATCACTGACGGCACCGACGTTATTCGCCCTGCCACACTGCGCGGGTTGAACCCTGATCAAACGCTTGTCCTGATCAATGGAAAGCGTCGCCATGTTTCGGCGCTGCTTAACATCAATGGTTCGGTCGGTCGCGGTGCGGCGGCGGTTGATATCAACTTGATCCCGTCAATCGCCTTGAAGCGTGTTGAAGTGCTTCGTGACGGTGCCGCCGCGCAATACGGATCAGACGCAATTGCTGGCGTGATCAACTTCGGCCTGCGCGATGCCCGCGAAGGCGGCCAATTCACCGTGACTTACGGCCAGTATAACACAAGCGTTAACGGCATTAAGCGCGTCACCGGCTTGACGCTTGGCGCCAATGGCCAGCCAACAACCGCGCCTGATGGCACATTCAACGTCAACACCAGCGGCAAAGATCGCCGCGCCAAGGATGGCGGCACGCTTACCATTGCTGGCACGGTTGGCCTGCCAATTGGTGAGGAAGGCTTTATCAACATCTCGGGTGAATATCAGGATCGTAACCCGACCAACCGGACAGGCTATGATCGCCGTTTGCAATATAACCGGATCGGCGGGCTGGTTGATCCGCGTGAGCTTACCTTCAACCGTCTGTCGCATCGTTACGGCGATGCCGACACCAAGGATCTGAAGCTGTTCCTCAACAGTGGTGCGCCGCTCGGCGATTCAGGGTTCGAGCTTTACAGCTTCGGCAGCTATGGCTTCCGTGACGGTGAAAGCGCTGGTTTTTACCGGCTTGCCAATGATGCACGCAACGTGCCATCGATTTATCCTGATGGTTTCCTGCCGCTGATCAATACCGAAATCAATGATTATGGCGGCACCGTTGGTGTGAAGGGCGAAGTCGGTGGCTTCAACGTTGACCTGTCGGGCGGCTATGCCCGCAACAGCGTCAAGTTCAAGATCACTAATACACTCAATGCTTCGCTCGGTGCAGCGTCGCAGCGTGCGTTTGAAGCTGGGCAGCTTGATTACACGCAAGCCATTGGTAACCTTGACGTCAACCGTGAGATTCAGGTTGGTTTCCTCAAGAACCTTACGCTGGCAGGTGGCCTCGAATATCGCCGTGAGACGTTCCAGATCACAGCGGGTGAATTTGATAGCTTCCGTTCGGGTGGCGTGCTTATTGGGGCAAATCAGCCCGGCGGTTCAACCGCGCCTGCAGCTCCCGGCGCGCAGGTGTTCTCTGGCTTCCAGCCGTCGATTGGTGGCCAGCGCGTTGATGGTGTTCGCGCACGTGATAACGTCTCGGCCTATATCGAGTTAGACGCAGAGGTCAGCGATAAGTTTACTGTTCAGCTTGCGGGCCGTTATGAGGATTATTCTGATTTCGGTTCAGACTTTAACGGCAAAATCGCCGCACGCGTTGAGCCAGTTGACGGCTTTGCACTGCGCGGCGCAGTAGCGACAGGTTTCCGTGCGCCGTCGCTTCAGCAGCAATTCTTTGCCTCTGCTGCAACCAACAACGTCAACGGCGTTCTCCTTGATGCTGTGACGCTGCCAGTGGATAATCCAGTCGCTATTGCGCTTGGTGCGCGTCCGCTTGACGCTGAAACCTCGCTCAGTTTCTCTGGCGGCTTTGTGTTTACGCGAATTCCGCGTCTCAACCTCACCGTAGACGTCTATCAGGTCGATATTGATGACCGTATCGTCGTTACTGACAATCTGACTGCAAGCCGCACCGCCGGTGTGCCATCGGGAACCAATCCCGGCCTGGCGATTGCTACGATCCTGAACGGCGCAGGCTTCAACACGATCAGCGCTGCGCGCTTCTTCGTCAACGGGCTCGATTCACGCACTAAGGGGCTTGATGCCGTCGCGACGTATCGCGTCGAGCTTGGCAGCGCCGGCAAACTCAACCTGAGTGCAGGCTTCAACTATAATAAAACGACGATCCGTAAGATACTCGCTTCGCCGGGGCCACTTGCCAACATCCCAGGCCTCGTGCTGTTCGGTCGTCAAGAACAAGGCCGTATTACCAAGGGTCAGCCGCGCACCAAGATCAACCTTGGGCTTGATTATGAGCGGGATTGGCTCGGTCTGACAGCACGCGCCAACCGCTATGGTAAGGTTGAAGGCACAGGCGGAGCGCTTGCGCCGGGTGTGTTCAACGATAACTTCCTCAAGGCACAGTGGGTCACCGATTTGGAGGCAACCGCCAAGATTAAACAAAATTATGAGATTTCGCTTGGTGTGAACAACCTGTTTGATACTTATCCAACAGGGGTTCCAACCGGACTTGCCGGGGCAAACAGCGCAACTGGCGCAAATGTGTTTTTCCCGACGACCAATTTCGTTGCACCCTTTTCGAATTTCTCGCCAAACGGCTTTAACGGCCGCTTCTTCTATGGTCGGGTAAGCATCAAGTTCTGATCAGTGGAGTCCCGCTCCGGTGTAACAGCTGGAGCGGACTTTGCTTAATGCCGGTGGACTGGCTTGAGCGGGTAACGCCCGCCGTCAAATTTCTCAAACATGCCCTGAATGGCCGGATGATTGACCGGGCCTTCCTCATTGTCAGCAAGCAGATTTTGCTGGCTGACATAGGCAACATAGCTGTTTTCAGCATTTTCGGCGAGCAGATGATAAAAGGGTTGATCCTTTGCCGGACGGATTTCGGCCGGAATTGATTGATACCATTCCTCGCTATTGGCAAAGACCGGATCGATATCAAAAATCACGCCGCGAAACGCGAAGATACGGTGGCGCACAACATCGCCAATGCCAAAGCGGGCGTGCGATACCGGCGGCGCATCGTTTAGGCGGTTTGCTTGAGTGTTACGGGATACTGGATTCATAGTGCCTATGTAATCAATCCGATTTTAATAACAAGGATTGCTTGGCAAGGGCCAAACCTTGCGCTAAGCGCTCGCACTTCTAAACGACCGAGGTTGGTACAAATCGTGCCATCCCATCAGCGGAGAGATGGCTGAGTGGTCGAAAGCACCGCACTCGAAATGCGGCGTGCCCGCGAGGGTACCTAGGGTTCGAATCCCTATCTCTCCGCCAATTATATAGCTAGACTTTGTGTTCGTGGTACGAATAGCAGATCGTTACGGCAGGTTGTATGATAGGCCGTTGGTCGCTTAAACGCACAAAATTAGGAGCATGATGTGAAACTTGAAAATGATCCGCTTGCCGCCTTCTGGATGCCTTTTACCGCGAACCGGGCTTACAAAAAACACCCGCGTCAGCTCGTGCGCGCAAAGGACATGCACTACGTCACCGATCAGGGTGATACGATCCTTGATGGCACCGCCGGGCTATGGTGCGTCAACGCTGGGCACTGCCGCGCGCCAATTGTTGAGGCGATCCGCAAGATCGCTGGTGAGCTTGATTTCGCGCCGGTGTTCCAGCTTGGTCATCCACTCGCGTTTGAACTGGCGACGCGGCTGGCAAGGCTGATGCCCGAAGGGCTTGACCGGATATTCTTCACTAATTCAGGTTCAGAATCGGTTGATACCGCGCTCAAGATTGCGCTCGCTTATCAGCGTGCACGCGGGCAGGGGACGCGCACCCGGCTGATTGGGCGCGAACGCGGTTATCACGGGGTTGGTTTTGGCGGGATTTCGGTGGGCGGTATCGTCAACAACCGGCGGCAATATGGCGCTCTGCTGACCGGCGTCGATCATATGTCGCACACGCACAGCCTCGAACATAATGCCTTTACGCGGGGGCAGCCCAAATGGGGTGCACATCTGGCCGATGATCTTGAGAGGATCGTTGGGCTTCACGGTGCTGAGACGATTGCGGCGGTAATTGTCGAACCAATGGCGGGATCAACCGGCGTTCTCATTCCGCCAATTGGCTATCTTGAGCGGTTGCGCGAAATTTGTGACAAGCACGGCATCCTGCTGATTTTTGATGAGGTGATCACCGCCTTTGGCAGGATCGGCGGCGCAACGGCGGCGGGAACGCTTGGCGTCACGCCCGATATGATCACAATGGCCAAAGGGCTAACCAATGCCGCTGTCCCGATGGGCGCAGTTGCAGTGCGCCGCTCGGTGCATGATGCGATTGTTGAAGGTGCTTCCGACGGGATTGAGCTGTTCCACGGCTATACTTATTCGGGGCACCCGCTCGCTGCTGCTGCTGCGCTTGCGACGCTTGATCTTTATCAGTCCGAGGGGCTGTTTGACCGCGCAACCGAGCTTGGCCGGTATTGGGAGGATGCAATACACAGCCTTCGCGGCAAGCGCCATGTAGTTGACGTGCGCACCATCGGGCTAGTTGCCGGAATTGAACTTGAGCCACGTCCCGGCGAACCGACCAAGCGGGCGACCGAGCTATTCCAGAAATGCTTTGACGCAGGCCTGCTCGTTCGCGCGACTGGCGATACGCTTGCGCTTTCGCCGCCACTCATCCTTGAAAAAGCCCATATCGATGAAATGGCCGGACGGATTGGCGAGCTTATTCAGACGGTTGATTAGCGGGAGGTGTTGGTGGGCCCGGAGGGACTCGAACCCCCAACCAAGCCGTTATGAGCGGCCGGCTCTACCATTGAGCTACAGGCCCACACCCGTTGCAGAAATTGCGTTAGCGGAGAGCGGCTAGGTTTTGCAAGCTATGCCGTCATCGGGCGCATCGCCTGTGCTGCAGCCAGCGTCTCGTCAACCGAAACGGGCGTTATTTTTCTGGAGGCAAGAAATGTCAGTATTTTATCCCACCAGCCGTAAAAATTTGTGAGGTCGGCCGAATTGCGCACATAGGGGGTATGCCCTGGTGCAAGTGAGGGGGAGTGAAAAGAAAAACTTAAAAACTGATGCCCGACATCAATCATCGTGTCGATTGCCCGTTTGGCATCCTCGATTGGCATATCTTCAGGCGTCAGGGCGATGCGTGAAAGCATTCCTGCGCGTGATAGGCCAGAAATCCTGCGCGTGTTTGATCGCCCGTCACCATAAAGGAAGCGCCCGTAGCGGCGAAGTTGGCCAGTATAGCTTACGCCAAGCGGTAATTCGAGCAGTTTGCCCTCCGGCCCAGCCCAAAACGGATGCGAGCTGTGCCGAAGGAAATTGGGACCACCTTCATTACTATAATCGAAATAAGGCCTCACTGACACGTCAACATGGTAGCCAGCTTCTTCAAGCAGTTTCGCAGTGTTTGGGCCAACACCGTAACGGCCAGCACGATAGATCGTTGGCTTAACCCCAACAGCGCTTGTGATTCGTTCGGTCAATGCGATCAGTTTTGCACGCTCAAGTTCGATTGGAAGATTGCCGGCAAAACTGTTTATGGCGACAATTTCTTCTTCAAACGGAGGGTTTACCCAAGCATGAAGCTGGGTTCCAACTTGGCAATTGCCGCTGCTGAGCATTAATGACAGAATTTCGGCTGATTGCGGATTATCAGCCACTGGGTAGTCAATCAGATATGTCGGGCAAATCCCATGCGCATCCATAAGGCGTTGGAATTCGGGTAAATAACGGATTGCGCTCGTCGCAGTGGCTTCACGCGATCTTGGCTTGGTCCAGTCAAACTCTTCTTCGGTATCGACAAAGACTGCAAAGCGGCGACCAAAATCTGAACCGAACTTAACCCGGTCAGTAGCACGTGCAGGATGGTCTAGCCGCCCTTCGTTACGTCTTCGTCGATTGATTAGCCCCTCTTGTTTCGACACAAAACTCAACCACTTTCTATTATTTTTTTCTCGTTATTATGGGCTTGTGGCAGGATCAAGACGAACTTTCTAGCATCTGTTTTGAATTGCCCGCCAATCACATCCGCCATTTGCCTAATGAGGCGTAGGGCAAAGTCGAGCCCAAGGGCAGGCGGGTTCGAACAGCGCGATTGCAGCGCAGACGATAGCGCGATCATTTTTGCACCAATATCAAAATCAATTAGCTGAGGCTGATCAATAGCGATAAAAATTTCACGGCCATCATGCGCTACATCTAAGGCGAGACTTTCGCCAGATTCGGCAATGCCAATAGTTGTCGCAATTATGCGCACAATCAGACGAATACCATTTTGCCGATCAACACTAGTAAACGTGGCGTTTGCGCTTGAAGAGAGTTTTAAGTTGATATTAAAGCGCATGAATTGTGGATCGAGCTGATCAAGCGCAGCCTCAACCATTTGCATGACATCCGTCCGGTCATCTAACACGACAGGGTTCCCGTTCATTTCGATGCGCGCAGCAATATCAATATCATCAACTATGCTCGCTAAGCGGATTGAGTCTTCAACGATATGCCGTGCTTGATGGCGATACGCGTGCGATACTGGGCCAAGCAACTGACCATCAATCATTTCGGCAAAGCCACGAATCGCATTAAGAGGGGAGCGAAGTTCATGAACAAGCTGGCGGATAGCGTCGGCGCTCATATTCTTACCAAATGGCGTGACAGCTCCAGTGATTGCTTGCTCATCAGATTTGGCGCGACGCGCCAGCCCGCGATAGCCCCGAAAACGCCCATCATCAGAATCAAAACTTGGGTCTGCTGAAATCAGCCAGTCGCCTGATGCTGGCCCGGTTCCAGCGACGCGCATGCGGGCGTTGTGAAATGCTGAGCGTTTGCGAAATGCCCCTGCTGCGTGGCCATCAACACCGAATGCACGCGGTTCCGATATTTCGGCAAAGGATATACCGATCAATGGCCCACGTGCGGCCCCGTCAACCCAATTTAATATGCCAGCGCGGTCTGTTTCGAACCGGAACGAGATTGCTTCGTCCGTTTGTGGCACTTCAAACGGTGCTGTTTGCTGCGCAGTACTAGCGCTATATTCATGTTTGAATGCTTCGATTCGAGCTACCAAATCGCGTATTTGAATCGAAGATTCGTCTTCACTTGTCGAAGTTGCTGGCTCATTTAATGAGGGCAGAGTATTGTCACTTGCACCGTAGATACTGAGTGCGCGCACCGCAGGTTGTGGCAAATCGCGCCGTTCACGTAGCAATGCGCGCGATGTCGGCGGCAAAAGCGGGATGATGTTTGTCCAATCATCTTCAGAAAGTCTCGTCTGTATAAGGATGGGCGCAGCGACTGCGGGATCATCCAGCCCAAACAGTAAAACTGTGTCTGCGTCTGATATCCGTCCCGCTAGCGATTCTGCAACGAACCTCTTTCTGACAAGCGCTACATCAGGCTGTAGCGTAACAGCGCGCGCGCGCGCCTCTGTGCGCTGTTCAAGAGGAATATCAGCCGCCTTTTGAGCAAGTAGTGAGACTAACTGGCTCCAGACCACTGCTTTACCACCTGCGGTATCGGCAGGCAGCCTCAATATTGTGGCAAGGCGATCATCATAGCGCACGGCATATCTTCAATTGGAGCAGAATTTTCAAAGTTCAATAGCGCACGCAGATCGATACCGATAGTGCCGCAATGCGGTCCGTCACAAAGTGGCACAATTGCATTTGCTAGCAATAAAATTATATCCGAATGATTGAAATGATCAGGAACATGCCGCGATGACGCAAACTTCTTTCGACCCGATTGACCGGCGTATCCTTGCAGAACTGCAAAGCGATGGTCGTATTACTAACGTCGATCTGGCGGCAAAGGTTGGGCTGACGGCTCCGCCGTGCCTACGTCGTGTTCGTGCGCTTGAAGATGCCGGGATCATTGAAGGCTATCATGCGGCACTTAATGCCAATCTGCTAGGGTATGCAATCACGGTGTTTGCAATGGTTAGCCTCAAAAGTCAGGCAGAGAGTGATTTACGTGCGTTTGAAGATCATATCGCAACGCTTGAGCCGGTGCGCGAATGCCACATGCTCAATGGCGAGATTGATTTTATTCTTAAAATTGTGGCTAAGGATTTGCAGGAATTTCAGTCGTTCCTGACAACGCATTTGACGCCGGCCCCAAATGTTGCCGGCGTCAAAACATCACTTACAATAAGGACATCAAAGCACACGCCCGGTGTTCCTGTCTCTGCTATTTAGCTGGCGTTTGGCCTTTAATATCGAGCCAAAGCATCCAGTATTTGGCAATATCAGCACGTGTACCCCCAACGGCTGCGAATGCCTGACGAGCCTCAGCAACTTGCCCCTGCCGTGCAAGCGCAATACCGAGGCGCGTATTGACGGTGTCATTGTCAACTTGACCTTTCTGCAGGGCAAGTTTGTATAACGGAGCTGCTTTGCTGTCTTGTCCATAACCAAGATAGGCATCAGCAGTACCAGCCGCAATTTTGCCCGCAGCATCTGTGCTCGCTCGCTTTTCTGACGCCGCAAGCGAGGCAAGATCACCGCCAACCTTCGATGAAGCCGCAGTAAGCAATTCGTTGAGTGGGCGCGATGTTTTTCCGATTGCTCCGCTTGCCATACCTTCTTCAATCACTGACTTTGCTTCGCCCGGCAGACCGCGCTCAGTTGCAAGCGCAGCGTATTCAAAATAATCACGCTCACCTGCAAGCGCCTTTGCCGAACGGATCAAGCGCATAACATCAAGTGCTGGTTGGCCCTCAAGTTTGGCACCATCCTTGTAAATCAGCAATGCATCACGCCAGTTTTGTGGAGTCGGATATGCACTGACCCGGTCACGTGACCATTTCGCAATCTGTGGCTGCAATTTTGATTTCACAGCGATCGAAAGTGCGCGCTGATACCAGTCTGCAGGCGCAACTTGGTTAAGCGCTTTCTTTTCGGCAACGGCTCGTTCGGCAAAGCCAAGGCCTTCAGGTATTTTTCCAAGTTGAAAACTTGATTCGGCCATAAGGATGAATGTGTCAGGATCCTTGTTGCCAAGCCGGACAGCCTCAGACAGGCGGGCAAGCGCATCGCCAAAATCGCGAGCGTTGTATGCATATTGACCTGCAGCGCCGTTCAATTGTGCGGTGTTCGTGGACAAGGTCGATTTGCTGTCGATCATTGTGATTACAGCCTTGCGTAATTCCGCGCTATTGTTGGTCGCCTTGCCAAATTCATAACGGCGACCGCCAATGATAAATTGTTCGTCGGGCAGTTTGAACTGCGTAGACAGCGCATCTAGTTTGGCGGACATGCCATCAAATTGGCCTGCCTTAATCTCAGCCTCAATTGGTCCGGCAGCGGCACGAAACTCTTTGCTGAGCTCAATTTTTGGCGCTTCCCCTGCCTTGGGTGCTTTTTCCTTTTTTGCAGCAAGTGCAGGTGTAACGCTTGATATGCCTGCCGCGCCAAGTGCCAGCGCAGCGCCGAGCGACAAAAATGATAGCTTCTTCATATCGATCATCCTCATTATCCCGGGTGAAACACCATCCCGATTTCTGAACCCTCGTTAACTTTAGCAGCGCAATGGCGCAAGCCAAAGCATGGGCACCGCGCCATTGCCTTCTTTCAACTTAATAGCAGTTGAATTTAACCCATAAGCCGTCATGACGCCAGCATGACTATACGATCAATCGTTATCGGATCAACCGGCGGCATAGGGGGTGCCTTGGTAGATTCGCTTTGTGAAATGCACGGCGCGCAGACTGTTATTGGTTTGTCACGGTCATCGGGTGATATTGATTTAACCGATGAGGCAAGCATTGCCGCCGCCGCCGCTCGTTATGCTGGATTGCAAAGCCTTGACCTTGTGATTGTCGCAACTGGGATGCTGCATGATGGCGGGCAGGGGCCAGAAAAAAGCCTGCGTGAGCTTGATGCTGACCGATTGGCGTACGCGTTCGCGATCAACGTTATCGGCCCAGCACTGGTCGCGAAACATTTTCTGCCGCTATTTGCACGCGATAAACGCGGCGTGTTCGCGGTACTTTCGGCGCGGGTCGGCAGCATTTCGGATAACCGCATTGGTGGCTGGTATGGCTACCGTGCGGCAAAAGCGGCGCTTAATATGACGATCCGTAATCTCGCGATTGAATGGGGCCGCACACATAAACAAGGGATTTGCGTCGGGCTTCATCCCGGTACGGTCGATACGCCACTGAGTAAGCCATTTCAGAAAAACGTCGCAGCAAATCGGCTTTTTACGCCAGAATTTGCCGCTCAAGAGATGCTCAAAGTGGTTGGTGGGCTTACGGCGGTGGACAGCGGAAAGTGTTTTGCGTGGGATGGCGCCGAAATACAGCCTTGATACCCTTTTTTCTGGCGTTTTTGGCAGGGCTGTTCTAAAGAATTAAGTCACAAAATCAGCCAGAAAGTATCATTTTGAGCACCGACGAGCCAATTCTCGCCGATCCTTCGGACATTAACCCAATCAACATCGTTGACGAGATGAAGACGAGTTATCTCGACTATGCCATGTCTGTCATCGTCAGCCGCGCGCTGCCCGATGTGCGTGATGGGTTAAAGCCAGTTCACCGCCGGATTCTCTACGCCTGTCAGGAGGCGGGATACGTCGCTGGCAAGCCTTACCGTAAGTGCAGTCGCATCGTTGGCGACGTGATGGGTAAATATCATCCGCACGGTGATAGCGCGATTTACATGGCGCTCGCGCGGTTGGCGCAGGATTGGTCGATGCGCGTTATGCTCATCGATGGGCAGGGCAATTTCGGATCAATGGATCCCGATATGCCTGCCGCCATGCGTTATACTGAGGCGCGGCTGGCCAAGATTTCAAACGCGTTGCTTGATGATCTCGACAAGGATACCGTTGATTTCACGCCAAACTATGATGCCAGCGAAAGCGAGCCGCAAGTGCTGCCTGCGCGCTTCCCCAATCTGCTCGTCAACGGGGCAGGGGGCATTGCGGTCGGCATGGCGACCAACATTCCGCCGCATAATCTGGGCGAGGTCATCAATGCCTGCCTTGCCTATATGGAAAATGGCGCGATTACGATTGATGAACTGATTGAGATTGTTCCCGGCCCAGATTTTCCAACCGGCGGACTGATCCTTGGCCAATATGGTGCCAAATCGGCTTATCATACTGGCAAAGGCTCAATCATCATGCGCTCAAAGCATGTGATTGAGGAAGGACGCGGAGATCGCCGCTCAATCGTTTTGACCGAAGTGCCATATCAAACGGGCAAAAATAACCTCGTCGAAAAAATCGCTGAAGCCGCCAAAGATAAGCGCATCGAAGGCGTGAGCGACATCCGTGACGAATCGAACCGGCTTGGCGTTCGGATCGTGATTGATCTCAAGCGTGATGCTACGCCCGAGGTTGTTCTCAATCAGTTGTGGCGGCATACACCTGCGCAATCCTCATTCCCGGCGAACATGCTTGCCATCCGTGGTGGCCGTCCCGAAACGCTCAACTTGCGCGATATCATTGAGGCGTTCGTCAAGTTCCGCGAAGAAGTTATCACGCGCCGTTCAAAATTTGAACTCGCCAAGGCGCGGGATCGTGCGCATATTTTGCTCGGGCTGGTCATCGCTGTCACCAATCTTGATCAGGTTGTTGCGATCATTCGCGGCTCAGCAAGCCCTGCCGATGCGCGCGAAAAGCTTGGAGCGCGCGATTGGCCGATTGCAGAAATCGCGCCCTATATCGCGCTCGTGGAAGCGGTTGAGAATTATGATGAGGTCAAGGGCGATACCTACCGCCTGACCGATATTCAAATCCGTGCAATTCTTGAATTGCGCCTCA
The DNA here is from genome assembly GCA_031418495.1 of Sphingomonadales bacterium. Classification (GTDB taxonomy): domain Bacteria; phylum Pseudomonadota; class Alphaproteobacteria; order Sphingomonadales; family Sphingomonadaceae; genus Aquisediminimonas. The sequence goes on from JANOXQ010000129.1 coordinate 16,292, forward strand.
ACCGTTTGACCGGGCTTGGCCGTGAGGAAATCGGTGGCGAGCTTAAAGTTCTGGCCGCAAGCATCACCGAACTACTCGAAATCCTCGCCAACCGCGTTCGCCTTTATGAGATTATGCGTGAGGAATTGGTTGCTGTGCGCGATGAGTTCGCGACGCCGCGCCGTTCGTTGATCGCGCCTGCGACTGACGGGATCGACGATGAAGATCTGATCGAACGTGAAGAGATGGTCGTTACAGTCACGCTCGACGGTTATATCAAGCGCACCACGCTCGACACGTTCCGCGCGCAAAAACGCGGTGGTAAGGGCCGCGCTGGCATGAATACCAAGGACGAGGACGTCGTCACTGAACTGTTCGTGACGAGCACGCACACGCCGGTGCTGTTCTTCTCAACCCACGGCAAGGTCTACCGGATGAAGGTATGGCGCTTGCCCGAAGGCGGGCCAAACACGCGCGGCCGCCCGATGATCAACTTGCTGCCGCTGGCGAAGGATGAGGTGATCTCAACCGTATTGCCATTGCCCGAGGATGAGGCCGAATGGGGCAATCTCCATGTTATGTTCGCAACGGCGAAGGGCACCGTTCGGCGCAATTCTATGGACGCTTTCACCAACGTCCCTTCAAACGGCAAGATCGCAATGCGCTTTGATGATGATAGCGCTGACCGGTTGATCGGCGTTGCCCTGCTCACCGAGCAAGACGATGTGTTGCTCGCGACCCGTGCGGGCAAGGCGATCCGTTTTGAAGGGACTGATGTGCGCGAATTCCAAAGCCGCACTTCAACCGGTGTGCGCGGCATGACGCTTAAGGGTGAAGATGAGGTCATCTCGCTTACCATCCTCCACCGATCAGGTGCGACGCAGGAAGAGCGCGAGGCTTATCTCCGTGCAGCGCCGTGGAAGGATAATGACAACGATCCAACGCTTCCGTCCGAGCGCATGGCAGAAATGGCCGAGCGGGAGCAGTTTATCTTGACAGTCTGCGCCAACGGCTATGGCAAGCGGTCATCGGCCTACGAATATCGCCGCACCAATCGCGGCGGGCAGGGGATCACCAATATCGATAATATCGAACGCAACGGTTTGGTGGTCGCGAGCTTCCCAACTGCGGAAGGTGAGCAGCTTATGCTCGTCACCGATCAGGCAAAGATGATCCGCTTGGGCGTTGCCGGAATGCGCGTCATTGGTCGCAATTCGGCGGGCGTCCGCCTGTTTAACGTCGCCGACAATGAGCATGTGGTGAGTGCCGCGCTGATCGAGGACAGCAGCGACGATGAGGATGAAGGCGTTGAGGCCGAAGCGTGAGCGCGGCCACTGCCTTCAAAATCTTCACTGCTGATCAGTGGGCGCAGTTTGTGAGCGACGGAGTGTTCCACGGCGCGCCGGTTGATTTGGCTGATGGCTATATTCATCTGTCTGCTGCCGATCAGTTGCAAGGTACGCTTGATAAACATTTTGCTGGGCAGGCAGGATTGGTAATCGCCGAAATTAACCTCGCCACGCTCTCCGACATCCTGAAATGGGAGGTGTCACGCGGCGGGGCTCTGTTCCCACATGTTTATGGGCCGCTGGGGATAGAGACCGTTTTGAACCATTACATTTTGAGCAGAGACAGCTAGGCCTTATTGACCTTTGGTAACAGGATGCGCTGCCTTCCAATCCATCGCGGTGCGGACGCGTCGCTCAACCGATGGGTGCGTGTAAAAGAGCATCTCGGCGAGTGGGTGAGGGCGGGGGTTGCGATATTCTGCGGTTTTTACCAACGCGCCCGCTAACGCATCGGGCAGATTGACCGTCTGCATTGAATAGGCGTCGGCCTCGCTTTCTCCAATGCGTATCAGCCCGTTCATCACGGGTGAAGCAAAGAGTGAGAGCAGCCCGATAATGAATATCATAACGGGAAACCCAATCGGATCGGCGATGGTCGTGTTGCTGCCGAACAAGCGCGCGATACGCGGGAACAAGCGATCAGCAAGGAAAAACATCAGAATTGCGAGCAAAGAGAGCGTCACCACCGTTCGCCAGATGTGGCCAAGAACATAATGCCCGATCTCATGTCCCGTCACCGCCTTGACCTCATCCAGCGAGGCTTTGTTCAGCGCAACATCCGAGATTGCGATCCGTGCTGAACCCATTACGCCCGAGACATTGGCGGTGAAATTATTTGACTGGCGCGATCCATCATAGATGAAAATGCGGTCATGCGGGATGTTCGCTGTATCGGCCATTTCGATCAGCGCGGTGCGCACTGGCCCTTGGGGTACAGGCTTATAGTCATTGAACAGTGGCTCGATAAAGATCGGCGATATCAGCAGCGCAATCGATACCGCAAAGGCGGCTAGCCCGCCCGACCAGATCCACCATGTCCGCCCTGCTTTTCGGATTAGGGCATATATGCCAAGGAAGAACAGCCCGCCAAACACTGTACCAAGGCCGATACTGATCGCACTTTGACCAAGATAATCGGCAAGCGGCTGGCTGGTTCGGCCATAATCTTTTTCGCGCCACCAGCCTTCATAAAGCCCCCATGGTAGCGTAATCAAAGCCGAAATTAGCATGAACGCAGCGCAAATTATCCAAGTACGCAGCGCAAATCCGCGCGCGGCGAGCGTGTTTGACAGCTTATCAAGGATGCCCATCCGGATGATGATCCAGCTTGTTAGGCCTGAGACAACTAACCCCCATAGCAACAGCCAATGCCCACCGGTCGTGTAGGTCGCCGCCTTGGCAAGTGCTTCTGGGCCAAGCCCGTTAATATAGGCGGCAGTGGCCGCTGCTGGATCAAATGCCATAGTCGCTAGACCTTCAAACCCGCTCGATAATGATCGCCGGGGCCATGCCCCCCGCCGCGCACATTGTGACGAGGCCACGCTTGAGGTCGCGCCGTTCGAGTTCATCGAGCAGTGTGCCGATCAAAATTGATCCAGTCGCCCCGATTGGGTGGCCGAGCGCACAGGCACCGCCGTTAACGTTGACCGCGTCGCGGTTGAGCTTCATGTCGCGAATGAATTTTTCAGCGACGACCGCGAAGGCTTCGTTGATTTCCCACAGATCAATATCATCGGGCGTCAGGCCAGCCTTGGCGAGAACCTTGCGCGCGGCGGGGACGGGGGCGTTGAGCATTAGAGTTGGGCAATCGCCTTGGTTTGCGTAGGCGATGATTCTCGCGCGCGGCTTGAGGCCGTTCTTTTCAGCATAGGCTTTGGATGACATCAACAGAGCTGCCGCGCCGTCAACCACGCCAGAGCTATTTCCGGCATGATGAACGCCCGTCCAGTTAAGATCAGGATATTTCATCTGGATCAGTTTGCGGAAGGTGAGGCCACCAAGATCAAAATCAGCGATCCCATCGAATGATGCCTTGAGCGCAGCCAGCCCCTCCATCGTCGTTTCAGGACGCGGGAATTCTTCCGTGTCAAGTGCGACTGAACCATCATCATTATAAACTGTGATAAGTGATTTGGCGAAGCGTCCTTCGGCAATGGCCACCTTGGCCTTTTGCTGGCTGTCATAACCAAGCGCATCAACATCGGCGCGGGTGATGCCCTCCATCGCGGCAATTGCATCACCGCATACACCTTGGTGAGACTGTGGGTGCTTCATCATCAGGCGCATATTACCCGAGCCCATACCCATTGGCTTAATCCCGGCGGCGGCTTCTTCCGCGCCAATCGTTTGGGTGTAGGACATCATTTCGGTGCCGCCAGCGATCATTAAATCTTCCATGCCTGACATGATCGAGGCTGTGGCGAGATTGACCGAGGTGATGCCACCGCCACAGAAACGATCAAGCGTCATCCCCGATGCTTTGATATCATAGCCCGCATCAAGCGCCGCCATCCGGCCAAGATCGCCGCCCTGCTTGCCCTTTTGGGTACTTGTTGACCAAATGATGTCATCGACCTGAGCCGTATCAAAGCCGTTACGTTCCTTGAGCGCCTTGAGCACTGCGGCTGCCAAATGCTGAGGGTGGAGGTGCGAAAGCGCGCCCTTACCGGGTTTGCCAATACCGCGCGGTGTGCGGACTGCGTCGATGATATAGGCTTCGGTCATAAATATCCCCGTTCAAAGTTAAATTACAAATCTAACTTTGAACGGGGAGGTTCTTAACCGCAAGTCCAAAACCGTCATTATGACGAGCAATGGTCTAACGTGCTGCTACCGCGCGCAGGGGCACATAATCGGCCATCGTTGGTTTATCGACAACCTTATAAGGAATGCCCCTAGGCGTCATGAAGAAGCGTTCCATTTCCTTGCGGCTGAACGGACGCGACCCAAGCCGCCCAAACACAGCCATCTGTCCGCCGGTTTCATCCACTGCGCGGTCACGGTCGATCCCCTTTGACAGAGCCAACGCTGGCGTAGGCGTTTTTACCCAAGCAATCAGTTCGGGCATTGGCGCAGGGGAGAAGCCGTAGAAATTCGGCTGACTGTCTGGCGATGTCAATTGAACCACCTTCATCCCGTTGCGACCATCAGCGACATAGGCAAACAGTGATGCGTTGGTGGTGCCGATGATGACATCTTCAGCATCATTCAATTTACCGCCAAAGGTTTCCTTTTTATAGATCACTGGTGCAGCTGGCTTAGTGATGTTGACGATTACCAGCCCTTCATCCTTCGCCGCGATGTAGGCGTAAGTGCGCGCAAGGTAGAGTTTGCGCGCATTTTTGAGCGCAATCGTGCCCGATGGAATGGCCGTCGGCTTCTTCATATCGGTAACATCGAACAGCTTCACGCCCTCTGCATCAGTTACCCAGAGGTAACGGAACTGAACCGCAGTTGCGCGGGCATCATTCATCGGGATTGTCGTCACCAGCTTTGGCTTGAGTGGATTGTCGAGATCAACGACGACCAGACCCACCTTTGCAGTGATGTAGGCATAATGGCCTGCAAGCGTGATGTGCCTCGCCCCATTCAAGACGCCATCCGGATTGAAAGTTGCATTGCGCTTCAGGAAGTTATTGCGGAACTCACCGTCGGCCATCGTGTTCACGTCAACCATAAATAGGCCCTCAACACTGTCAGTAATGAAGGCGTAGTTGTAGATTGGGTGGAACGCTTGCTCTTCATTCGCTTCGCGAAGCTCAGGCGTATTGCGTAGTGGGTTGATAGGCTGATTGGTTGGCAGCGCGACGCATGTTGCATCGGTTGAGTCGACCCGCGTGTCATGGCCAAGCGGCGAGAATGGTGCGGTAATAATCGATTCTGAGAAGCCCTTGTTGCCGATTGAAGCGATATCATAGACTTGGAAACCACCCTTACCCTCGGCAACGAACATATATTCGCCGCGCATCTGAAGGCAGCCAACCTTGCCTTTGGTGCCTTGATGGACATTGCGGAATTGCTCGGTGCCGCCAGACTCGCCTGACAGGCCATCAGAGAACGCCTTGCCGCGCGTCCATTCTTTCAGTTCACGACCATTTTGATCGACATGGAGTTTGTACCAATCGGGGAAGGCATATTTCTGAAGATAGGAACCAATCACTGTCTGTGGCTCATCCCATTCTGTAACGCGAATGGCTTCGAACCCGCCTTCAAGTCCGGTCCATGCATTCATGCCGACAAAGTTTACGAAGTTGGTGCCAAGCAGCAAAAGTTGCGCCATGATCGCGTTATTATCTTCTTCAACGCTAACATGACAATCGCTGCATCCCTTGGTTTCGGTCGTCCGAACCGTATGTGGGAAATGCGGCGCAAAGGCTTGGCTTGAGAAACCAATCGATGAGATTGGAGGCTGTTGAATGTAAATGCGTTCGCGGTTGACGTTGGTTGAGGATAGCACCAGCGCCGATGTTGAACGGACGGGCGCAATGATGTTGCCCTTAGTCGTCTGGTGACGGCCAAGCTGGAACATTTCATCGCGTGCAACCTGCGGATTATATGTCGCAAAATTGCGCGTTTCTTCGCCGCCATATTTGTGGTTCTTTGTTTTCCAGTTTGCCTCAATCGGCAAATGGCAACCACCGCATGATGTCGTCCAGCTCAGGTGACACGTAAAGCATGTCATCTTGTCATCGCCGTGTGCCCGGTCAGCCGTTGCAATACCCGGCCCCCAGCCATAGCTCGCATTTTCAGTACCGCCGGTTTTGCCCATCAATTTGGCGCGTGCGGCCTTCATATTGTAGCGTTTGTTTGTTGGATCTACCGTATCTTTGACGAGGCTCACCTTCCACTCAAGTTTTGGATCAACGATTGAGCGCTGCATCAGCACACGGTTGCCGTCATCGTCATAGAACCACTCAAAGCGTTTTTGCCCATCGGGGTTACGCAGCAGTGAGAGGTTGGTGCCCTGCGGCGGCGCGGCTGGGCCTGATGTCAGCAGCGTTGGATATTGATCCGCCGTGCCGTGGCAATCCTTACAACTAATTTCGACCGCATTAGCGACTTCGGTATAAATCAGACCGTTGCCGTGGCTATCCTGTGAGAAGTGGCAGTCGGCGCATTGCAGACCCTTTTCAGCATGGATGTCCATCATATGGACAGTCTTGCCAGGGTTTACGCCTGGTTCGACCCATTTGCCTTCACCCTTTTTGCGCCATTTTTCGGGGTCGTTAGGATCAACAATTTTGCCGTCAGCATCAAGCAGATTACCTTCGCGGTCACGCTTGAGGATCGCACGGAAATTCCAGCCATGGCCGTGATAATCGGCGAACTGCGTGTCTTTCAGACCCGGGTTAAGGTCATAGACATTGCGCAAAAACTCAAGATCGCGCCACAGGCCAGTTGCCGCTGCAGCCTCTGGGTTACGGTCATAGGCTTTGAAGCGTTCCGAAATTGTTGGGTAGAATTGCTTCTTGGGCCACATTGACGGTGCGTCAGATTAGTAATCCCACATCGTATAGCCAAGATAGCTATTCAGAAAGATATTTGGCTGGTGCATGTGGCAATTCATGCACTGCGCTGTTGGGATCGCGCGGGTAAAGGCGTGTTCGATCGGGTGACCTTTTTCTTTGACGCCGCCGCTGCCGTGACCACCAGCGCCGTGACCGCCTGAGCCCACCTTGGCCTCGCTATATGAAGCGCCGCCGTGTGCTGGCGGTGCACCGGGTTCTTTATGATCAGATCCATGCTCATCGCCGTGACCAGCATCGCCTTCCATCCGGTCTTTTATCGTTGGATCGACTGTCGCGGTTTGGCCGTCACGACCATATTTGGCGTAGATCAGGCTGTGGCGCGGTTCGCGGTCATTGGCATAGATCACATGGCAGGAAGCACAACCCGATTGGCGATAATCGCCCGGCTGATCATTGGTACCCATAAACCACATAAAGGGATCGTTGAGGCGCGTTTTATGAATGTTGAGCACCGGAATTGCCACACGGAGGCCGGTCGCTGGGCCGCGCATCGACTGCTTGAGATCGGGACGACCAGGCTCTTCAAGACGCTGGATGTTGCCGGTTGGGCTCGGCAAACCAACGTCGGCAAACTGCGTCACCACGTTACGTCCACCGCGTTCAAACACGCGGAAGACATCGCCGGGCTTGATCACTTGCCAGCTAGGCAGCGGATAGAGAGTCGCCAGCGCCCCGCGCTTCTTTTGTTCAGGCGTGATTGTACCAACTGGGAAGCCCGGCGAAACCAACTTTGCTGGCTTGCCATCGCGCGTATAGGCTTCACCTACAACATAGTTTTTAAAAGGCACGATACCGTTGTTATAAGCTGCACCGCCCCAAAGCATTGCACCTGTCGCCATGATCGAACGTTCTGCGGCCTCAATCGTATTCATATGGCAAGCGCCGCAGCTTTCGCGCGCGACGCGATAATCCGATGGGTTGATAAAGCGGATAAACTCAGGCGATTCCTTATTCATCAGCGCATAGCTGCGAATAGGGTTCGCTGAGGATGGCCAGCTACCGGGATAGCGTGGCAATACGTGTGCAGCATCGCGCAGTTCAATATAGGCGGGGTCAGTGAATTTTAGTTTTGCGTTCGTCAGTGTGACTTTTGCGTTGCCACCGTGACAATCGGCGCAGCCAAGCACAACGGCTTGGCTCTTGTGCATCGTCCAAGCATCAGAAGCACTGTGGCATGAGATGCAGCCCTCACTCTTGGCCTTGGCTTCTTCCTTGGTTTGATTCTCAGGAGCAGGAGACGCAAAGACCGTTGAATAATCGCGCGCTATTGCTTTCGCACCTTCGGATGCAAAGGCTTTGCTTGACCAGAATAAGGCTAAAGCAGCAATTAAGATGCTGATAAAAAACAGACGGATGACGTTGGGGAGGGGAAGCCGATTGGCCATTTTTTAAAAGCTCGCAGTGGCGTTGAACAGGACGGAATAAAAACGTTTTTGTCGTTGGGCGCTGGCAAAAAGATCACGAAAACCCTTGCCAGATTGTAGTACAGCGCCGGACAATCGGAATACAACATTTTGAATGGCCGACGGGCGAAAAATTGCTGCTGCCGAAATGTCATAGCCGATCGATTTAGGGATTGATCCTTCTACTCGCAGTGCCTGGAGCGTTGCGGTGTTTTCAAACCAGAGATGGTTGACGTTGCCAGTCAACCGAAACTTTGGCGTAATATCTGCATCGACGCCAACCCCGAGTAACATCGTTCCCGGATTGTTAAAATTGGATTGCCCCTGTTCTTTTGAGGAGCGCAGGGAGTTAAGAATGCCGTTGCGGCCATTGATCGCAACCGCGCGACCGCCGCCTGCAAATGGGATCGTCTGGCGGATGAAATAGCTGGTATCGGCTCCGGCAAAGATCGGATTTTCAAAGATAGCATCAAAGCCACCTTCAACATTGTCAAAAGGCTTGCTGTCGCCAGAGGCATAAAGTGCGGCAAGGCGGATGCGAAGATAATTGATGTCGATGCTTGGTTCAGCCGCGAAGAAGAAGCTCCTGATCTTGGCATTTTGGTCAGTAAAGAAGCTGTTGCGATCTGTGCCCAAGGCGGCATAGCTCGTCGCGGTCAGATTGACACGACCTATGCGGCCATCAACAGAATAACCAAGATACGTGACGTCATAATTGCGACCACGGGTGGTACCGAGCAGGGCAGGGCGCACTGGGAAGCCGTTATCGTCAACCTCAAGCTGCCTCTTTTCGCGATTGATGTTGAGCGTGACCGATACTTGACTGGTAAGCCCAACAACCGGAAAATCCTGACGATAAACGTTGGCGGCAATGACATAATCATCGCGTGGACGCATTGTGACAGCATTGAGGCCGCTGTTGGTATCTTTTTCAAGCCGCCAGAACGCCGCTAAATTATATTGGAAGCGGTTATTGTCGCGAATCCCGAATAAACGCACACCAAGCTGATTATCGTTGAACAGGAATCCACGGAAATCTTGCTGGAACGGCTGAATCCCGAAGCGAAACGAATCAAAATCATAACGATCAGACACGTTGCGCCAGTGGACGTCGTAGAAAAGCTCCTGCACGCCGAGGAAATAATCGAAGCGATTCGATTCCTTTGACGGCTTAACGCTGAGCACGCGGCGTTCGGGAACGTTGACATAGTTGATGTTGAAAGCGAGTAGCGCGCGATATTCAACGTCTGGTGGCTTGTATGCGGTTTGCCCTTTAATCAGCGCCGCACCGAACAAAAATGTTTGTGCAAGCACCAATGACTGGCTCTTGCCGAATACATCATTACTGCGCGGGCGCTCAGTTGTCTGGACGCTGACCGGAATTGGGAAGGTGCGCGGTTCGACAATCGTATCGGAAACACCTGTGAGAACGAAAAACCAGTCATCGCCCTTAAGGCCGAGAAACTTGGGTGTTCGGCATTTGCTTTCGCCTGCCGCAGCGCGCCGCGCCACCTCTTCGTCAGTAGGTATGCAGACCGGTTTGTCACCTTTGAAAGTGTTTTGGTTATAGGGGTCGAGAAATTTTTCCTTTCGCGCCAGACCAAGGTTTGAAGCGAGACGGAAACGATCAGGAATCGGGAATTCGGGATCGCCGGGAAAGGCCGATGGCGGCGGCGGCCTTACTGCACCAATATTCGTTTGGGTAACTGGGTCGGGTAAAACTTTTTCATCACCGGGACGGCGGCGACCGTCAAGCAAGGCTCCTTCAGCGCTTATCCCAGGCGCAACTATAACATCAGGGGTTTGAACTCCTGACTCCGGAACTGTACCGGGCGGAAAGCTGGGAACGAACGCATCGGGAAGGGCGGCATCATTTGATCCGCCAACCGCCTCGTCCGTCGGAGCCTTAGCGCTGGCCAAGGCAGTTATTAAGGGCACTGCCAGTTGCGTGGCTTGACGAGTATCGGCAACCGCTACTTCGATGGGAATCCGAGCAGCCGTGCCCTCTGGAAAGCCAATCAAATTAGACGCTGTGATATCGGCGCCAGACGTGCCGATCGGGAAAGGTAACATTGTTTCAGCAGCAGGGGCTTCGATTATAACTTCGGCTGGATCGGTTCCACCCCCCTCAGATTCTCTAATACCGCTTAATTCAAGCTCTGATGCACTGAGGATCGATGTCAGCGTTGCTTCGTACGTGATGTCATCGAACCTATTCTTCCGCATAGTTGCGGATTCGCTTGAAAGGGCCGCGAATGTTGGCAAAAAGGATAAATCAATAGCCATAGCTCAGCGACCCTGACAGACATTCTGCTCGGCAGTGTCGAGGAACGGGGCAAAAGGGCAGCCGACATAGCGTAGCCGCACAGGATCCCTACCGGTTACCGGAACGCGCACATTATCAGAACGCACGGCAAATGGTGCATTGCCAACACTGTTCGCGCCGAGGCGGAGACCAGCATTATTAGCGCCAAGGAAGCCGATCATATCATCCTGGTCGATTCCATCACCTGACACGCCAATCCCACCAACAAGGACATTGCCGCGATAAATTGGTTCACCCCCAGGGAATATCTGAATGCCATTTTGGAGGCGGTTTTGCCCCGGGATGACATCAGGCGAACGTGTGCAGCGTTGAGGCGTGTCGATTGTACTGGCCCCAAGAATGAAAAGCACATTCTGCACTATATTTTCAGTGATCAGCGTTGATTGGATGCCAACAGAGAACGGGCTGAAGCCTTGAATACCTGGTGAGAATGCCCCTGGTGGACGCTCTTGCTCACCATCAGGGAAGAACGGACGTGCGATATTACCTATCGCTCGATTGGTGAACGCTACGCGGCCAGTAAATGCGTTGGGATCATTAAAAAATATCCGCGCTGTTCTCATCATGTCTGCGATGCGCGGGGTTGGGTTCGCGAGTAATTCGCTAGACGCATTGGCGTTAGTGAAAAATGCTGCGGTACGTGCTTTTTGAAGTGATACGTCGGTGCCAAAGATAGGTGCGTCAGGCGAACGGACAACTCCAAGCACAGAGCCATAAGTATCAACCACACTGATAGTGACTTGGGCACGGCTATCAAGTGGTCGGCGAATCTGCGCGCGTGCGCGCGTCATGATCAGGAACGCTTCTTCAAGCAGAGCACGGCTTTCTGCGGCAGTAATTGGCTGTGCCGTCACCGCGCCGTCAGTCGCTGCGCGTACAGGGAATCGGTTAGCACCCGATCCATTAGTTAGAATGAACGCATCAGGATTCGCAAATTCAGTCGTGGTTGAAGCGCGAATGCCTGAATTCTCACTACCATAAGCGCTGCCCGCAACGATAGTGGCGGCATTGTAACCAGTAACCGCTACTAAATTGCCAACCGTGCCAGCTAGGGTTGAGAAGGCTGGTACAGCGGCACCCCTGAAACCCGATGCTGTGGCATCACTATATCGAAGCGACGTGCCATCTACAGTGATAAAATTTGCTGTAATTCCTGCCGGGGGAAGGAAATTGGCGGTTGCAGCAAGCGCAATAAATTCCTCATCCTTGCTTTCAACGTCAAGAATATTGGTATCAAAATCATAAACGCCATCGCCCATTACACCAACACCGCCGACAAGGACGCCATTTTTATACAGCGGAAATCCACCGGCATCTGCTGAAAGTCCAAGCGGCGATCGTTTAGGCCCTATCATTGCGGGGCCACCAAAGCGCTGGCTCAAATCTGAGCAAGGCAATTGACTGAACTGCACCCCGTAAAGCGGGCCACTCTCAAGCCCAACAGCATTAGGCGAAGGCGGGAAGTTCTGCTGAACGATCTGGCTTGCAGTTCGGGTTGAGAAAGCATTCCCGCCGCTCGAAAGATACGCACCGGTTACTGCTTTTGCGATGGCTCCAGCAGCAGATGGCCCTGCGCCTGTATCACTAGCAGTCGCCGCTGGTGCCTGAAGCGACAGACCTTGGAGATCATTGTTAAAAGTTGCTCCACCCGGTGCATTAGGAATGCTCAGCGAACGATTTGCCCCGACCATTACAAACACGCCGAGTACGTTACCAACTCGGTCAGTTACCGCAATCGTCGCCGGCATGTTGCGCGCACGAGCTTCGGTGATCGCTTGCGCCATAACTTGCTGAACATCGGCAACTGAAAGCGATTCCTGTGCAGGTACAGTAAAGGCGCGAGTCGGAGGGGATGTCGGCGGCGGCGACACAGCCACCGGCGTTGTGCTATTGGTCCCGCCGCCACACGACGCGAGTATGAACGCCATAGCGGTAAGGCCTGAAATCGATTTGGTAACACGCATTAACGAAGAGTCCTTATGGTTCGAACAGCACTACCAAGTGCACGGCGGAAATCAGCGGGGCGATATTCATTGGGATCACGCACTGCTGCATAAGCCCGATTTATGTCACTTCTGATTCCCGAAACTGCTCCCCCTGAAACTTGTCCCGAATTTACCATTGCGCTTACCAACGTATCTATTGCTGTAACTGCTTGCTGACTACCGGTGAAGTCAGTGAGCCGATTGCCTACTGCATCACCTGAAATCAAATCGATTATCGCAAATGTTTGAGCACGATCAAAAGCCTCTGACTGAAACGCAGATGCTAATGCAGATGCCGAATTGCGCAGCTTCTCGGCTGCAGCAACAGCACTCGCACGATCCTTCGTTATCGCAATATGAAATGCCTTACTGTCGGCCTCAAACTTGCTTGAAAGTCGTGGTGCTGCAATCCTCGCGGCCGCACTTAGCATGATGAAATTTTCATCATTGAATGGAGTTTCGCCTGCACCAACCGGACGACCGGGGTTTTCGAGTGCAGATGGAGAAAATTTTTGATCGTCATTAATTTGACGATGACAACTGTGACAGTCAAAGAAATAAAACTCGGGAAATGCACCTGCCGTGCCATATTTCGCGTTTTCAAATAGCGAAAGCTGACGTTCAACCGCCATTGCTTGGCCAACAGCCCAAACACGCACACCGCTAACCTTGCCTTTACGTGTCGTATAATCACCATCCTCATTATGATGTGATTGCAACGTAGTGAAAAGATCAAGCTCATAAGAAATGCGCGGATGACCGGCCGCCATCATTTTGTGCGTAACAAATTGATTGCCATCAGCCGAACCGAAATGGCAATCGAGGCAAATTGCAGCCTTAACCGCTGGGCGCTCAGTCGCGGTCAGGCCAGCGCGGAGGTTCGCTGTGTGATTACCAGCCTTGTGAACATCAATCCAAGTTGATGAGCCGCCGTGGCAGGCCTCGCAACCAACACCATCAGATATTTGGAATTTTGGCCCACGTGATGCTGCCGGGTCACTATGACAACCAAGGCATGATGCGGCAGAAGTTGCTGGCCCGATCCCAAGACGCTCTGCAATCGCTTTGCTTCTTGAATTAGTAAGCGTCGCATAAGCACGACTGTGCGCCCCTGTTGGTGAAGAGGGGTCTTGCCAGCGCAATATTTCATCCTGACGAACAACTTTACCATCTGGCTCAGCACGGCCATGGCAAGTGCTTCCGGCGCAGGATGCAACGCCAAGGTGTGAGGCATCATTTGGAAGAGCCGCAGTTGCCGGCGCGACTCCAGAAGTGGCCCCGATAATAAAGGCTACAGATGCTAATAAGGTGCAAATCGACAATGCACAGAATGTCCGCCAGTTCTGCTTGATATGGTCGAAAACTTTCATCTGCACCGCAGCCCTTTCCGCACAGCACCGCCGAGCGATTTTTATAACCAACGCGATGCAACCCAACTTTATATATCAACATGTTACGCTAATCGCACACACTGGCAAGATGAGATTCGTCACACTGCTATTAACTTTTCCATCTTTTCAGCCGTTTGTTTGTTATTTGTGACTGAATCGCAACATATGGTTAACAACACGCGTTAACCTTTGCGTCGAATCACCAAGTTGCGGATTTCGCTCATGTCTTCCATCGCGAATCGGATACCCTCACGGCCAAGTCCTGAATCCTTGACGCCGCCATAAGGCATATTATCGACCCTATAAGATGGGACATCGTTAATCACGACCCCGCCAACCTCAAGCCGATCCCATGCATCAAGCGCTTTGAACAAATCGCGCGTAAAGATGCCTGCTTGTAGCCCAAACTTCGAATCGTTGACCTCATCAAGTGCTGCATCAAAGTCACTGAACTTTGAAATGAGTGCAAGCGGGCCGAACGCTTCTTCGCGGTACGCCTTCGAGTCGCGACTCACATTTTCGAGCAGCGTCGCTTGAAGCATTGCCCCTTCACGCCTGCCGCCGCAGAGGAGGGTCGCGCCGGATGCGACGGCTTCTTGTATCCAGCCATCAAGCCGTGCTGCTTCTTTCACGTCAATCATTGGCCCGATGAAGGTGTTTCTGTCATGCGGGCTGCCACAGATGAGCGTTTTTGCCTTGGCAACAAGCATATCACGGAAGCGGTCATAGATTTTCTCGTGAATAATGATCCGCTGGACGCCAATGCAGCTTTGCCCGGATTGGTAAAACGCACCAAAGATCACCCGCTCCAGCGCATCATCAAGATCAGCGTCATGATCTATGATCACTGCCGCATTGCCGCCGAGTTCAAGCACCACTTTCTTCTTGCCCGCCTTGGCTTTGAGTGCCCAACCCACATCGGGCGATCCGGTGAAGCTCAGCAGCTTTAGCCGGTCATCTTCGGTAAACAGGTCAGCGCCGTCGCGGCTTGTCGGCAGGATCGAGAATGCACCCGCTGGCAAATCTGTTTCGGCAAGCACTTCGCCCATAATAATGGCACCGAGCGGTGTTCGGCTCGCTGGCTTCATCACAAATGGGCAGCCGACTGCAATTGCGGGCGCAATCTTATGCGCTGCAAGATTGAGCGGAAAGTTGAACGGTGAAATAAAGCTGCACGGCCCAATCGGCACGCGCTTCCACATCCCCTGATAGCCCTTCGCACGCGGGCTGATATCAAGCGGCTGAACCTCGCCTGTAATCCTTACCGATTCTTCAGCCGCAATGCGGAAGGTATCGATCAGGCGGCCAACTTCACCTTCGGCATCTTTGATCGGCTTGCCTGCCTCAACACATAGTGCGTAGGCGAGTTCATCGTAACGTTCTTTGAATCGATTGACGCAGTGCTGCAGAACGTTCTGACGCTCATAGGCCGCCATCTTCCCCATCGGCTCAACCGCTTCAACAGCGCCCGCAATTCCAGCATCAATCGTCTTGCTGTCCGCAAGCGCAACGCGGAACGCAACCTCACCTGTGAATTTGTCAGTCACCGATAGGTCAGTGTTGGGCTGCTTTGCTTTATTGTTGAGGTATAGTGGGTAGACGTCCTTCAACATGCTCATAACGCCGCGCTCAATTCCTTGATCTTGTTGTTCAGGATGCTGTCATTCTCGGTATAATCAACCGGGCATTCGATCAGGTGGACACCCGGCGTATCAAGACATTGTTTGATCAGCGCGCTCATATGCTCAGCACTTTCAACGCGGTGGCCACTTGCTCCGTAGGCCTCGGCATATTTGACGAAATCGGGGTTGCCATAGGTTAGCCCCCAATCTTGAAAGCCCATGTTCGCCTGTTTCCAGCGGATCATGCCGTAGCTGTTATCGTTGAGGATCAGAATTGTGATATTGAGCTTGAGGCGAACCGCCGTCTCCATCTCTTGGCTATTCATCATAAAGCCACCGTCACCGCAAATCGCCATCACCTTGCGGTCTGGATAGACCATGCTCGACATCATTGCCGACGGGAGCCCAGCCCCCATTGTAGCGAGTGCATTATCAAGCAGCACGGTGTTGGCGCGGTACGCATCATAGCCGCGCGCAAACCAGATTTTATAGACGCCATTATCAAGGCAAATGATCCCGTCATCGGGCATTGCCGCACGAACCGTTTTTACAAGCGTTGGTGGGAAAATCGGGTAACGCTGGTCATCTGAAAGGCTTGCGGTGTGCGCGACTTCGGCAGCGCGCGCCTTAAGCATGAAATCGAAATTCCATGATCCGTTGGGAACGATATCTTCCTTCATTTGCCAGATCGCGTTTGCGATATCGCCGATCACTTCAACCTGAGGAAAGTAAACCGGATCGACTTCGGCTGAACGTGATGAGACATGGATCACTTGTGCACCGCCGTCACGCATGAAAAATGGCGGCTTTTCAATAACATCATGACCAAGATTGATAATGCAATCAGAGGCCTCAACCGCGCGGTGGACGAAATCGCCAGCAGAAAGCGCAGCACAGCCCAAGAATTTAGGATGCCGCTCATCAATCACGCCTTTGCCAAGTTGTGTGGTCAGGAAGGGGATGCCAGTTTTTTCAATAAACTGGAGCAGCATCCGCCCCGTTTGTGTCCGGTTCGCGCCAGCGCCGATAACAAGCACAGGCGCCTTGGCCTTCTCGATCCGCTCGACCGCTGCACGCACCGCTTTAGGGTCAGCACTTGGGCGGCGCGAGATGCTGCGCTGAATTGGCTTGGCATCGGTATGCTCGTCGGCAATATCTTCAGGCAGTTCGAGATGAACCGCGCCGGGCTTTTCCTCCTCGGCGAGACGAAAGCACTCACGCACACGACTTGGGATATTGTCGGCGGCGGCAAGCTGATGCGTGTATTTAGTGATCGGCCCCATCATCGACACAACGTCGAGAATCTGGAAACGACCTTGCTTTGATTTCTTGATCGGCTTTTGTCCGGTGATCATCATCATCGGCATTCCGCCAAGCTGTGAATAAGCCGCCGCAGTCACGAAATTGGTTGCCCCCGGCCCAAGTGTGGCGAGGCACACGCCAGTCTTACCTGTGTGACGACCGTAAGTAGCGGCCATAAAGCCAGCGCCTTGCTCATGCCGCGTCAGGATCAGCTTGATTTTGGTAGACCGCGAAAGACTGTCGAGGAAATCGAGATTCTCCTCACCCGGAACGCCAAAAATATATTCAACGCCTTCCTCTTCGAGGCACTGAATAAATACGTCTGATGCTTTGGCGCTCATGGTCGCTCATCCCCCTGTTGGTGTCTTTATGTACACAATACAAACCGGCGCGACCCAGCCGAACGGCTTCTGACCGTGTGAGTCGAATATCTAACGTGCTGGCGCGCGCCTGTCACCCTCAATAGCCGAGTGCAAGATTGACCTCATGCTGAAGCGGTGTGCCATTCCGATACCGTTCAAGGTTTTCGAGGAAACGCTCCGCCGAGCGCACGAACATCTTATCCTGCGCGCGCCCTGAAAGGTGCATTGTGATGTGCGCGTTATCGAGTGTCCAAAGCGGATGGTCAGCAGGCAGCGGTTCAGGATCGGTTACGTCAAGAAACGCCGCACCAATTGTTTTTGCCGAAAGGGCCGCAACCAGCGCGTCCTGATCAACCACTGATCCGCGCGCGATATTGATCAGCGTCGCGCTTGACTTCATCGCTGCGAGTTCATCCGCGCCAATCATTTTGTCGGTTTCGGCAGTCGCAGGCACCGCAAGGATCACCCAATCAAATTCGCCAAGCAGTGTGCGCCATTGATCGGGCGATAGCGTGTTGGGGGCAGGGGTGCGGCGCACGACAGTTACACCCACATTAAATGCTTTGAGTCGTTCTTCAACCAGCGAACCAATCGCGCCGTATCCGATAATCAGTGCCTTGCTGCCAAACAGTTCAACCTTACCCGGCGAATCCTGCAACCACTCACGCCGCTCCTGCGCGCGGACAACATCGCGGTAGCCCTTGGCGACGGTGAGCATTCCCATCACGACATATTCTGCAATTGTGATCGCATTGATCCCAACGCCGTTGGTATATTTGACACCCCGTTCTGCGAGCAAATCAAGCGGCATTCCGTCTACGCCTGCATAGATGGAATTGAGCCATTTAAGATTGGTCGCGCGGGTAATGGCCTCGGCCATGTCTCCCTTGTCATACATATCGAACCAGCCGATTTCAGCGGTCGGCGCGAGGTCGAACGCCTCCTCTTTGGACATGAACCAGCGGATGTCGATATCAGCGGGCAAGCGCATTTCGATCAGCGGGCGAACGAGGGCGGAGAGGACGGCGATGGTCATGACTGGGGTTCAGTCCTTCCTGAAATCCCGTTCGTGTGGAGGGGAGGGGGGATTCTCATGACCACCGCCGTCCTCTCCGCCCTCGTTCGCCCGCTGATCGAAAACCGCCTCCCCGCCG
>JANOXQ010000130.1:0-49975 GCA_031418495.1 Sphingomonadales bacterium
CAGCACTTCATCGCCGCCAAGCGTAAAAGGCACAAGGGCAGGGCGCGGCTCAACCACTTTCAAGCCAAAGCGACGGGCAAGGTCATAAGCAAAGCCAGTCGCCCCCATTTTAGGGATTGATGGCCCGCCCGTAGCGATGACAAGGGCAGGGGCGGTTGCTGTGCGATTGCCGAAGTTCACACTGTATCGCCTATCCCCGTGATCGACTGCGCTGATCGCATCGCCAAGCGCAATTGTGACATCACCCTTTGTGCATTCATCGAGTAACATCGCAACGATCTGTTTTGCCGAACCATCGCAGAACAATTGCCCGAGTGTTTTTTCGTGCCAGGCGATGCTGTGCCGATCCACCATTTCGATAAAATCTGTCGGCATGTACCTGCTCATTACCGATTTGGCGAAGTGGGGGTTTGCTGAAATATAGCGGTCGGGGTTCGCCCCAACATTAGTGAAATTACAGCGCCCGCCGCCTGATATCAGGATTTTCTTGCCCGGTTCATCGGCATGATCAATCACCAGCACCCGCGCGCCGCGTTGTCCGGCAACAAGCGCACACATCAGGCCCGCACCACCACCCCCAAGGATGATCGCATCATAGGTTTCGGCCGTTCGCATCAATCAAACAGGATGCGTGCGGCATCATCCCATAACCGCTGCGATGCTGCGCCAAGCAGGCCCAATCTGCCGTCGCCAACATGATATGTGCTGCCATCGGTACGGCGGAGCGTGCCACCGGCTTCTTCAAGGAATAATGCACCGGCCGCATGATCCCAAGGCAGGGCGCGCTCAAATAAAGCAACATCAGCCTGCCCAAGCACAAGCTGGGGATATTGATCCCCTGCACAGCGCGGGATTGATGCGATGGTGAGCTTGCCCGCCGCGCGCGCCTCAACATCGCTTCGTTTTTCGGGCGTCATAAAGCGGGTAGCAAGCGCTGCCACAGGTATCACAGCGCCAGTTTCTCTGGCTTGCACTCGCATATGATCGACGAATGCGCCCTGTCCGCGCAACGCATGGCAGAGGCGATTGGCAACTGGATCAAAAATCCAACCGCCTACGCGCTTCCCACCATCCAGCAGGGCGATCATCAGCGCGAAGGGCGAGATGCCTTCGGCAAAATTACTTGTGCCATCGATTGGATCAATCAGCCAGACAAGGCCATCATCCAATCGGTCGAGCAGGCCGGGATCAGTCGAACAGGCCTCCTCACCAACAATGCGTGCTTCGGGAAGTATCATGGCAAGGCCTTCAGCAAGCCGGATCTCGCTTTCTTTGTCGGCGATTGTCACAAAGTCACCAGGGGATTTTTCGCTGATCTCGTCGGCTTTGAGCGCGCGAAAACGTGGCATAACAATCTTAGTCGCAACGTCGCGCAACAGCGCCTCGACAGGAATCGTCAGGCTTTCGATCATGCTGGACGCACGATTTGGCCAAGTCTGGGGAAATGGACGTTAACTGTCCCGGCTTGTGCTGACTGCCGCTGGATCGATATGCCGTAAGGCCCGCTGCGTAGCAAGGTGCCCGCTACCGGCTCATCGCCTGATTGCTCGGTTTGGATCAGGACATTCCGTCCAATAGCAAACCCTAGTTCAACGTCACCCGCAACCGCCGTCGGTTCAGCAGCCTTTGCAATATCAATTGCCGCTGCTGAACTGCTTTCAATCTGGGTTCCATGGCCAAGGCTGCTCATCCGGTCATACCATGCGGCAAAGCAGGGCGCGGCAAATGCCTGCGCTACAAAATCCGCTGCAAAAGGCATGATCTTCAGGAACCAGCTATTTGCGTATAGTGCCAAGTCGCCATGCCCTGCCACATCGCCACCAATGAAGGGGCGGCCGTCGGCAAGGGCGCTTTCAATCCACATTATGGCCGTCAGGCACTGTGTTTCCAAATGCGGAGCAACGCGGGGCATCGCATCAAAATCAAATCCGACAAAGCGCTGTTTGCGGTCTTCGGCAAAGCCCGGTGGCAATGCGCCAGCAGGCACATTGCGCATCGTCGCGCCAACATGCGCGGCAAATTGGCCAGCACCGGCCCAACCCGCCACCATCCGGTGGATCGGGCCAAGCGGTACAGGATAAAGGCTCGGGGCAGGATGAAGTGTTTCAAGGACGTCGAGGATCGCGGCAGTATCGCAGTAAATATCTGCTCCAATCTGCATCACTGGAGTTCGGGCATAGCCGCCGGTCAGTTCAACCAGATCAGGCTTTGGCATCATTGATGGGATGATAACCGAGTGCCATGTCAGCCCCTTGAGGCCAAAGGCTGCGCGGATAAGTTCGGCAAAGGGGGACGTTTCGTAATGATGCAGGATGATGTCGGCCATATGCTTAGCTCCTATAGTCAGCGTTGATGCTTATGTAGCCGTGGGTGAGGTCGCACGTCCATACCGTTGCCTGGCCAGTGCCGATGCCAAGGTCTGCGCCGATATCAACTTTCGGGCTACCGAAATGGGCGGCGACGGGGGTTTCGTCATAGTCGGGGACGACTAGGCCGTCCTTAGCGACCAATGTTGGACCAAAGCTGATCGACAGTCTGTCACGGTCGGCGGGTTCGCCTGCCTTGCCAACCGCCATCACAACGCGGCCCCAATTGGCGTCGCCCCCTGCTATTGCAGTTTTGACAAGCGGCGAATTGGCAATGCTCATCGCGATTCTATGCGCGCTTTCGTCTGAAACGGCGCCTGTTACAGCCACCGTGATGAATTTCGTTGCACCTTCGCCGTCACGCACCACAAGTTGTGCAAGTTGGCGACAAACATCATGAAGCGCGGCTGCAAACGCATCAGCTCCAGCATCTTCAAAACTAGAAAGCGTTGCATTGCCAGCCTTGCCGGTGGCGAAGGCGAGCACAGTGTCGCTCGTTGAGGTGTCGCTATCTACTGTAATGCAATTAAAGGTTGATCTGTTGGCGGCGGAGAGCATTTCTTGCAGAAACGCTGGGGTAACTGAGGCATCTGTAAAGATATAGCCTAGCATAGTTGCCATATCGGGCGCGATCATGCCGCTGCCCTTGATAATGCCGCAAAGTTGCACACTCGTATCACCAATCACAGCCGAAGCGACTGCACCCTTGGTAAAGGTGTCAGTCGTCATGATCGTCGCAGCAGTCTCTTCCCATGAACAGGGTTTAGCAGTGAAAGCCTTTTCTAGGCCAGCTTCAGCCTTATCGATGGGCAGAGGAACGCCAATGACTCCCGTTGAAGATACGAACACCTGTTCAACCGGACAGCCAAGGTGCGCCGCTGCTTTTGCCGTGACTGCCTCAACCGCAGCGCGACCTCGGTAGCCAGTGAAGGCATTGGCATTGCCTGCGCTGACCACCAGTGCGCTTGCCTTGCCTTGGGCCAAATGCGCGCGACACCATTCCACCTCTGAGGATGGGCATTTGCTATTCGTCAAAACGCCCGCAACGCTGGTGCCTTCATCAAATGTGATGAACGTCAAATCGCAGCGATTCCAATTCTTGTACTGAGCGCTGGCGATGCGTGGCGTAACGCCTGAAATCATGGGCATGGAGGGAAAGGGCTGGGATAGAGGAGATT
The DNA here is from genome assembly GCA_031418495.1 of Sphingomonadales bacterium. Taxonomy (GTDB): domain Bacteria; phylum Pseudomonadota; class Alphaproteobacteria; order Sphingomonadales; family Sphingomonadaceae; genus Aquisediminimonas. The sequence goes on from JANOXQ010000130.1 coordinate 3,545, forward strand.
TAGTCATAAACTTCGCATAGTGTGTGATAGTTTTTATGCAAACCGCGACAGGGATAGACGAACGCTCTGTTGATGTTTATATCATATGATAAATTTATGTTGACCCGTGCTTTTCTAATTTTGCTGGCGATGATGACTGGCCTGACTGCTGCGCAAGCGGCAGAGGCGGTGCGTCCGGCTCAGAATGCCCTCAGCGTTAGCACCTCAAACGATGCGCAAGCGTGTGCAGAGGTCGCATTGGCTTCGAAACAGCGCCACCGCTTATATATTACATCGTTTACGCGGTTGGAAGAGTATATCATTCAAGTTGCCGATATGAGATTGAGAGAAGATACGTATGCACCCATGCAGCGTACATTCATTTCGGACCGTGCCCGGCTATAAACTGTAGAACTGACGAGAGGGCGCTGCGCCCATTTTTCATAATAATTTGGCTTCGAATGTAATGCTTTCGCCCTTTAATCCGGGTGAGCGTCGATCAAGCCAGCACCTTAAACAAGGAAAATTCTATGCTCGGTGGCATTGCCAAAGCCATTTTCGGATCGTCAAACGATCGTTATGTCAAATCTCTCCAGAAAACCGTTGATCGGATCAGCGGGTTTGAGCCAACAATTTCAGCACTGAGCGATTCAGAGCTTGCAATGCAAACCGTTGTTTTCCGAGAGCGGCTTGCGAACGGCACAGAGCTTGACGATTTGCTGCCCGAAGCCTTTGCCACGGTGCGTGAGGCGGCAAAGCGCACGCTCGGCCAGCGACATTATGATGTACAGATGGTTGGTGGAATCGTCCTCCATCGCGGCGAAATTGCCGAAATGCGCACGGGCGAAGGCAAGACGCTCGTTGCGACGCTTGCGGTTTATCTCAATGCGCTATCCGAGCTTGGCGTTCACGTTGTGACCGTTAATGATTATCTCGCGCGTCGCGATGCGGAGTGGATGGGGCAGGTCTATAAATTCCTCGGGTTGACAGTCGGCATTATCGTGCCGAACCTCTCCGACGCTGAACGCCGCGATGCCTATGCCTGCGATATCACTTACGGCACGAACAACGAATTTGGTTTTGATTATCTGCGTGACAATATGAAATATGATCGCGCGCAAATGGCGCACCGAGCATTTAACTTTGCTGTGGTTGATGAAGTCGATTCGGTTCTGATCGATGAAGCGCGGACGCCGCTGATCATTTCAGGGCCAACCGATGACAAGTCAGAGCTTTACAAGTCGGTTCAGGCGGTGGTCGTGAACCTCGTTGCCGAAGATTATGAGGTTGATGAAAAGCAGCGCTCGGTTGTCCTTACTGAGGACGGTACTGAACGTGTTGAGCGCTTGCTTGAGGATGCGGGCTTGCTTGAAGGCGATAATCTGTATGATTTTGAAAATACGCAGGTTGTCCATCATCTCAATCAGGCGATGCGCGCGAATGTGATTTTTAAGCGCGATACTGATTATATCGTCAAGGATGGCAAGGTCATCATCATCGACGAATTCACTGGTCGAATGATGGATGGGCGACGCTGGTCGGACGGGCTTCATCAAGCGGTTGAAGCCAAGGAAGATGTGACGATTGAGCCAGAGAACCAGACGCTTGCATCAATCACTTTCCAGAATTTTTTCCGCATGTATCCCAAACTTTCTGGAATGACCGGGACTGCGGCTACCGAAGCATCTGAATTCTTCGATATTTACAAGATGAATGTCGTTACGATCCCAACCAATGTGCCTGTGAAGCGCGTTGATGAGGAAGATGAGTTTTACAAGAATACTGTTGATAAATTCGGCGCGATTGCGAAGAGTATTCGTGAAAAATCGCAAGCCGGTCAGCCCGTTCTAGTTGGTACCGTGTCGATTGAAAAGTCTGAATTGCTCTCTGAATTTCTTGTGAAAGAAGGCGTTGAACATAAGGTTCTGAATGCGCGTTTTCATGAGATGGAGGCGCATATCGTTGCGCAGGCGGGGCGTCGTGGGGCTGTAACGATCGCAACCAATATGGCTGGTCGTGGCACTGATATTCAGCTTGGCGGCAATCTTGACTTCCGTATCGAAGACGAGCTGTCTGACCTTGAGAATGGCCCAAAGAAGGACGCTGAGATTGAGCGGCTCAAGGCTGAAATCGTCTTAGAAAAAGCCGCTGTGCTTGATGCTGGTGGGCTTTATGTTCTCGCGACCGAGCGCCACGAAAGCCGTCGCATCGATAATCAGTTGCGTGGCCGTTCGGGACGGCAGGGCGATCCTGGTCTATCCAAATTTTATCTCTCGCTTGATGATGATTTGCTGCGAATTTTTGGCCCCGACACGATGTTCTCAAAAATGATGAACAACAACCTTGCCGACGGCGAGGCGATTGGTTCCAAATGGCTGTCAAAGGCCATTGAAACCGCGCAGAAAAAAGTTGAAGCGCGCAACTATGATATCCGCAAACAGGTCGTCGAATATGATGACGTGATGAATGATCAGCGCAAGGTGATCTACGAGCAGCGCGGCGATATTATGGATGCTGAAACCGTAGATGATGTCGTCATTGATATGCGTGTTGAGACGGTTAACGGCTTGGTTGGTGAGGCGTGTCCGCCCAATAGCTATCCCGAGCAGTGGGATGGGCCGAACCTCAAAGTGCGCGCGCAGGATGTGTTGGCGCTTGATTTGCCGATTGACGATTGGTTCAGAGAAGACGGTGTTGAGCCTGAAATGATCGAAGATCGCATTCGCGACGCTGCAAACGAAAATATGGCGGCGAAACAGGCGGCACTTGATGATGGGGTTTGGCCGCAAGTTGAAAAATCTGTTCTTTTACAATCACTTGATCATCATTGGAAAGAACATCTCTCAACACTTGATGCGTTGCGTCAGGTTATCCATTTGCGCGCCTATGCCCAGAAAACCCCGATCAACGAATATAAGCGTGAGGCCTACGCCTTGTTTGAGCGGATGCTGGTGATGATCCGCGAAGATGTGACTAAGGTGCTTTCCTATGCACAGTTCGAGATGGCTCCATCCGATTTGCCGCAGATGCCTGACATTTTTACAACCCTCAATATGGACTCGCTGCCGCCAGCCGATAATCCGCTTGGACTGGTGACAACAAGATTGCCACAGCTTCAGGTCGTTGACGCTGGCCCTGATGAGGATTTGGGTGAAGACCCGTCCGAGTGGGAAGGCAAAGTCAGCCGCAATGCGGATTGCCCGTGCGGTTCGGGAAAGAAATATAAGCACTGCCACGGCGCGCTGTAAATGATCGGCCTCGCCGTCGCATTTTTTGTCACGGCTGCGCTTTATGCCAGTGTAGGTTTTGGGGGTGGATCAACCTACACCGCGTTACTGACGCTTGGCGGGGTCGATTTCAAAATTCTGCCGACGATCTCGCTGATCTGCAATGTCATTGTCGTCAGTGGGGGTGCGGTGCGCTATATTCGCGCGGGTCAGGTTGATTGGCCGCGTGTGTTGCCGCTAGTGATGATTTCTGCTCCGCTCGCTTGGCTTGGCGGGCTAACCCCGATTCGCCAAGAGACGTTTACGCTAATCCTTGCGTTGGCGCTGCTCGCGGCGGGATTGCTACTGCTATTTCAGCGCGAATATTGGGAAGACGGCAAACCAACCCGCACCAAAGCCAGCCCCTTTGATTATCTGGCAGGCGCGGGCACAGGCTATCTTGCTGGCCTTGTCGGCATTGGCGGTGGAATATTCCTCGCGCCGATCCTACACCTGACGCGTTGGGGAAAATCCCGCGCAATCGCCGCAACGGCGTGCCTGTTCATACTGATCAACTCTCTCGCTGGGCTTGGTGGCCAGTTCATGAAGCTCGGCACCAGCGGCGCAGCGGCGGCATTGACGCCATACTGGCCGCTCGCACTTGCAGTGCTAATCGGCGGCCAGATTGGCAGTTTTGCGAGCCTCAAGCTGCTTTCGCAGACGATGGTACGCCGCATTACAGCGCTGCTCATTCTCTATGTCGCGGCACAGTTGCTCTGGAAGCTGGCGAGTTAAGCCACCTCAACTGCGAGTGCTGTGCCTTCACCGCCACCAATGCAGAGCGATGCGATACCGCGCTTCAAACCACGATTTTGAAGAGCCGCCACTAAGGTCGCAATAATCCGCGCGCCTGATGCGCCAATTGGGTGGCCAAGTGCTGTCGCGCCGCCGTTGACGTTCAGCTTTTCTGCAGGAATGCCAAGTTCTTTCATCGCAATCATGGGCACCATTGCGAACGCTTCGTTGATTTCAAACAGATCGACATCGTCCATACTCCAACCCGCCTTTTCCATCACCTTGCGGATCGCGGGAACGGGGGCTGAGGTGAATTTTGCAGGCTCTTGGCTGTTGGTTGCCCATGCGACAATCGTTGCCGCAACAGGAAGCCCCATTGCCGCCGCAACGCTCGCTTTGGTGACGACAAGCGCTGCTGCACCGTCCGAGATTGATGAGGCGTTCGCCGCTGTAATCGTGCCGTCCTTAGCAAATGCTGGCTTCAGCGTTGGAATTTTGGCTGGCATCGCTTTGCCGGGCTGTTCGTCGATGCTTACCGTTTCGGTGCCCTTACGCGTGACGATTTCAACCGGCGTAATCTCACGATCAAAAGCGCCGCTCGCGATTGCCTCATTCGCACGACTGAGCGAACGGAGCGCAAATTCATCCTGCGCTTCACGGGTGAACTGATATTCGGTGCAGGTTTCTTCGGCGAAGCTCCCCATAGCGCGACCGGGTTCATAGGCATCTTCAAGCCCGTCAAGGAACATCGAGTCCTTGATCGCGTCATGGCCAAGCCGCGCACCTGAGCGGTGCTTGGTCAGCATGTAGGGCGCGTTGGTCATGCTCTCCATCCCGCCAGCAACCACAATATCAGATGTGCCAGCGATAATCGCCTCCGCCGCCATCATCGTCGCCTTCATGCCCGAACCGCAGACCTTGTTAATCGTCGTTGCGCCGACTGACAGTGGCAGGCCAGCACCAATGCCAGCTTGCCGTGCAGGCGCCTGACCAAGCGCGCCGGGAAGGACGCAGCCCATAATCACTTGATCAACTGCGCTAGGCGAAACACCAGCGCGTTCAATTGCCGCCTTGATCGCAGTCGCGCCAAGCTGCGTTGCTGACACGCCCGAAAGTGCGCCTTGCATTCCGCCCATTGGCGTGCGGGCATAGCTGGAAATGACAATAGCATCGGTGGTCATGGCGTGGCTCCTATTTTGATGAGTCGTTCTTTAATGCGAGTTAGCCTTTTGTGCGGTGCAAAACAAATGTTAAGCTTCAAAGCGATCAATCACCCATGTTTCCTCTTGCGCCGCCGCTATCCAATCCTGCATCCACGGATGATTGGTCATCGCGTCAACATAACCCCGTGCGAAGGGGGCAACGGACAGGCCGTAAGTCGTCAACCGAGTAACAACGGGCGCAAACATAATGTCTGCCGCGCCAAATTCCCCGAACAGGAAATCACCCGTGCCGCCAAAGCGTGCGCGCGCCTCAGCCCATATCTGCATGATACGGGCGATATCGGCCTGTACTTCTGGTGTTGGCACGGTGCCGTTTGAAATGCGGCGGACATTCATGCCGTGCTGACTGCGCAGTGCGGTAAAACTGCTGTGCATCTCCGCGCTCATTGATCGGGCCATTGCGAGTGCGGCCATATCTTTGTGCCAGAATTTCGTGCGGCCCGTTTTGGCGTCGAGATAATCAACAATGGCGAGACTATCCCACACGGGAATATCGCCGTCCCAAAGGATCGGGACACGCCCTGATCCGGGTGCAAGGTCTTCAGCCTCACGCCGCTCTGCCCAAGCCTCATCGTAAAGCGGCAGCACCACTTCCTCGAACGCTAAGCCCGACTGCTTGCACGCGAGCCAACCGCGCAGAGACCACGACGAATAAGCCTTATTACCGATAATCAATTTAAGCATGTGGGCGTCCTATTTCGCGGCATAGGCCTTAATCAAATCAAACACATAATCGCGCCCTTCATAAAGCGAGCGGACGCGAATACGCTCATTAAGGCCGTGGACGCCGTTGAAATCAGCCTCTGCAAAAATGCCGGGAACGCCGTAGGTTGGGATGCCAATCGCCGAGAGGAATATCGCATCGGTCGCGCCAGTGGACATGACGGGCACAACCGAAACTCCGGGGAAATATTTCTTCGCAAGCGCAACCGCTGGCCCCATAATCTTTGCATCAAGCGGCGGCGGCGAGGCAAGCGGGCGCACCGGCGGGGTGAGCGTCACCGAAACCTTCGGATTATTGATCGCCTTGACGAGTGCAAGCCGAGTGGTTTCGCCCGTCTCACCGGGGAAGATGCGGCAGTTGATATTCGCGCCTGCACGCTGAGGCAGCGCGTTATTGGCGTGGCCTCCGTCAAGCAGTGTCGCAACGCATGTTGTCCGCGATGTGGAGCGATACGTCGCGTTTGAGGAGACGATGCTATCCGCACCAGCATCGGCTGGATTCGCCATCAGCTTTGTAATCGCGGCACCCATTTCTCCGCCAACGGTAGCTGCAGTCTGCGTGAAAAATGCGCGGGTCGTATCGGTAAATGTGATGGGAAAGCCATAGTTACGCACTGCGCCCAATGCCTCGGCAAGTTCGTAAATCGCATTATCTGGCACAGGACGCGAACTATGCCCGCCGGGATTGGTCGTTTCGACACGGTAATTTTGGACTGCTTTCTCGCCGACTTGCATTGAAAGCGTGACGCGTTTTCCCGATGGATCAAGCACACCGCCGCCGCCTTCGTTGATTGCAAATTCAGCCGCAATCAATTCGGGCCGATTCTTGGTTAACCACTCCGCCCCGTTAAAGGCGAAAGTGGTTTCTTCGCCGCAAGTGAGCGCAAGCTTGATCGTCCGCTTCGGGATATATTTCTGCTGCTTGAAGCGGATCATCGCATCAGTATAAATCGCCGCCTGTGCCTTATCGTCAAGCGTTCCGCGTGCGTAGAAAAAGCCGTTTTCCTCAATCAAGGTAAAGGGATCACGCGTCCAATCCTCACGCCGTGCCTCCACCACATCAATGTGTGCGAGCATGAGCATTGGCTTGATCTTGGCGTCACTGCCTTTGAGGATCGCGACGAGGCCACCTTCTCTAGGATGTTCGGGCGTCGAAAATAACGTGATGTCAGCTTCTGCAAAGCCAGCGACTTTTAAGCGCTCCGCCATTTTCTGGGCCGCGAGTGTGCAGCTTCCAACAGATAGTGTCGTGTTGGTTTCGACCAGTTCTTTGTAAAGCCTCCGAAACGCCTCTTGATCAGGTCGGATCGTCTGGGCAGAGGCGGGAAGTGCGATAGTCGCACCTAGTAACGCCGCGACGAATTTGATGCGCATAATGTCTCCCCAATCTATTTTGCCAGCAATAGAAAGGGAAACCGAAGCGATTGCAACGGGAATCGCGCTGTTAGGACACCGCCTCAATCACAGCAGCGCGCAGTTCGGGCAAGCCGAAGCCTTTTTCGCTTGAGGTAACGATAACATCGGGGTGCGCCGCCGCGCGTTTGCGGGCCTCTGCGATGGTCTGGACATGAACCGCTTCAAGCTCACTTGCCTTAATCTTGTCACCCTTAGTGAGGATGATCCGGTAGCTAACTGCAGCTGCGTCGAGCATTTCCATCACATCGCGGTCAACATCCTTGACCCCGTGGCGACTATCAATGAGAACAAGCGTGCGCTTGAGCACTTGCCGCCCACGCAGATAATCGTTGATCAGGTGCCGCCATTTTTTGACAACCTCTTTTGGCGCAGTGGCAAAACCGTATCCCGGCATATCAACCAGTCGAAAGCGCAGTGGTTCTGCAACATCAAAGAAGTTCAACTCCTGCGTGCGCCCCGGCGTATTTGACGTTCGCGCAAGGCTGTTCCGGTTGGTCAGCGCATTGAGCAAAGATGATTTTCCGACATTTGAACGGCCCGCAAACGCGACCTCGTTGACTAGTGGATCGGGCAAAAACTCAAGGCTTGGCGCGGATTTGAGGAACGTGATCGGGCCGCTGAAAATCTTTCGCGCTGCTTCGACCTCCTCGTCGGAAAAACTCACGCTTTTACGGGCTCAGTCATCGCAGGATGACGTGAATAAAGCCATTTCTGCTGCGCGATTGTCAGGATATTGTTGGTAATCCAATAGACCAGTAGGCCCGCCGCAAATGGCGCCATAACGAACATCATCATCCACGGCATAATCGCAAACACTTGCTGCTGAACCGGATCAGCAGGAGCCGGATTGAGTTTGAATTGAAGATACATTGTGATGCCAAGTAGGATTGCGAGGATGCCAATGCCAAGGAAAGCAGGGACAGTAAAAGGAAGCACGCCAAACAGGTTGAGAACGTGGATCGGGTCTGGTGCAGACAAATCCTTGATCCACAAAACAAATGGCTGATGTCGCATTTCGATGGCGACCATCAACACCTTGTAAAGCGCATAGAAAACCGGAATCTGGATCAGGATCGGCAGACAGCCCGCCATCGGGTTGATCTTCTCAGTCTTGTAAAGGCCCATCATTTCCTGTTGCAGCTTGGGCTTGTCATCCTTGTAACGCTCTTGCAGCGCCTTGATTTTGGGCTGTACGACTCGCATCGCTGCCATGCTCGCAAATTGACGCTGCGCAATCGGGAACATGACGCTGCGCACGATGAGCGTTAGCAGCATGATCGCAACGCCAAAATTGCCCACCATTCTAAACAGCCAATCAAGCAGATAGAAGAAGGGCTTGGCAAACACTTCAAACCAGCCCCAGTCAATCGCTTTGCCAAAGTTGACGATGGATTGGCTGTCCTCATAACCGTCAAGCAAGCGCACTTCCTTTGCGCCTGCGAACAGACGCGTTGTCGCGGTCGCTGATTTACCGGGCGCGATCACAGTTTGTGGAAGTGTATATTCAGCCTGATAGCTGCCATCGGCGGCGCGGAAGCCTGCATCAATCGACGCATCTTTTGCAGGAATGACGGCTGCCAACCAGTGGAGATCGCCAAAGCCAAGCCAGCCCCCCTTGCTTTGGAAGCGCGTGCCAGCAGCCTCTGCTTCGTCAAGCGTCGAGAAATCGACATCGAAGTTTACACTGTCGTTAAAGGCGCCGATGGGGCCAACATGGTTTGTCCAGGTGTCGAGATCCTTCGACTTGCCGAAACGGCTGACAAATGAATATGGCCGCGTCGTGATGGCACCTGTACCTGCATTGCCAACGCTTTGTTCGACCGAAAACATATAGTCGCGGTCAACCGATATTTTGATCGCAAAACTTTGACCCGTCGTGTTGGCCCAGCGGAGTGTTACGGGTTTTTCGGGCGTTAGGGTCGGCTGATCCGCCTGCCATATAGTCTGTGCATTCGGCATTTGAACGCCGTCACCAATCCAGCCAAAGCCAGAGAAAAACGCGTTTTTGCTGCCGCTTGGCGCGAACAGGCGGACGGCGGGTGAATTCTTTTTGATCGTTTCCTTATACGCCGTCATCACCAGATCATCGATTTGCGCGCCGCGCAGGTTGATTGAACCGCTGAGTTTGGGCGTATCAATGATCACGCGCGGCGATTCTGCACGCACTGCGGCAACTTCGCGAAGCTTTTTCGAGGCCTGCGCAACCGGGGCGGTTACCGGTGTGTTTGACGTAGCAATGCCAGTCTGAGTCGCGCTCGCTGCTGGCTTCGGCGTTGGAAAAAACCGTTCTGACAGGGTCGTCCAGCCGATCAGCACAAGTGCCGACAGCACGAAGGCCAAGATCATATTTCGCGAATTATCCACCGAAAATCCTTATCAAATTGCCCCAGGTTCAAGGAACCGGATCGAAACCATGTCCACCCCAGGGATGGCATCGCAAAATGCGTTTTACCGAAAGCCAACCACCCTTGAGCGCGCCATAGCGGGAAAGTGCCTCAATTGCATAGGCCGAACATGACGGCTGATAGCGACAGCTTGGCGGCAGAATGAGCGATGGTCCATATTGCCAGCCGCGCGCGATCCAAATCAGCATCCGCGCAATCATCGGCTGACCTTTTCAAGCGCCTTCGCCAAATCTTTGCGGAGCAGCGCAAAGTCACGCTGTATTCCGCTGGCGCGGCCAATCATCACATGATCAGCGCCGCTGACCCCAAGTTTCGGGAGTATTTCGCGGGCAAGCGCACGAAAGCGCCGCTTCATCCGATTGCGGACAACCGCATTGCCGATTTTTTTGGTTACTGTGATGCCAAGCCGCATAGTCGCGTCAGTATCGGCGCGATCACGAACAAGCAGAACAAAACCGCCGTTCGCTGCACGTTTGGCTGAATTGGCGGCAAGGAAATCCTTGCGCGCGCTGATTTTGGTTAGGCTGACAGTTTCTTGCGGCCGCGTGACCGGCGAGCGTGGATCACTGCCCGTCCGCCCACAGTTGCCATCCGGGCGCGAAAGCCGTGACGCCGGGCGCGTACTAGATTGCTCGGCTGAAAAGTGCGCTTCATCGCTCATGTCCTCAAAAGTCTTGAATAAAAAAGGGCCACCAACAATTGGCAGCCTGTTGACTATGTGGTTAGGCAATCGCGCTATCAAAGTCAATCACTACCGCGCCTAGTTTGTTTTGCTTTTTGACCACGCCGCTTAGCGCTTTGCCGACGTAGCCCCCAATCGGCCCAGTCGCCCATTTTTGGTCGTTTGCGCTTAAATTCAACATAGCGCCGTTTTGCCCACGCTGAGTTACGCAAAATGAGGCCAAGCCCAATACCAAAGGCGACAACGCCACCCGGGCCGGGCAGTAATCCAACCAATGGTGTCACCAGAACGAGCAAAACGCCAATAACAAGCTGGCTAAGCCGCACTGCTTGACTTGCGTTTAAAACGCGCAATCGTTCTTGCCATTTCATAAATCTAATGTGGGGAGCGATTGTTACAACCACAACCAGGAAAAGCGTTGTTTATCGATACATATGCTCAGTTTGCGATCTGAAACTTCGCCAGTTCCTGCTCACTCATATAATGAATTGAGTCAAATGCAGTTTGATTAGTGAACGCATAGAAAGCGCGTGCGGTGTGTAGCGGCAGGCCAACTTCCTGATAATAGCTAATATAGGCTGCATTAATCGGATCATCGGCTGGTACATCACGCGCTTGCAAGCCGTCATCATCAATCCAGCTATGAACCCCAAATTTAGCACCCTTTTCATATGTGCGGCTCAGCCCGGCTAGGAATAGTTCCACCCCGCCAGAACGGATTGAGCCGTCGGCTGGTACATGAGTGTTAATCCCAGCGCGCCTTATCATTCTAGCAACCTCAAGGTTGGCATCGTCATTTTCGGTACCCGGACAATCAATCATGCTGATTCGCCTTATCTGCGGGTAAGCAACAAGCATTTGACGAAACGCATTTGGGGTCGATGTATCAATCACGCCGTTCAAATTTGCTTCAGTCGCATTAACAACGTTAAATGGGCCAAACTGAGCATTAATTTGAATGCGATCTTCGCCGAGTGGCGATGCTTCAAAAATACCGTCATCAATCACAGCATACGCTGTATTCTCATTTGCGTTTGCAATCTGAGGAAGCGACAGAAAAAATGGCGAAAGAAGAAAGATAACGCGAACAAAATTTAACACAGCCATAATCGACAAGCGCGCGCCAGTGGTTATACTGGCTCTAATATTTTGGGTCGCTTGGTTATTCGTTCGTTGCTGTTGTACCATAATATGTGGTTCATCGCACGTCTGGGCTTACCCAAGCATTTTTGATCGCGGTTAATAGGGTTTTACCTTTAATCGCGCTGGCAGGGTGGGGCACAGATGATCGCAAGCGTAATGACGGTGGCTTATCTCGGGCTAGAAGCGCGCAGTGTTGAGGTGCAGTGCCACATAGCACCTGGAGTTCCATCTTTTGTAGTTGTTGGATTGCCCGATAAGGCGGTTGGCGAAAGTCGTGAGCGCGTCCGCTCGGCGATTTCTGCGATGGGACTCTCGCTCCCGCCCAAACGAATCACTATTAATCTATCGCCGGCTGACCTCCCCAAAGAAGGCTCTCATTATGATTTGCCAATCGCGATTGCGCTGCTTGGCGCAATGGGGGTTATTGATGCCGAAACGCTTGCCTCATATATGTGTATTGGGGAGCTAAGCCTTGACGGACGAGTTGCTGCTTCGCCCGGTGTATTGCTAGCAGCGCTCCATGCCTCTGCAAACGGACTGGGTTTGGTTTGCCCCGCAGTTCAAGGCGCAGAGGCTGCATGGGCCGGAGAAATTGAGGTCATCGCTGCTCCCGATGTGTTGAGCTTGCTAAATCATTTCAAGGGACAGTCACTGCTCAGTGCGCCTGCCCCCGGTGAAGTTGCCGAGATAAACCACGGCCCCGATCTCTCGCAGGTCAAAGGCCAAGAAAGTGCAAAGCGCGCAATCGAAATCGCAGCAGCGGGGGGACATAATCTCGTTATGGTTGGGCCGCCTGGGTCAGGCAAATCGCTTATGGCGGCCTGTTTGCCGGGGATACTTCCAGAATTGACAGCGTCAGAAGCGCTTGAGGTATCAATGGTGGCGAGCGTGGCGGGTGAGCTCGACGCTGGACGCCTCATTCGCACACGCCCCTTTCGCAGTCCGCATCATTCGGCATCTATGGCTGCACTTGTTGGCGGGGGTTTGAAGGTTCGCCCCGGCGAGGTCAGCCTAGCCCATCTCGGCGTACTATTTCTTGATGAGCTTCCAGAATTTCAGCGCGCTGTGCTTGATTCGCTACGCCAACCCCTTGAAACTGGCACAGTCAGCGTTGCGCGTGCCAATGCTCATGTTACATTTCCAGCGCGAGTACAGTTGATCGCGGCGATGAACCCTTGTCCTTCTGTTGCTTAGTTGCAATCAATTCCGAAGGGTTTGCAAAGGGAAACCCATATTCTAGCTAAACCTTGGGATTAAAGAGATAGCTGAATTCCATTTCCTCGTCACCTACCGTTAGGCGTTCCACGACCGTTTCCACCAAACGGCGGCGTTCGCTAAAGGCCATCTGCGGGTAGCGAGTTGCTATATCCTGCGCTTCCTTCAAAGCCTCGGCTTGTAGATTGAGATTGGCTCCGAGCTTGTGGTGTTTATCACGCAGGCGCGGCAGTTCGGCTTGTAGTTCCCGGTTACGCTCACCAAGCGGTTTGTAGCGTTTAGCGAAACCTTGCTCATCGATTGACCCTGATTGGTGAAGCGAGAGTAAGCTGTCAATCTGGCTGTCTAAGCGCGTGATGTTTTGCTCATGTCCTTCGATCAAGTCAGTGGTTGCTTGCAAGGCGTCTGATAACCTGCGCTTGTTTTCGTCCAGTGTCTCGGGCGTAAAAGCGAAGCTAGCCAGTTCGGATTCCCAGATAGCTTCAAGGGTATCAATAGGGATTTTATGCCGACAGCCCGTGTGTTCACAAACATACTTTTTCATATTTGATGGCACATACATTTTAGCGCCGCATTTGCAGTAACACAGGCCACCAAAGAGCGTCTTAGCACTCCGGGCTTGCCTCTGGCCTGTCAGTTTCTTTTCGGTCAGCATGTCATTCACGCTGTTCCAAAGCTCTTCTGACACGATGGGTTCACATGGGTGATGCACCCATTCGCTCTCGGGCTTGGCAACCCATGCTCGGCCATCTTCAACTTGTGTCGTGTAGTTGTAGCGCTTGACGCCTTTTGCCGTTGGGTCACGCACAAGGCGTTCAATCGATGATCCGGCCCACAGGCTACCACTTCTGGTGCGGTAGCCGCGTTCATATAGGACGCGAGCAACTGCCCGGAAACGACGGTGTTCAAGGAATAACTCATACATCAACTTTCTAACGACGGCTTCCTCTGGCACAATCACAAATTTCTTATCTTGCCATGCGTAACCGTACTGGGCTTGTCCGCCCAAAGGCCTTCCCATCGCGGCTCTGATCGGTACACTAGCTCTGACGCGGGCAACAATCTCTTCCCGTTCCCAAGAGGTCAGTGCTGCGATTATGCTAAAGAACATGCGTCCGGCAGGAGTGCTGGTGTCTATGCTCTCAGCTAGTGAAATCAGGTCAGCGTTGTGTGTTTGAAATATCTCGGCGAAGTCCAAGAGTTCACGGTTGTTGCGTGACAAGCGGGCAAGTTTGGAAAATATCAAGCCGCTGATGTGACCGCGCTTGATGTCGGTTAGCATCCGGCGTGCTTCGGGATGATCTGAAACACGTTTACCGGAAACCGCTTCTAGGCGATACACCTCGGCAATCGTCCAACCCTTACTATCGGCATAACTGCGGGCGCGGGACGCGTGGACTTCAAGGCTTTCACCTTTAACCTGATCCTCGGTTGAAACGCGAAGCCAGATGCCGATTTGTTTGGTTGGTATCATTAGGGCAGTGTAGCGAAAGGTTCGTTTTGCTCAATTGGAAAGAGTCGAGTTGAGGAGTTTTTGCGACCTATTAGATACAGAATCTGACGCGACAATTATCTATAGATAAATACTCACGAATTTGATTTGAGACGTTTGGGAGGCGCAGGTTTTTTATTTCTATTTGATCTAATTCGAGAAAAAGCTTTAATTGTCAAAAAAAGTGTAACTGTAAACCAAATTATCAAAAAAACAGTTATAATAATGCCATTATTATAATATTTTAACGTTATACTATCTTTTAATACGGAATGTATAGTGGACATGACATAATAAGACATCACTATATATGCAATATATTCAGCATTATCCAGCAAATTTCTTTGTTCGTATGAAACTTGATTCAAATCATCAGTCACTTCTTTAATATTTCCAGTTGTTTCAATAATAGCGGATCTATATTCTTCCATTCCTTTGGATTGATTAAGATAAATTAGACGGTTGATTTTATGTCCCATATTATCATAACGGAATCCTATTCTATCAATTCTGTCAAAATCCTGATATAGATATCTAGAAACAAATTCTTCGTAACTTTGAAATCCTTTAAATTTAATGACTCTTAGGTGTGGAAGTAAATTTTTGAATTGAGAAGCGTAATATCGAGATCGATCTACTCGATAACTTAGCGGATCATCAGTTGTCGCACTAATACGTCCAAATTCTAAGACTTGATTATATATAACATCAAATTTGCCAATTTCACCATCATGAATTATCTTGTCAATAGATTTTCCTAACTTGCGAATGCTTTGTCCAGAAGCTCTAATATCCTTATCCGAATTATTTTCATAATCCAACATAGCCATGTTTCTTGACTCACCAGCAAGGTGTAGCCTTCTAATTAGTCTGCCTAACTGATGTCTTGATGGGCCACCATAGGCCAAAAAATGCCGAATTACTCCATCGCCAGTTGATTCATTACCCCATTGACCTAATTTTGCCGAGTAAATTGCATCACCGCTAAGCATGCCGCAAAATACAGATTCAAAACCTCCGCCTGATTCTAAGAAATCGTGATTTTGATTTTTTATTAAAACATCAACAACGGCTGGATAATTGCCGAAAAATTCATTTATAAAAAAATATTTATTATCAGTCTTAATTTCTATATTTGGTCTTATAACTATACCTCTAATGTCAGATATGTATCTTTTGTCCAAAATTTCTTGATTAATAAAATTATTTTGTTCATCAAACATTTTGTTTTCACATTGATCAACCCAAACGTTGTCATATAGGTTATTAAATGCTTCGAAAATAATTGATTTTTCTAAAACATCTTCTGATTTAGAATCAATATTCTGGTATAGATCAACCATAAACTTACTTATTTTATGAATTTGTAGTCCGTTAATATCTTCAAAATTATCTAATTTATCTATGTTGATATTATCAATTATGTAAGTTATCGTGTATGACTCCGAGTATATGTCAAATCTAATTCTAAATCGAAAATCATATCCAGATTTGCTGTTTATAATCGTAAAAATATTGCTCTTTCTGAGAGAATATCCCCGATTTTGTTTATTGTTAAATGTGATAGGCGGAGTGGGAACTCCAAAACACGCCCTTATTTTTTGTATATGTTCGGCAATTTTATCACCTATTAAAAGGCGGTCACTATCATCATGTGATTTTCTAAAAATTAAATGTCGAGTAATTGCTGGAGCGACAACTGGGTATGAGGGGCGTCTATTACTAAAATCTGTACTGTTGAAATCAGAATTTTGATTCTTTAAACTCATATATAGCTCCCCGTATTTAATTTATATTATAAATATAGTATAAAAATCGAAATTTAATGAATAAAATCGCATTTCATATTTCTAGTTCGGATTTGTCGATTATCAGTATGCGCATCGTGTATGATAGATGGTTATTTCACCTTGTCACAGGCCACCCCATCACCATCGCGATCAAGCCCTTTGGAATATCCGGATTGTCCTCGGCGCATGTGGGTGAACCCGGCCTTTCGAGCGGCTTCACAACTTCTAAAACGTCTGTCTGATCCGCTACTGGCCGTGCGCTTCTTCTTTTTGGTGTAGTCACTTTCGGCCACCAAGTGGTTCTTCGTCACTACAGCAAGATCAAGCGGAGTTACCGCAATCAAGGCAGCAATCATGAACATATACAATCCCTCTACGGTTATGGTTGGCCAGCGCGCCGGAACCCGGCCTGTTCTGCTTCTTCGATACTACAAAACCAATTTTCAGGCTTGGTGCGGACATAGGACGGATCAGTTTTAAGGTGATATATCCGCTCGGCCTTTTTGCTAACGTTCCCTTTGATGGTGCACGAAGCTGAGGGAGCAACTGCTGATCGCTGGGATTCGGCAGCACCGGACGGGCGCGATATCCGAAACTCCCACGGCAATTCAAAACTACCGCTCCATGCGCCCACCAAATCTCGTTTAGCAACACGCTCGTCTGAGACATAATCAAGCGAATATTTGGTGTAGGCCAGTGCGTGGCCGCTGCGGGCCATCGCTGCCGATAGGTCAGTCGATGTCACTCTACAGACTGCTAGGATGCGGGAATAGGCATCGGTTCCGCGTTTGGTGCACGATACCTCTTCGTCAGTCACCAATTCAGTCAAGGTACGGGTCGCCTCGCCACCACAGGTGTAGGACTGACCATCAGAATTTGTGCAACGCTGCTCGGCTTCAAAGGCATCAATACCGTATAGCCGAATACGCGTGATGCCAATTTGAATAGTGTCACCGTCTAAGACTTGGGCCTTGCCTTCAATCGGTGGGGTGAGTTTGTTTGCGCTTACCCCTGTTGTAACAGTTGGTAGGCTAACGGCTCGGATTGGCGCGGAACTGACGGCGGCTTGAGGGCTAGAATTACCGATCTCGCAGGCTACTCCGTCCCGATCTCGATCAAGCCGCGTACTGTATCCGGGGTCACCCCGGTACAAAGGTGCGGCTCCAGCAATCCGTACCTCTGTGCAATTAGCGTAGAGCGCGGGTTTTGGTGCTGCGTATAGTGTAGTTGGTCTAACTCTCGGGGCCGGGGCAGAATTTGAACGATGGCAATGATATCCACCATTTCGCCGATCATTGTGACACCCTTCGGAATTTAATCCGCCACCATGCGCAAAACTGCTCTGTGGTATAAGAAGAGTAAGGGGCAAGGCAAAGAGTAAGCGCATGATCAGTAGTCTGGCATGGTACTGACTGCATTTCAATCATGATAGTGATTTAATTGCTTGGCCGGAAATAGCGCTGGAGGGTTCGCCGTTAATCATAATTTGGGTGTATAGCTGCCAATTAGGTAGGTTGATGATATCGCTCGTAGTTATCCGGCTATCAAAAATCTGGGTCAATATCTGCGCGTCTTCTGGCCCTGTGCGAAAGGTAATTATTGTACCGACGTTTCCTAAGACCGCTGAATGAATATTTGTAGAAAGCTGATGCAGATATTGGTTGGCCAATGTGACCGATAATCTAACCTTCCTGACTTCTGATAACATCCCGGCAGTTCCCGGCGTTAGGAAATGCTCAAACTCATCAAGATAGAGGTGACAAGACAGGCGTAGCTCTTGTGGCATTGATTGTCGCGACAATGCGGCAAGGCTGATGGTCTGAGTTAGCAGGCTACCAAGCAAGCTTGATGTGTCAGCACCTAAGATGCCGCGCGCTAGATTAACGACAACAATCTGTCCATTGTCCATCGCTTTTCTGAAAGAGATTGGCTCTGTAAAATCGACAAGGAACTGCCGTAGCTTCGGATCGGTCAACATCGCACCGACTTTTGATTGGATTGGTGCAATGGCTTCAAATAGGCTGTTACCCCATAATTTCGTAAATTCCGTGTGCCAGAAATACAGCACTTGGGGGTTTTGAACTTTGGCTAACACCTCCGCTCTGAACTCCTTTTCCGAGAGCATCCGCAGAATATCCGGCAAGCTTGCCTCTTGGTATTCTAGTAAGGCGTAGAGGGTGTTACGGAAGATATGCTCCATGCGGGAACCCCATGCCTTCTCTCCAAAATGGTGACGAAAGGTTTCCAAGAGGCCTGATGCTGCAAGTGATATCAGATCACGCGGAACGGCTTTGAGCGGATTGTAGCCATAAGGATTTTCCGCTTGCGCAACATCAACGTAGCGAAGCCTCCCTTGATGGCACACTGGGGTTGCTCGTGCGATAGCACAAGATAGATCACCGTGCGGATCAAGTAGGATGCACCCTCTACCGCCCTCAACATCCTGCATAAACAGGGTTGAAAGTAAGGTCGATTTACCTGTTCCGGTTTTCCCTAAAACATAGACGTGTTGCAGTCTGTCACCTTGATATATGCCAAAGGGTCGGTGTGGTAACCTACCATTGGTTGTAGCAAAATATGAAATGTTGTTGTTCATTCCTACATGGTAAACGAGATGCGTAGCATCGAGGTAGGAGTGAAAATTTCACAGCATGTGACGTTTCACCTCCCTGTGGAAAACACCCCTTTTTCTTCAGCTTTATTTCGAAATCAGGCTGCATGAATATGCAGCCCTGCCTGCTCGGCGAGAGCGCGGGGTGGGGAGGGAAAAGCCAAATCGCTTGCACAATTGGTGCGGGCCAGCACAACCTTAGTTGTGCCACCCGGTGTGCAAGCTATTTTGCTTTGGGAACGAAGGGGCGCAGCCCGTGGCGTTCCCCTCCAATCAAACAAATCGGCACCCTTGTAGGCCAAGTGAAATCGGGCGTCCTGCGCGCGGGCACTTGTCCCGTGCGGACGCCTGACGAAACTTGGCACAAGAGTGCCAGCGGGTCAGCACAAAGGCGCCTCACCCTCAAGGAGCGAAGCGGGAAAGAGTGCGGCCTTAATTCTTCCCGCTCAACCGTCACGCTCCTGATCGTTACCCACCGGGCCAAGACCCGAAGGGGCTTGGGGAGCCGTAGGCGAGTAGAGCGGGTCACCGGAGGTAGCGCAAAAAAGAATTTGAATTACTCATGATGTTTTGACTTGCTGCGATATAGTCCGCACATAGCATCTATGATTCACTTTCCCCTTCGCAGTCGCACGGTGTCAAAACTAGGGGTCATTCATGCCAATGCTGCGGGTCATTTTTTTCTTGCAAATCGGTCTATCAATTTAGGAACTGACGACACATTTTTGTTGTCAAATGGTTATGCCGCCGAAAGTGGAGATACTCTGGCGACGCTTAGTTACCGTTTACAAGCCTTAGCCCGTGACACTGCCCTTAACACCCTTGATTATCTCATCCTTGTGCCGACCCTGCGCTGCAACCTATCGTGCAGCTACTGCCAAGTCTCGCGAGCCAATCTTGACCAACAGGGGTTTGATTGGTCGCCTGAGACGCTACGGTCGGTGCTGGCTCTGATTGACTCTCTGACAACAGACTCGATCAAAATTGAGTTTCAAGGCGGTGAACCGAGTTTGCGGCCTGATCTGATTAGAGCGGTCATCGCCCGTTGTGAGCGCTTTGCACAAAAATCCTTCGTTATCTGCACCAACCTCAGCCGCATTGATCCTGACTTCAAAACTATCCTTGATCGGCCTGATGTCAGCGTCAGTACCTCGCTTGATGGCGATATCCTGACCCATCAAAACCAGCGCACCGGGACTGAAAATGCGACACTGGCCTTTACTGAGAATCTTGATGCACTGATTGCAGAATATGGCAGTGACAAGGTTTCAGCCTTGCCTACGATTGATCCTGAAAACCCGCCCAAGATTGACGCTCTGATCGACGCCTACCAAACGTGCGGCTTTGGCAGCATATATCTACGGCCTATCAATTACCAAGGCTTCGCCAGAAAACGCCATCCAAAGTCGCGAGCGCAAGACGAGAGATGGTGGGCATATTATGAAACTTTTGTCATGCGACTGATCGAGCGCAACTGGCAAAACAAGCCGATAGTGTTGGAAGAGTCCTACCTGTCCCTATGTCTGCGCCGGATATTTCGCGCGGGCCTTGATCGCCACGTGGATCTGCGCAATCCAAACCCGGTTGGTGTTGACTATATCGTGATTGACTATGACGGTACGGTGTATCCAACCGACGAAGCCCGAATGCTGACGCGCAGCGGGGTGATTGATCTGTCAATTGGAAAGGCTACTTCCGGCTTTGATACCGAGGCTCGTCGAACATTAGACGCTCATTCGACTACGCATGGTGATCCGGCCTGCGACGCCTGTATATATCAACCATTTTGCGGACGCGATCTGATTGATGATCTCTCGCGCTATGGCAGGATCGATCTGCCGCGCCACGACACGGCTTTTTGTCAAAAACACCTGCATATTTTTGATCTATGTCTGCGGTTGATTTATTCGGACGATACAGAAATCCAATATTCTCTGGCAAAATGGCTGGGTTTGTCTGCCGAGCGGTTACCAACCCAAGCGAGGCTGTCATGATCCCGCTTGTCCTATCCGCCAAAGCTGAAGGCACAGAGCGCTATATCACGCGCCTCAATCGCTATCGACCAGAGCAATTGGGCGAGCACGACTCAATCTTGCTGCAAGAGACGGGCGGTCGGCAAGTATTCTCTGGACAGCGTGGCTTGATTGAGATTGTCAGTTCGCTTGATCTTGATGGTGATGTACTCTGCGTTGACCCGATGCGCGGGCAGATTGAGCGTTTGATCCGTGCCGGGTCGGTACATAATACACTCTTGATCACCGAACGCTGCGATCAATTGTGTGTGATGTGTAGCCAGCCTCCAAAGAAAACTCACGATGATCGCTTCGGCGAATATACCGAAGCACTACTCTTGGCTCCAATCAATGAAACTATTGGCCTCTCGGGCGGTGAGCCGACACTCTACAAATCTGACTTGTTTGCCATGATCGAAAGGCTTTTTTTAGAGCGGCCTGACCTGTCATTTCATATCCTCTCGAATGGGCAGCATTTTGAAGCTAGCGATGTCGAGCGCTTGTCTGGCCCTGCCTTTGCGTCGGTCACATGGGGTATACCGCTCTACTCACATCTGCCTGAGCGTCATGACCAAATCGTCAAAAAACCCGGTGCCTACTTGCGCCTGATGGAGAGCTTTGTCCATCTGCTATCGTCCGGCAGCAAGGTTGAATTACGCACGGTTGTTCTTCAAACAAACCTGAGTGATCTGCCGAGTCTCGCGCGCTTGGTAAGTACGCAACTGGCATTTTGCACACAGTGGTCAATCATGCAGCTAGAAAATATTGGCTTTGCCAAGGGACGATTTACTGACCTGTACGTCGATCACCGAAGCTGCTTTGTCAATATCGCGTTTGCGCTTGATCTGTGCGAGCTTCGCGGACTCCCGGCCCGGCTATTTAATTTCCCCCGGTGCAGCCTGCCGCCAGAGTATCGCCGCTATGCGGTTGCTTCAATCTCAGATTGGAAACGAAAATATGTAGAGGCTTGCAATAGCTGCACAGAACAAGCACTATGTACAGGCTTCTTTCAGTGGCACCCGGATTCAGCATTAAAGGTTTTTCCGTTGTGAGCAATCGCAAGTTCTTGATACCAACTCTTTTGGTTGCGGGCTTTTCACAGCCAAGCGGCGCGCAAGTGCTGACCGCTACTAGAGCTACAGTCGAGATTAGAGGCGATAAAGCCAGCATTGCGGCCATATCATTATTTCGCCAAGAGCGCCCGATTCAGCTTGCCGGACATAGTTCACACCGCAGCCACTCAAGCCATTCCAGCCATCGTTCAAGTTCAGGTGGCGGCTATTATACCCCGGCCCCGCTCTATTCGCCACTACCACCGCCAGCCCGCCCGTCAGTCCGCGCACCGCGATCACTAGGGTTTTTAGGTGTACCTGACGCTATCATACCCGTTGAAGATGGCTTCACAGCAATCGTTAAAAAGGTGCAAACGGGCTTAAAGGCTTTTGGCTATTACACTGGCGAGCTTGACGGTCAGATTGGCACAGAAACCAAGCTGGCACTCAGTAGAATGCAAACGGATTATAAATTGAAGGTGACTGGGACAATCACGCCTGAGGTATTGGATGCCTTAAATATCTCCATGTGACTCGCACGCTCTTCTGCCAACCGTCTCAGGTAACTAAAAACGAGTATCCGTTCTGCCGGGTCAAGATCGCGAAGTGGCGAAGGGTAGCCTTAAAAACTATTATATTGACAGCGCTGATTTACTATATACATTCTGTCGACACAGAGAAAAGCGATTAGGAATCTATTACAAATTACGGAGATTTATTATGGAAATGTCATCGATGCAGTTCTCACAGCTTCCGAACATCAAGGACGTATCTCCATTATCTGATGGTGACAACATGCTTATGTCCGAGCTTGCGGATGTATTGCGAAAGCATGATGCCATTGATCGCTTTGGCATTACCCTCATGCACTCCCATTTTCTTGTTACAGATGACGAAATGTTACTGGAAACGTGTGATATTGAGGGTCGAACACTGATGATTCGACCTGTTCCCAAGTCTGATCTCGATGGGTTAGACTATGTTACGACAAGTTGGCATTTGGGAAGCGGTAAGCCGCAAATGGCCTGCGTCTGTGTAATGTTCGGAAATGACCATCAACATCATTCTAGGGGATAGGTGTAGTTGGTGTGCGATCTAGAAAATAAACCGCAACATCGTGCAATCGCCATTCAAATCCTTGATGACATGTCTGTCGAGGAACAGCCCTCCATTTGTCCGTATTATACTTAGTGAGGCCATGTTCCTTTCATCACAAGCGACTATCGGGTGTTCGATACCAAGACGGTAAGCTGTTGCTATGCCCATTTCGAGCATCGTTGTTCCATAGCCCCGGCCACGTTCAGACGGACGAATTTCATAGTAGAAATGGCTTGCTATTTCCGGTGCCCGTCCGCTTGCTTGATGCCGAATTATGATGGTTCCAATATATTTTTGATTGAATACGAGCCATAAAACGGACTGCTTAACGGCTCGCGAATGCGTATCTGGCTTGTCCAGATCGCGAAGGCGTTTGATCTCATCCTGAAGATTAAACAATGCTTGGGTAATATTGGAAGTATGACTAGATTCGGAAAAATATTCATAGAGGGCTTCTCTATAACTAAAAATATATTTAGTAGATGGTGTAACTAATATAGGCTTCAATATTGATACTATATCATGATTTCTGAGAAATATTTTTCTTCTTTATTTTTAACAGCAGTTGAGAAGTGGTTTAACACGAGTAGAGCGGGTCACCCGAAGGGTAGCCTAAAATACACTGTCACAACCTGTGACCTTTCGCCTTCGTCTCCTGCCTTTCCAGATTTGAGAGACTGTTCCTAGCTGACGCTTTCGTCAGTTAACCCAAGGAACGCTGTCATGAATATCAGGAATGAAGTAAAAACCCGGTTGAAGGATCACCCGCTATATTCACAAGAGGGCGGGCCTGACCCCACCATCTACTGCAAGCTCTTTCACGCTTATGGAGCGGGTACATGGTATTTGAGTGAGTATGACGGCAAGGATATTGCCTTTGGCTATGTCACAGGATTGGTGGCCGACGAATGGGGTTACATTGCAATATCGGAACTTGAAGCCTTACACTTCGCAGGCTCTGTGCCGCGCATCGAGTGTGATCTGTGTTTTGAACCAACACCCTTTTCCAAGCTACGGATTATGGGGTTGGTTTAACCAAGTTACATGAGTCGTGCATAGCCGCGACTCTTTTTGTATATATGGATCATGCCGCGCGGAACGACTCACAGCATTGATGGCCTCTTGGTAACAGGAAGTCCGTATCCGCTACTCCGCCCGGATAATGGCGGAGCGTGGCGGCTTGATCTGCCTGCCAAGTTTCGTTCACTCTTTGATCGTAGGGTGCGGATAGAAGGCATACGCTGCGGCTTTGATATGCTTGATGTTACAAAGGTGACGCTATTGTGACGGATATTCCGATCAAGCATATCACGCTTTATATTCCAGAGAGAGTTTGGCCGGAAATGAAAGCCGAATATGAGTGCTTACACACCAAGCGTAGTGTCGCCCTCGCTTGGTATCGGGGGCGTCCACTGGTCGAGTGCATCAAACGTGCGAACGGCTTCAACGATAGCTTCACAGTTCGCTTGAAGTGCTAAGCGGAGTAGCTCGTCACGTTCAGTGATAGACTGCATACATGTTATATGTTCGTCATGTTCTGGCCCACCAAACAAGACACCCGTGAGATCAATCAACATAGAAAGTGCCTTTGACCATTGAATTTCAATGGTTTTTTTCTCAATTTGAATGTTCGAGATTGCTGTTTTGGCAAAATCACGGATTTCGCGCTGATTTGCCGAAAAACATATATCAGGTAAGGCGTAAATAAGTTCGAGAAACTTTTGCTGTCGCTGGTCGCCTTGGCCCGTGTTTTGGATATTTCGCATCTCTTGCGAAAGTAAGATGCGCTCGTTCTGCAATGCTGTGCGGCGGGAATGATAGTCGCCCTTATCGAGTCCACCATCTATGAAAGCATCGGTCAGCTTTTCCTGTTTTGCGTCGATCTGCCCAATACGCAATTTTATCTGTTTGACCGATTCTTGAACACGGTCGCCCTGCTCCTTGATATGGGCATCATACATATCAGCCATGATGCGGCGCAGTGCGGGTGAGATAGATAGATACGAAAGTGGCGCGTGGATCGTCTGCACCAGCGATGTTTCTCTGATGCTCGTACCTCGGCATTGCAAGCTATGACACCGATAATAGGCGATGCCTTTCTGGCGCTCGGCGTAGAGAGAATGCCCACAAACCTTGCAAGTGAGCAAACGCCTGAAGGCATATTCAATTTGTGGACTGGAACGAGTCCGGGCGGTCAGTCTGCCCTCGGCTCGTGCTCTCGCTCGGTCAAATAGATGCTTGGTGATAATTGGCTCATGCACGCCCATTTGCGTTTCGCCTTTGATGGTGATGAGGCCATAATAGAAGGGTGATGCCAAAAAATGCGCGAAGGCCGCTAGGGAAAATGGTTTGTTGGCCGAATTGCGTAAACCGCGCTCGGTCATATGAGGCAAAAGAGCGCGGAGCGCGTAGATGCCGTTGGCGTAGAGTTCAAAGGTTTCTCTCACTAACGGGCCTTGCACGGGGTCAATGGTTTTAGCTTGCCCGCCACCATTGTTTTGATAACCTGCTGGGGCATTAAAGGGATATAATCCCTGCTTTAGTCTACCGTATATGCCCTTCTTCACTTCCTGTCTGAGATTGCGTATATAGTCTGAGGCAACAACTGCCTGAATGTCCGCCGATAGTCTGCCGCCTCGTGACGACATATCAATCGCTTCATGCGCTAGATGAATATCAATTCCTATGTCCATAAGTGCGCCAATCTCAGCCCAGTCAGCTAGGTTGCGCGCGCCTCGGTCAATTTTGTGAAGGATTAGCCCATGCGCGCCGCCGCGTTTAAGGCGTGTAAGCATCCGCCGAAATACCGTGCGCCCCACCTTGGCGGCTGTTTCTTGTTCTTCAAACCAGTCGCCGATCCGCAAATCATGCTTTTGGGCATAACGCAAAATAGCGTCGCGTTGCTCGCCAAGCGATGAGCCTTTTTCTCCTTGTCTGACCGTCGATACCCTGATGTACGCAAAATATGTTCTCATAAATTTGATATGGTTATGCCTGCTTCGGCGAGTCCGATTCTACCATGTTCTGAGCCTGCGAGTCGAATCTCTGGCGAGCGGCGAAGCTGGCGTAGAGGGCATCAAAAAGCGTCCAAAACTCTTGGGTCAAAGCCAGCTTTTCCTCAAAGCTAGCCTCTGGAATATAGCTTTCGACAATCGGGGCGATATAGGTTTCTCTGTCCATCATGCTATTGTGCCGATTACTGAATGTCTCTGCACGAAGGCACATTGTCACAGCTTCATTCTTCATCTGTTAAACAAGATGAAGAGTCTCGAACACGGGGGCTAGCTCATATTCGTTTCGCTTCCACAAAGGTCGGCACAAGTGCCGCCAAATTGATAGGATGCGAATATGACCGTATCAAAACAGCGCATCTGCATTTTGCAAGTGGGCTGTTTTTGATTGTGCGTCACAACTAGTGAATAATCGCCTTCGTGTCCGCTATCCTCATATTTGCGACACTATGAAAACGCATTGCCGCTAACAGCAATGCGCAATCATTTTATGAAAGAACCTATACACACGACGCTGCGCCATATGCGGCGAAGCGCCGGACTGACTCAAGAGGATGTAGCACGCTGCCTAGGGGTAGGCGGACGCAGCTACATAGCCATGTTAGAGTCAGGCGACAGAGTTCCCCATGTGCGAGATACCATCTTGCTCTCTATGCTCTTTGGAACGCAGGAAGCAGAACTTTTCCCGCACCTGTATTTAAGCACCAAAACCCTATTTCAGTCAAATGCCCGCAAAGTCATTGAAACTGCCATAGCTGAGGGTGAGGCTGCAAACTCTGAGCGCGTGCGCTATATGCGTGACGCTCTTACTAATGTGCAATTAGCAGAGAATGTTGAAACCTCTAATATATGAGAGGCGACAATCCGCAGCGGGTACTCTCACTGCACGTCAGCCAACGGGGCTTCGCCTTCTGCCTCTTTAACGGGTCGGGGCAATTACTAGACTTCGGTATCAAACACGTCTCGCGCGGTGACAAAAACAAAGAGTCACTGGCCTTAATTGAACGCTTGATTGTGCGCTATGATCCCCACGCTCTGGTTATCGAAGACGTGACGCAGCCGGGTAGTAAACGCCTGTCACGCGTCCGCGCCTTATACCGCGACATTGAAAAGTTGGCGGATAGGGGTGGTATCGAAGCATACGCCTATCCGTGGCAGGTGGTGTTTTCAGTCTTTAAAGAAGGTAGGCCACAGACGCGCCATGATCTGGCGGTGATGATCTCAGGCATGATCCCGGCAATTAGGCGAAGGCTGCCGCCCAAGCGTAAAATCTGGCTACCCCAAGACCCGCGCCAAGCCCTATTTGATGCGGCGGCGCTGGGCATCACCTGTTACCGGGTGAGTGATCTCTAATATGACACCCGGCAACAGGCCGGGTGTTTTCGTGTGCGGTCACAATAAAGGGCGACGTTTGAAACGTCGCCCTGTTGCTGAGTAAATCAGCTTGGTTCTTTGAGCCTTTCTTGCCACTCCGCCCGCTGCAATGCGGCAAGACGATATAAGCGTAATATTTCAGAAATATCAGAATGACGATCTATACCGCTTACGCCTGATAATGTAGAAATTTTTAGAATATGTGCGGCTAAGTCTGCATCTGGTGCCTCAAGAACATTTGACGCAAACATATCGATTGCTATCTTGGCATCCTCAAGAGTGTTATGATACATTTTTGCAGCCATATAGGCCGTTTCATTTGCCACTGCTGGCCTCCTCGGTTCAGGGAGCAGGAAACCAAGATTGGCGTCCTACATGCTGAATCGAGACATGTGATTTTCTTGATATATTGTATCATTTATAGTTAAATTTGTCAAGTTTTGGGTGCAGTGATATTTATTTTTCTGGAAAATATATTCGATAGCAACTGTAGGTATAATTTGTGGAATATCAACAACTTGATACCTTGATCGACCATTTGTCAGATGTGATAGATGCGCACAATGACGGTGCTACCAATTGGAAAGCCGTCTGGGACGACATCCGAACGATTAGTGCTAGTTTTAAGACTGTTCGGTATCCAACCAGAGAAGAGCGTCAAGGTGCGTGGGATCGTAAGCAATCTCTGATTGATCAAATACGAGTTCTACAGGATAGTGAATATGCGCGTCGTCGCCAGTTTAGCGCAACTTCTGAAAAACATCGCAGTACAATTGAGAGCTTAGCTGACGCTGGCAAGCCTGATAGCGGTTTTGGTGATATTGCTTTAGCAATGGCTACAGGCGGACTCTCGCTCATCGGCAAACGTATCATGGATGATATTTTTGGTGAGACCGATGAAATAAAAGAGGAGCTTGATCGGCGAAGTTTGGCCCTGAACGAAGCTGGTTGGTATTTACGTGATCACAAAGGTGAAATGAAGCGCGCAGATAAAGACGCGGCATTTCAGTATATAGCTTCAATTCGCGAAAGCTTAAATGATGATTGGTCGAAGTGGAAACAGGCTAAGTCTGCTGCTCATGAAGAGCGCCAGCGCCAATGGGAATATAGGCAACGCGAACGCAGTGATAAACGCGAGCGTTGGCTTAATTCACAGCATGATTTTATCGAACTGCTAGAATCAAAAATTGAACGCCTAGAACCAATTTTGGAAAATAAACGCAACAATTTAGATAAATTGCATGATATGCAAAGCACGGCGCGCGGAGATTTCTCTGATACCGTTGATGGGTGGATTGACGAATGCCAGGCATCAATCTCTGACCTTGAGAGTAAAATTGATGCGGCTCAGGAAAAAATCAGAGAGGTTCGGGCCGGCTTGAATTAACCAAGGGAGTGGGGACGCGCGGAGTTGCCTTGAACTTGCCTAGTAATTAAGTGAGGGGGTGTGTGCCAAAAGCCTTCGTGCGGCGTGATGACGATCACGCTAAGAATTGATTTTCTTGATGTAACTCTCGGTGGTGCTGAGAGTCGGTTGGTCTCAACGGAGGGTGACATGAAGTTTCATCGGGCCACACAAAGAGCAATGTTTTGTATTTGTCTATTTGCGTCTTCGGCGGCGCTGGCTGTTGTCTGTCGTGAAAATTCGGTTGCGGGTTACGGTTCTCGTATGGATTCCGTTAAGGCTTGGATTGGTGAGTCAACTAGCGATATCACAAAAATGAAAATTTATCTTTCGCAAGGAATGAGGGACGGCAAGCGCGAACTGTATGTTCACTCAAATTTTCTCTCGACTGACCCGACAAACGGCGACGCTATTGTAGCATTTCCAACAAAACTGGTGGAAGGTGATGGAAAGGTAAAAAGCCTTTCCCAATTATTTTTGAATCTCATATTTCTCCCTGATGCCGACGGCAATGTTCCGGAAAATGCAGATACCTTGGTTGCTCAAGCTACTAAGAATGCTGAGGTTTTTATTGATCCTGACATCATGGCAGATGATGGGCGGATCGCATTTGACCTTTCAGGTGTCAAACAGATTGCGCTGGCGCGGGACAACGGCAGGCTTGAACTGGGCGAGATTAGCACCCTTATACTTCGTAAGCCTCCACCAATTATGATGGAACGGCTGTCTGGTTGTTGCTTATCAGGACGTCCGGCTGGACGTGGGCTGGCCATCAAGCGCAGCTTTGAACAAACTAAATTTAACCCGAAAGAAGTAGGGCTACTCTCACTCGTCGTCGATAGCGCGACTGCTGATAGAATTGCTACTTCAGGCAGACTTGAAGCCGCTGCAAAGCGTGGACAAAATTACAATCAAGGAAGTTGGGAAAGTAAAATATCAGCGGCTCTTGCGGCTAATAAGGGGCGCTCATTGATCGTCCTATCGCATGTCAGCAAGGGCAATGTCGTCATCGAAGGCCCAAGCGGCACGGTTGAGCATAGGCTTTCAATCGATCAACTCCATGAAATGGCGGCGGCTCAACAGGTCAATCTCGTTCTCGTAGGTTGCGATACGCTAGCTCAAGCGCAGTCACTGCCACCGGGTATAGGCATTGTTGGGCGCTACAATACCGAACACGCAGCCCGCCAATTGGATCAGGCGATGTCAAACAGTAAAAATGCATTAGAGTTTGTGGAGAATTTAGCCTCCGAAGGGCTGCATATTGTGGTTCAAGAAGGGGCTTGGTCGCAAAACGGTTTAGGAGCAACGGTCTACGCGAAACCCGAAAGCCGTCTGAAGCGCTTCAAGCGAGCGTTTCGTATTTGGTTCTTAGGATAAGTACATGGGTGATTTTTCTAACTTCCCCAAATTTAATGAGGTAGCGGCATATGTTGACAAATATGCGCCCCAAGTCCGTCAATCGATTGAGCAGCTTGGTGGTGATGCCAACGAAGTGCTTCGTGTTGGGTTATCGGGTGGGGATGACGAACAGGATCATGCTGACCTCTTAGCGGGCCTAGTTCTGCGCGCTAAAGCGCTTGATTTAGCATTGGCGGACGCAATTATCAGTTCTCAGATTGACTTGAACAGTGTCATCACAAGGCTTTCACGCCTCAAGCGCGTTCGCTTTGCAGCCCTAGTTGCTGGTGCGGTTGGATCATCTACCGTTTTAGCAACCGCGCTTAGTGAACCCATCGCAGCCGTTGTCGCTGGTGTGTTGGCACTGATTGCCTCGATCTGCGGTCTTGCTGCTGAAAACCTTATCATTGGTCAACGTAATTCTGAAGACACACTGCGTGAGATTGCAGCTACGTTTGTGAGAGTCACCAGCCAAGGAGCACTCACGCAGCGAATGCTATCCCTCTTGATTGCAAACCCGTCAAACGGTGAAGAACTCAGAACGACTATTTCCGAAGGTAACGCGCTGTTTGGCGAACTTATGGCTGCGCGAGCGAATTTGATAAAAATCTCATAGGAGGGTGCTATGAATACAACAAGCACGGCAAGAGCTAAATACATTCTTGTTTTCTTGCTGGTAACATCTCTTCAAGCGTGTTCGTCGAGCAACCAAGCTGAAGAAAGCACCGCAGTAGATGAAGCTGCGGTTGGAGAGATTGAGGCCGCCGACCCCCTTATTGCTGACGAAAATCGTAAAGCTGTTTCTGCCAATGAGATTGGTGAGGAATAACTATGGAACTCTTACTCTCAAAATCTCAAAAATCCGGGATGCTCTATAGCACCATCACCTTTATTCTAACCATAAAAACCAAACTGACCGACGAAGAACAAGCACTGGTCAGAAAATACAAAATGGGAAAGGAAGTGGTCTATGAAAAGCTGCCAGTGATTGCGACTGCCGCTGGTATGGGCGGCTTTGCGGGTGCGTTAACAGCCATCACAGCCAAGGCACTCAATCTGATATTCACCGTTGACGATCTGGTGCGTGGCCGCACAATTGAGTGTAAAGACATTCTCGATATGATCGCTGCCGAACAGCAAATCAGGGACGCGGCAGACGGCTTGTGGGGAATATTGCAAGCCTCTAAGAATTTTGAGGGTGAGGAAGTGGTGACCTATCCCCGGCCTACCTGATGGGTTGGTTCGGTGGTCAGTCTAAAGATCAACAAGAAACTGCTCGGTTTCTAACGGAAGCCAAGCGGCTTAAAGCCGCGTCACGGTTTCAAACGCGTGATGATGTGCGTGACTTCATCGTCGATCTCTTAGTAGAGGTTTGTGATGAAAGCGACCTTTGCCTCTCGGCTTTGGTAGCCCAGCCGCTTGGGGACATTGTTTGGCGACTCTTAGAAGCTGAAGCCTTCCTCTTTGATGATGATTTAGACGGCACGTCAGACACGCTGCGCGAAGGGGTCAAGCTACGCGAGCGTCTGCGGCATGTGATCACCGTGTTATCACGTGAAGCCCGCTATCTGCGCCTATGGCGTCATGCCATCAAGTCGCTCCTCCTCGGCATAGTCCAGACTCTGCCTGTCAACGCCCTTGTCGATCCCGAGCCGGACGGCACGGTGCCCGAGATTCCGGTACTGCACCCAAGCTGTGCGCTCTACGAACTGGTTGATGATCTGCCTCTCATACTAACCCAAATCATCGGGACGCTATGTGCGCCCGATTTACAGGAAGCCGGACTCTTTCAAAACTTTGGAACATCGATTGAACGCAGATTATGCCTAGCCTCGGGCATCTCACTTTCGGAGCGGTTATCGAGCAAGCGCAAAGTCATCTTCCCGATTGAGCGACCCGATATGCCGCTTGGTGAATTGTGTAGCTTATACACGGACGAAACGGCATTTTCTGACTTCTTTGCACTCCCCGTGCCAATCCCGATTCCAGCCGAAATTAGGTTTGAACATACTCATATTGTCGGCGGCACAGGCCACGGTAAAACCCAATTACTCCAGTACCTTATCATGGATGATTTGCATCGTGCGCTTGATCAGAATATCTCACTCGTTGTCATTGATCCAGACGGCACTCTGATCCGCACGATATCGGCGACCGATTACTTTGGCCCGTACCTTTTGGGCGACCGGGCTATATTCATTGATCCGACCGATGTTGATCACCCCGTAGGTCTGAACCTCTTTGACGTATCGCACTTAGAAGGGGCGGATAGCAGAACCCGCGAAACCACCCTAAACAACACCATCGAGTTATTCGAGTATTTTTTCGATGCTCTGTTTGGTTCGGAATTAACAGGTAAACAAACCACCCTGTTCCGTTACCTTGGCCTGCTCCTCATGCAGATACCGGGTGGCAACATTCACACTCTGCGCGAATTGATGGAGGATGGACGGAAGTTTCAGCCGTATATGGAACAACTCCAAGGATCGGCCCGAACCTTCTTCGCAGAGCGCTTCTTCGCCAAGGATTTGCAAGCTACCAAAACACAGGTTCTTGCGCGCCTGTGGGGCGTTCTGTCGAACCGCTCACTTGATCGTGTTTTTAGTGCCAAACACAACACGATCAATTTCGATGCCGCGCTCCAGTCCGGCAAAATTGTTTTCATTCACACCTCCAAGGAATATTTAGGTGAGGAGGGTTCACATATATTCGCACGGCTGATGGTCGCACTCTTAGGCCAAGCCCTGATCCGCCGTGCTGCGGTCAAACCCGAACAACGTAATCCTGCTTTTATCTATATCGACGAAGCTGAAGGTGTGGTTGATCAAACGCTTGTCCGATTGCTAGCTCAAGCGCGCAAATACAAGGGAGCGATCACCATCGCGCACCAACATCTTGATCAACTGACGGCAAGTGCACGGGCTGGGATATTAGCCAATACCTCGATCAAGCTAGCTGGCGGTGTGTCGGCTAAAGACGCTTCGGCAATGGCACCAGAGCTAAGGTGTAAACCGGATTTCATTCTGTCACAAAAGAAAGTGTCTGGCGCTTCACATTTCACCTTGTTTGCAAAGAACATCACGCCAAGTGCAATGACCTTTGAAGTGCCGCTTGGGTATGCTGAAAGCTGCGAGCGTTTGAGTGCGAGCGAGTACCGCGAACTGCTGGCTCAATCGCTGGAAAAATACGGGCAATCACATGACGTAGGGGTGATGTCAGTTGAGGGCGAAGCTGAGTCTCCAGCGTCACAAGTGGAGCAACACGCCGCGCCTCCTGCTCGACAAAATGATATTCTCACGCCTACGCCTGCGGAATCTGAACCCATGCCAGCATACCGCAAAGAAGGTGGGGGTGGGGCTAGGCATTCAGAGATTGAACGAACAATCAAAGAGCTTGGGGAAGCGGCTGGCTTCCGCGCCAGTCTTGAAGAAACCATCCTTGACGGCGCGGGCAGGGTGGATGTCATACTGCGACGAGACGACCTGACCGTTTGCTGTGAGGTGTCAGTCACGACAACCCGCGAACATGAATATCTGAACGTTAAAAAGTGTTTGGAGTTTGGGGCTGATCAAGTGTGGCTGGTGGCTAACTCTGAGCGGCATCGTACCGGACTAGAGCGCTTTATTCGGCATAAGCTGACAGAGATTGAAAACCAAAAAACGTCGTTTGTGACGTTGGAAGAGGTTGAGAAACTGCTTCGGGATTTGGCACCGACCCAGAAAATGAAGGAGAAGGTGGTGCGGGGGTGGAGGGTACGATCTAAAATTGCAGGGCAATCAAAAAAAACTGTCCAGACAGCGATTGATAAGATAGTATTTAATGAACCAAATTCGTAAATATAGAAAAATTATTTTTCATCATTTGCATTATTTCTATTATTATAAATAATGTATGCGCCTACAACAATAAAAATTAATGCAAGAAATTTCCAATCACCAAAAGATGAATTACATATGAAACTGTTATGTGTGCTTAACGCTCTTTCGCAATCAATAGAGCTTCCAATAATCAATTCAATATTATTTTTATTTCTGAATACTAAATGAGCAAATATCAAAAATACAAATAACGAGTAAAGTTTTCCTATAATAATTTTATGTTTCATATTTCATATTAATTTCCCCCAAAATAGGTGTAAGAATACACTCCAATCGCTGCGCCTGATAGGTTTAACAGGCCAGAAGCTGGTATGTTTAATCCTATTTTTCCTAAATAATAATTAGTGATTTGATCGAGCATAAAAGATGCAACATAATTTATGTTGGAAGCGCTTCTCAATATAATGCTTGACTCTTTTTTGTTATCAGAAACATTTTTTATCCCGCCGTCTATATAGATCAACATATCAACTGCGAACTTTTCTTTTGATGTTAGCAGTTTAGTTGTGGTATTTCCAGCATACAATTTCACTATGTCTTCGTATAATTGATTTATAGCTTTTCGAACTTCCGGGCTTGAACGCACAGCCTCCATTGCAAGCCTGTGCCGTTCAGAAGACGGCCTATTTGGCCCCGAATTAGCAACCGCATTTATTTCAATTTGAAACTGATTTAATCGTCTATCGAGAGAGCCATCCTGCTGCCATCGACAAAGCGTCGATATACTAGGCTTAGCAACACCTGTTTGCTGCGGAAGTCCATGATAGCCCTCAATGATTGACTGTTGGTAGCGGGTGATCTGTCCACATTGGGTATTGTTTGTAGCAGAGGGATTGCTAGAAGGACTCCCGGTGTTCTGCGCTCCCGCACCTGATGCAGTTGTAATCACCTGCGATTTCCGACTCCCATTTAACCCATTCAGCGCTTCACGAGTTGACTCTCGCCATCCGGCAATCTGCCCATTTTGAGCGATTTGGCGAACCTGACTTACTGAAAACTGGTTTTCAATGCGCTGGGCGTTTCCAACCGGAAGCTGATTGTTAAGAGCAATATCACTCGCAGATAGTAGCTCGGCATAGGCTGCTGGTGTTGAACCTGCAAACCGGGTTGCTTGCGTATCTTGTGGTGATTGGAAAGGATTTGCTGGGCCTTGTGGTTGCCCGCTACCTTCTGAACCATTCCCATAAATCGGGCCTGCCACTCCCTGTTGTATTGTATCACGCACAGAGGCCGGTTGCACGGGTTGTGGATTGCTTCGCACGATCGGGCCTTGGATGCCCGTGTCTTGTCCTTGAGATTGGTTTGATCCAGAAACAGGATTGGGCGGAGTTGGCTCTGGTGGCTGAGTACCTACGCTGAAGCCCGTTTGGCTTGGTTGTGGCGATTGATTGCTGTCACCAAAGGTCTGCTTGCTATTAATGCTGGCGGCTTGGCGCTCCTGCTCTTGACGCTGCAACTCAAGTTGACGTTTTTCCTCGTCAAGCTGTTGATCGCGGCGTATCTGTTCAACGCGGTCTTGCTCTTGTTGACGCAGAAGGTCGGCTTGTCTCTGACGCTCTTCTGCAAGGCGGTCGGCTTCACGTTGCTGCTCCTGCGCCCGCGCAGCTTTTTGTTCTTGTTCTGCTTGCATACGCTCTTGTTCTTGACGTTGCAATTCGATTTGACGCTGCTGGGCCTGTCGCTGTTCCTCAATCCGCTGTTGCTCGGCTTGTTGCCTTTGTCGCTCCATTTGCGCTTGCTGCTCTTGTTCAGCTTGCACACGCTCCTGCTCAAGCCGTCGCTGTTCTTGCATCCGCTCTTGCTCTTGTCGTTGTAATTCGATTTGACGCTGCTGGGCCTGTCGCTGCTCCTCTTCACGCCTCTCAAATTCTATCTGGCGCTGGCGCTCCTGCTCATACTGTTCTTGCTGCCGCGCACGTTGATTTTCCAATTGTCGTTCACGCTGTTCTTGAAGGTCAGCTTCGCGTTGACGTTCTTGCTGTTGTGCTTGCTGGCGCTCGTATTGCTGGCGTTGATACTCTTCTTGCTGCCGCTGCCTTTCATATTGCTCTTGCTCGCGTGCGCGCTCCTGCTCGACGGCTTGCTGTCGCTGCTGTTGTTCATATTGCTGTTGCTCATACTGGCGTTGTCGTTCGGCTTCTTGCTGCTGTTGATAAGCGCGTTGCTGAGCTTCGGCTTGCTGCCGTTGTTGTTCTTGAAGCTGCTCTTGCTCGCGCTGTTGACGTTCCTGTGCCGCGCGCCTTGCTGCCTGCTGCCTGTCACGCTGCTCTTGCTGATCAGCTTCTAACTGTTCATCTTGCCTGTACTCCTGATTATCACTTGAAACATATGACAGTGGGTAGTCGGTGAAAGAGATGGTGGCATACGATTGGGCTGGAAAAAACGCAGTTAAAACAAGAGCTTGTTTCAATAAAATGTTACTCAGCGCGTGAGTGCGCTTAGATGTTTGAATATGTCCCCGAATCAACATAGCTCATTGTCCCCTGAGTATATTGTTATTGGATAATTGAAATTAGTAGGTGAGTCATCTCTTCAAAATGAAGATAGGTAATATTATTACATTTTGCTATGAATTTCAAATCATTGTCGTGTTGAAGGTTCTCCGATAGGCTTCTGCAAATTCCTGAAAGACAGAATAATCAATCAAGGTATATACATCATCCTCGCTTCTGGCGGCTTTAGCAGTGTGTGTTTTCTGCCTTTGTTAAAGGCAAAAACACTGCGACAATTATCAGTAGCGAACTCGCAAAATTGAGATGCAATATTCGCCCAATTTCCAAGAGGTTAGTGATCGCCATGCTATACCATCCCCCAGTTCAAACCTCATTTTTATATGGTTTGGGTTTGGGAGTCATCAATTGATTGCGAAAAAATAACTCTGGGGATGCTCGTTTGTTTTCTCGTGAGTGATAGCCGCTGATCTCGCCAGAGCTATATATCCAAACGATCTGGCAATCTCGCAAGCAGCTCAGCCAATAGCTGCTCTGGCTCGATATCAAGCGCGCGCGCAAATGCCACAAATTCAATAAGGTCAATTCGTCTGACCCCGGTTTCAATCACTGATATGTACTTTTGACCTTTTCCAAGGCGTTTGCCTAACTCAGCTTGAGAGACCTTTGCGGCTTTTCTGGTACTCACCAGTAGAAGCACCAGTTGCCGATATCCCTCTCCAAAAACTGATGCGGGCATGGCTGGCTGAGTCCGATCTGAAAATCAGCCGCTTGATATATAGACGATCTTGGTATAGACGAAAATCGTCTAAACGACATCCGCTCCGGGCGGTGTGCGTCCGGTATCTTCAGGAGAGAATGGTATGAGTATGTTGCGTCAGATTTCCTACAGCCTGCTACTGGTTCCACTGTCCGCTTGCGGTAGCATGAGCGTTGGTCAAAAGATTGAATCGAGCGCTGTCTCAAAGATCGTCAAAGGCACGACCACGCGCGATGAGCTAACATCGCTCTTTGGTCAGCCATACCAAAGCGTGGTCATGCCGGACGGTGGACGTACCCTCTACTTCATATATTACCGCGCAAGCGTTGGAGCGGCTTCAAGCCCTTCGGACAAATTTTGAGCGGTAAGAACGCCAGCGCAGCCAGCAACCCTAATCTTACGGTCGTATTGGATAAGGCGGGTATCGTGACTGACTTTGAATATACGCCGGGGAGCTAGAGATATGGGAAACTCTAAATTGATAATCGCTTTGGTACTTCTCTCTAGCGTCTCAACTAGCCTGTTTGCTCAAAAAGTCGGTGATCGCCGGATCAGTGTCAGTTCCTTTGGCCGTGAGTGCCAAGTTTACCAACGAGAACCAATTGACCTACAAGGTAATACCCGACTGATGTGGGTTGTGCCTATGGGTTGGGATAGGAACTTTGTCAGCGTGTGTGCTAAGGCTATAAACCTAAAGCAATATTTTGACAGTCGGCCACCACAAGTTTTGCAACCAACCGAGCATGTCCTCCCGGCAATCTTAGACGGTCGGGCCTATCTGTATAACAAGCGAGATCTTGTACATACCTGCGGCACTGATGGATTGGTCTATGATGTTTTTGGAGACGGGACAACACGCCTACACCCTCAAACGCTGGCTTATCCAAACAAGCGCTGCACGGTAAACCCTAGGTCTAAACCTTTTCCGGCTGGCTACTCAAAGATACTCTTAGCCATTGGTGGGCAGTGAAGCCTGATCCTCCGCATCAGGCTCCACTTCAAGCGCTTACAAACCGAAATTGCGCTTTCTGAGTAAGGCTCCAAAGCCCGCATTTGCACACTCAAAAGTGTCATAAATATGCCAAGTATCGTGAGCGACAAGCCAGCCCAAACTACTACCGGATTCATTACCTCCTCAACTTCCTCAATTGAAGCAGTCCTCTCAGAGTTGTTACTACAACAGGGAGAGTGGTGTCTGAATCAGTTATCACTTGCTATATTATTAAAAACCTGAATATCTACCAGCGCTTAGTAAAGCGTTCACAGGGGGATATTTCAATGAGTATGATTCTACGGCCAATTGCGGTCGCCACAGCGCTATCGTGTGTTTCGGTTTCAGCTATTGCTCAAGTCGCTCCGACGACGCTAGCGCCAGCCGCCACTCCTGCGCAAACCAGCGTAACCGCTCCGGCTGCGTTACCTGCACCTGTAGCCACGACGCCAACAGTGGCAACTCCAACCACAAACATTCTGCGCCAAGGTACGCAAATTCGTCTAACGGTGGTTAGTCCGGTCAACACCAAGGAACACCGAGTCGGCAAGCGTGTTGAGCTTCAAGTTGCCGATGATGTGGTGGTTAATAACAAGGTGGTGTTGGCTAAAGGCACAGCGGCATTTGGTGAGTTGACGCTTTCTAAGAAAAGCGGCTCGTTTGGAAAATCCGGCAAAATGGCTGGTCGTATGCTTTACATCAAGAACGGTAATGAGAATATTCCAGTCACTGGCAATTTTGATGATCGCGGTAAAAGCGGCACTGGCGCTACCGTTGGTGTAGCCGTGCTTGCTGGGGTGTTCTCGGCTTTTGTCAAAGGCAAGAATGCTGTGTTAGAAGCTGGAACGGAAATGACTGCAACCGTCGAGCGTGACACCACGTTTTGATATCTATCAGGGGGCAGGGCTGTAATATGTTTCTGCTCCCCCAGTAGCTTTGACTTGTCGTCATCGATGCTCTCTAGCCAGTAGAGTCGATTGATCAATTCCTAATCGCTCCGCCATCTGGCTAGAGGTTAGGCCTAGTTTCAATCGCTCGTGTCTAAATTGCGCGCCTTCGGTTTGTGGCTCCGGCAACGGATTGTAGCCAAGCCAATCTATGATCTTCGGATAATAGCGAGGGAAGGGCATCTTTTGATCCTTCTCCCACGTCATATAGGTAAAATGACCGACGCCCAAGACCTGCGCAACGTCCTTCTGGCGTAACTTGCACCTGTCACGGTGCTGCTTCAAATGCTGACCAAGGGTAACAGGCGGCAGAGAGATTTCCTTGGGAATGGCGCATTTCCTGACAACCCGCACTCCAATCGGTAGGCCAAGTCCATATTTCAAAAGAGTCACAGTACCATGCCGTTGCGGCCATCTTGGTGACGCGGCACTCGCCTGTTCACGTGCGCCGCGTTGCGCGGCAGATTATCAAGCGAAAGTCTCAGGGCCGCTGCTTGATCGCATAGATCTTCATGTTGAGGTGCAAGCGGTGAGCGCGGCTGATCTGGTTTTGCCAGCAACTGCAGAAAGGTCAGCCACAGTTGCTGCCCGCGTTGCTGCGGCACGCAATATTCAAACCGAGCGTTACTTTGGTGAAGCTGCGCGCACTAATGCTGAAGCCGACGGAAAACTGCTTGAACGCGTCGCAACGCCAGATGAGGCAGGGCGCAAGCTCCTCGCGCAAGCTACAGACGCAATGCGGCTTACTGCGCGCGGTTACACCCGGATATTGCGTGTCGCCCGAACCATCGCTGATCTCGGCGGGTTTAACGATGTTTCGCGAATTCATATTGCGGAAGCCTTGAGTTATCGTCGCCAATCGCCCAAAAACTAAAGAAAATCTCACTGGGGATTCGCATGGACTGGATTATCGGCCCACTTAAAAATTATGCCAGCTTCTCAGGGCGAGCGCGCCCTATGGAGTTTTGGGTTTTTCTGGCTTTTGCAACGATATTACAAATGGTGGCACGCTATTTTGATGGCTTGTATGACGCTGCAACACCGATCGCTGCTAACATGGGCATAATTGAACTGTGCATGACCATAATATTTTTATTACCAACCGTGGCTGTTGGTGTGCGCCGGTTGCACGATTCTGAGCGCAACGGCCTTTGGATGTTACTTGGTTATGGCCCGCTTGCAATGGTTAATCTATCAGTATCCGGAGCTAAAGCAATGGACTTAGTATTAAGCGGAGCCCTTATTATGGGGATCGGATCTTTGTTTATTATGATGTTGCTCCCCGGTACTAATGGTCAAAACCGCTACGGTGCAAACCCAAGGTCACGCAGTTTGTGATATTCTGTAAATAAGGCGCCGTTGATTCCTTATTTGGCAGACTTCGCCTCGAAGAGGCAAAGCGCGTTGAACTAAACGACATCTATATTGTTGGGGATGGGCCGGAGAATTAGGAAGTCCTACATATCGCTGTCCTTGGCAAACGCAGTGTTAGCTTTTGCAAAACAATGCCCTGATTTGGGACTGCATGAAGATTGCTCGCGTGAGGGACATACAAAAATCAAATTGCTATTATTTGATTATCTAAATGAAGGATACTCTCAAAAACCCTCAGAAACCCTAATTTATTGGCGGAAGAGGTGGGATTCGAACCCACGGACAGCTTGCACCGTCGCTAGTTTTCAAGACTAGTTCCTTAAACCACTCGGACACTCTTCCATACCGATTCAGAGGCTTGCAGCTTATGGTCGGCAACAAGGTGATTTCGCCTCTGCCACGCACCACCACTAACCCTTTGTAACCACACTCCTATTCCTGCATCACGCCGACAAGCCACGGCGGTTTTCAAGACCGCTGCCTTAAACCATGCGGCCACCTGTCAGCTATGGCTGCGCCTTTAGACGCGAAACGCCCTTTCGTGCAAGCATTAGGACGAATTGTAATTCACGCGCGTGGTCGTCTGTGCAACAAGACAAATATGAGTAATGTGAATTTTGGTGCGCGCGTTGCGTTTGGTTTCAGCCTTGCGGGAGCCATGTGCCTTTCTGGTTCAGTCGCAATAGCGCAAGAACCACCGGCAGAAGCCGCTGGATTTTCGGAATATGTTTCTGTGCTGGCACAGGAAGCGGCACGGCAAGGGGTTAGCCAACGGACAGTGATGGCGGTGATTCCAACGCTCGCTTTTGATCCGCGAGTCGTTGCGCTTGATCGGCGGCAACCGGGTGCTGATCCAAATGCGCCCATCCCCAAATTCGCGCCTTACTATGCTCGTCATGTCGATTCGGCTCGGATTTCGGCGGGGCGGATTAAATATCAGGCGCTCCGCCCGCTGCTCAGCAAGGTGGAGCGTGAAACGGGCGTACCTGAGTCGATCATGGTTTCAATTTACGGCAATGAAACCGCTTACGGCAAACTGACCGGCACTTTCGATCTTGCTAATGCGCTGGCAACTCTAGCGTTTGAGGGGCGAAGGCGCGCGCTGTTTAGTGGTGAGTTTATCGCAACGCTCAAAATGATGGACAGGGGTTTTCCGCGTGAGCGGCTTAAGGGCAGTTGGGCTGGAGCCACAGGCTATCCTCAATTTTTGCCAAGCATGTACATTCGGCTTGGCAAAGACGGTGACGGTGATGGCCGCGCCGATATCTGGAGTAATGAGGCCGATGCGCTTGCCTCGATCGCCAATTATTTCGTCAATGCTGGGTGGCGGGCAGGGGTGCCGTGGGGCACGCGCGCGAATGTGCCTGCGTCGCTTGACCGGGCTGCGATCAAATCGCGTACCGTCGCCCCGCGTTGCCCGCGTGTGCATGAACGGCATAGCCAATGGAAAACGATTTCTGAGTGGCGCTCACTTGGCGTAACCCCTTATCCGGGCAAGAGTTTTCGTGATTCTGAGATGGCGAGCCTGATCGAACCCGATGGCCCGGATGCACCCGCCTATTTGCTCACTGGCAATTACCGCGTTATCCTCGAATATAATTGCTCGAACTTTTACGGGCTTTCGGTGGGGTTGCTTGCAGATGCGGTGGAAAAATAATCTTATTCTGATCGGCGTTCCGGCGTTGGTTCTCGCCAGTTGCGGCATTTTTGGCAGCGATATCGGTGAAGCGCAAACGCGAAATAGCCCTGCTTCGGCTCCACCCCCTCAGCTTGAGACAGCACTGGATAATGAAAATGCCCAGCCTTCGGTTTTAGTTGACAAAGTCAACTATGATGAAGTGGGCTACGCTAGCTGGTACGGCGATGAACTGCGCGGTAATCCAACTGCTAGTGGTGAAGTCTTTAACCCAGAAGGTGTTTCCGCCGCACATAACACACTTCCGCTGCCAAGCTTTGCGGAAGTGACGAACCTTGATAGCGGGCGCACGATTCTCGTTCGCGTCAACGATCGTGGGCCATTTAAGCGCGGCCGGATCATTGATATTTCAGCAGGCGCGGCGCGTCAGCTTGGCGTGACAACACAAGGGCAATTTCCAGTGCGCGTTCGCCGGGTTAATCCACCTGAATTTGAGCGACGGCAGTTACAAAGTGGCGGCGCGGCAACCGAGCGCTTGGCCACGCCGCCTTCATTATTGGCCGCACTTCGCCGGAACCTCAAACCCGGAGAGGCCAGCCCAACGGTTGCAAGCAAACCCAATAAAGCCAAGCCTGCGGTTGCGCCAACTGTCCCAACCGCTGTTGCCAATACGGCGGG
This sequence comes from Sphingomonadales bacterium, assembly GCA_031418495.1. GTDB lineage: Bacteria > Pseudomonadota > Alphaproteobacteria > Sphingomonadales > Sphingomonadaceae > Aquisediminimonas. The sequence continues at coordinate 46,289 of JANOXQ010000130.1, forward strand.
CGCACAATTTGATCCGCCTGATGCTGCGCCGATGAAGCAAAAGCCCAAGCCCCCTGCGGTTGCTTTGCCAGCGCCAGTGGTTGCGAATACGCGCGCAGACGCGTCAATGATTGCCAGCGCATATTTTGTTCAAATCGGGGCTTTCTCAAGCCAAGCGCGTGCGGAGGCATTGGCCAAAAAGGCAAGCGGCAGTGTCGTTTCGGCGGGCAATATCTGGCGCGTGCGCGTTGGCCCCTATGAAAGCGAAGAAAGCGCGCGCGCAGTGCTTGGCCCGCTCGCTGCAAAAGGCTATCGCGATGCGCGAGTGACTCGCTGAGACTCCTTTGCTTGTTTGAAAGTATGATTATGAAGCCTGTATTTGCGTCCTTTGCCGCCATCGCGGCGCTTTCGCTGCCCGTTTCGGCAGCCGCTCCTCCGTTTGAGACGACCGCGCCAATTGCCTATATGGTCGATTTGTCGTCGGGTGCAGTGCTTTATGCCAAGGATGCCGAACGGCGCATTCCGCCAGCGTCGATGGCGAAGATGATGACGATGTATCTGGCGTTTGATTTGATTGCGCAGGGCAAATTCAAACTTGATCAGAAATTCACCGTTCGCCCGGAAACCTGGGAAAAATGGCATGGCCCGCAGGCGGGATCAACGATGTTCCTATCGGTCGGCGAACAGGTAAGCATCGAAAATCTGCTTCACGGCATCGCGACGCTTTCAGGAAATGATGCCTGCGTTGTCCTTGCCGAAGGGATGTTCGGCACTGAGGCGGCGTTTGTTGCGCAGATGAATGAAACTGCCAAGCGGCTTGGCCTTACTAATACCAATTACGGCACGTCGAATGGCTGGCCTGATGGCGGGGTTACTTATACTTCGGCGCGTGATCTTGCGACCTTGGGTAAGGCGACGCTTGATAAATATCCCGATCTTTACAAACAGTTTTACGGGTTGAAGGATTTCACCTGGGGCAAAACGCTTGGTTCTGGCAAAGATATTGTTCAGCCTAACCGGAACCCATTGCTCGGCAAAGTTGCAGGGGCCGATGGGATTAAAACCGGCCATACTGATGAGGCAGGTTACGGCTTTGTTGGCTCAGCCGAACAAAATGGCAGGCGTTTGGTGATGGTTGTCGCAGGGCTGGATAGCTTCAACAACCGCATCACAGAGTCGGTTAAGTTCATGGAATGGGGCCAAAAAGCGTGGGAGGCCAAGCCAATCGTTGCAGCAGGCAAACGTGTTGACAGCGCCGAAGTGCAAATGGGCAGCGCATCCGAAGTCGGCTTAGTCGCGCCGCGCGCTATTGCTGTAACGCTGCCAGTGGGTGCCGCTGCAACGCTCAGGGCCAAGGTGGTTTATGATGGGCCAGTGAAGGCACCAATCAAAAAGGGACAGCATATCGCTGATCTCATCATCACAACCGCTGATACGCCGCCGCAGATCATGCCGCTCGTCGCTGAAAGTGACGTTGGTGAGGCAGGTTTCTTTGGCCGCGTCTGGGCTGGCCTGACGTCCTTTTTCTAAGGCATGACCGGGCGCTTCATCACGCTTGAAGGCGGCGAGGGCGTTGGCAAATCGACGCAGCTAAAGGCGCTTGCCGACGCGATCACCGCGCGCGGGCATAACGTTGTTACAACGCGTGAGCCCGGCGGCAGCGAAGGCGCTGAGGCGATCCGCGCGCTCCTCATGCAAGGCGCCGAAGATAAATGGAGCGCGCGTGCGGAGGCGCTACTCTTTGCGGCAGCGCGTGCTGACCATATCGAAAAACTGATCCGTCCAGCGCTGGAGCGTGGCAATTGGGTGCTGTGTGACCGTTTCATTGATAGCAGCCGCGCTTATCAGGGTGGGGCGGGCGGTCTGTCAGATGATGACGTCATGACGTTGCACCGGATTGGTAGCGAAGGCATGTTGCCTGATCGCACACTCATTCTCACGCTGCCTGATAACGAAGCCGAGTCGCGTGCCGCCGCACGTGACGGGGGTAACGTTGACCGCTTTGGTGCCAAAAATAGGGCTTACCATCAGCGCGTGGCGCACGCTTTTGCGACGTTTGCCGAGGCGGAGCCAGAGCGCATTCTTGTGATCAATGCTCAAGGTAGCGCTGGTCACGTCACCGCGCGGCTGATCGCAGAAATCGAAGATTTGTTATGAATATCATTGGCCATGATGTTCAAGTCGCGGCATTTCTTAGTGAGCTTGGCGGCGCGCGGCTACATCACGGCTGGCTGTTCACCGGCCCACAAGGGATTGGCAAGGCAAGCATTGCTCATGCGCTCGCCAAACGCGCGCTGAGCGTTGCGGCGGGGCCACCAATTGTCCGTGATGGGCTTTATGTGCCCGATGATCACCCAATCGGCAAATTGGTTGACGCGCACAGCCACCCCGATCTCGTGCTGCTTGAGCGCTTGCCCAAAGACCCCAAGGCCGTCCGCGATCTTGATCGACGTAACTGGCCGAGCGATCTTGAGCGCGCGCGCAGCATCACCGTTGATCAGGTGCGCGCGCTAGGCAATGTGTTTGCGCTCAAGCCGTCTTTTTCTAATCGGCGGATCGTTATCGTCGATGCGATTGACGATATGGAGCGGGCAGGGGCCAATGCCCTCCTCAAAAGCCTTGAAGAGCCGCCTGCAGGCACGATTTTCCTGCTGATCAGCCACGCACCGGGGCGATTGCTGCCGACGATTCGGTCGCGCTGCCGCACGCTGCGGTTTGATCCGCTTGATGAAAATGCGATGCGACAAGTGGTGCGGGGTCAATTGCCCAAAGCGGATGAGGGCGAGATTGCGGCGTTGATCGCGGCAGGAGCAGGGTCACCGGGGCGGGCACTAGGCTTTGCTGGGTTGGATATCGCCGCGATTGATGCAGCGCTTGCTAAACTAGCGGCTGATGGCGACGAAACCAATGCTGTGCGCGCCGAACTTGCGCAGAAACTCTCGCTCAAATCAGCACAGGCGCGCTACGAAGCCTTCCTCACACGCACCCCGGCATTCATATCGCGCACCGCAGCACAGCGCAGTGGTCAGCCGCTCGCCGCCGCAATATCAGCATGGGAAGCCGCACGCAGCCTGTCCGAAAGCGCCGTCCGTCAATCGCTTGATCCACAAATGACAGTTTTTGCTCTCGCCGGGATCGTCGCAGGCCTTGCTCACGGTGCGCCAAGCGTTAAAGCCTGACACTATGTCAGAACCATATTACATCACCACCGCCATCGCTTACCCCAATGGCAAGCCGCATATCGGCCACGCTTATGAAGCGATTGCCGCCGATGCGATTGCGCGTTTCCACCGGATGCAGGGCCGCGACGTTCGGCTGGTGACGGGCACTGATGAACACGGTCTCAAAATGGTGCAAACCGCGCGTGCGGCGGGGCGTGATACGCTTGAATTTGCTGATGAAATGTCAGGGCATTTCAAGGCTATGTGCGAAAAACTCAATATCTCCTATGATGCGTTCGTCCGCACGAGTGAGCCGCGCCATCATGAGGCGAGTATTGCGCTTTGGAAGGCGATGGAAGCATCGGGCGATCTCTACCTTGACCGTTATGAAGGCTGGTATTCCGTCCGCGATGAAGCCTTTTATGATGAGAAAGAGCTGATTGATGGGGAAGGGGGCGTCAAACTCTCGCCCCAAGGCACTCCGGTTGAATGGACGAAGGAAGAGACGTGGTTTTTCCGCCTGTCCAAATATCAGGATCAATTGCTC
>JANOXQ010000131.1:0-7168 GCA_031418495.1 Sphingomonadales bacterium
TCTTGTGCTTGAGCAGCTCCTGCGTGTCGGGCGTAAGGCGTTCGTATCCTTCCCCAATTTTGCGCAGTGGCGGATTCGCGTGTCGCTGATGTGGGGCGGACGGATGCCCGTGACGCAGCAGCTTCCCGCGCGCTGGTATGATACGCCCAACATCCATCACGTCACGATTGATGATTTTCGAGGATTCCTCAAAGAACATGGCGTCCGCATTGAGGGGCAGTGGTTCCTTAGTGGCGACAAGACGACCACAGCAGCGGGCGCAAATCTGCTCGCCGAACATGCGGTGTTTTTGCTCAGCCGTTAGATTTAGAACAGCCCCGGAATTTCGCGCTGCGCCGCACTTGGGTTGGCGGGGGAGAGCATCGTTGGCTGTGCCCGCAACGATTGGCTGGTTTGTCCGCCAACCACAATCGGTGCGCAGCTCCTTCCGGCGAGGAAATCAAGTGCTGTCCGCACTGAGGCTTCCTGTGCGTCACCTAGCGGGCGGGAGGGGTCGTCAGCGGCCTGACAGGTTGTGCCAACGCTTGCCGCAAGCCCGCTGAAATAATCGTCAAAGCCAACCGAATTGCGCGTTGAAAAGGCAACAAAGCGCAAACGGTCATCGCAGGCCGCGCGGTCAACCGCGATCTGGCCAACGGGCTTGCCAAATGTGTTACCGCCAATCAACGCAAGGTCAGCCCGAAGATAGGGCGCGAAAGAGTTGATGACGAGCTCACTCGCCGAGGCACTAGCGCCCGTAGTGATAAACGCGATTTTAACGGGGCTTACCGATTGCGACTGCGGGTTGAAGCGTTTGGTTTCGTTGTTTGCGCTGCGCTCAGGGCGGAAGATGGTATTTGAAAAAACTTCGCTACGCGAACGATTGCCGCCGAGCAAATCACCCATCAGTTCCGCCGTTGAAACCAGCCCGCCGCCATTATAGCGGAAATCAATGATGAACTGGCTAATCCCAGCGGCGCGAAAGGTATCAAACGCGGTGCGCAATTGCGGATCGGCCGATGAAATGAAGGTACGCAGATTGAGATAGCCAATCCGCCTGCCGCTATCCTCAATAATCCGTGAGCCATAGCGCGAGGAGACCGGCGAGAGTGAGAAATTGGCCTTAGTGACGGTCAGGTCACGCGTTCCTTGCGCATCGGTGATCCGCAAAATTCGGGACAGGCCTGCGGTGCTTGGGCCAAGTGCGTTGCTAACGCCAGCCGTGCCTTCTGCTGCGATAATGTCACTGACATTGCGCAAGGCATTTGCGCTTGTGCCAATCGCGACAATCTCTGCACCGCGATCAATCCCGGCGGCAAGCGCAGGTGCGCCTTCAAATGCCTCAATGATGAAGGTACGCCGCGTGGTCGCATCATTCATCAGCCTTATGCCAAATCCAGCGGTTGCGCCTGATGTGTTGAAGGCATTTTCCTCGGCAATTGAGGTGATGAAGGTGAAGAAACGGTCACGTCGCTGCGCGCGTGCGGTAGCCGTCAGGAAATCAAGATAATCACTGACGTTGGCAAAGGGGGTTGGGTCGGTATTGGCGGGCAGCGTCTCAGGGAAGAGATAGTTGGCGTTGAGCGCGCCCAGTGCAAAATCCTGTCGGCTGCGCAGCGAGCAAGTGGCGTTCGTTGGCGGTGGCGAAGGCGGGGGGCTTGCTGCAATCGTACCCCCGCCACTGCTTCCGCTGCCGCCACCGCACGAGGCGAGCAACGCCGTGATTGCGAGGGATGAAACGGATTTTTGTATGCTACGCATTGGCGACGCTCCCATCGGATCATTTCGCATAAAGCATAGCGCTCAGCCAATTGCATCAAGTAACCAGCGTCACATCCATACGAAAGCGGCGCTCTTGCTCTGGCGCAAGCCTCATGACGCCAGGCTTGTCATTGAAATCACCTTGGTAACCACCGGGATCAGCGCTCCCGGCCCACGGCTCAATACACACAAATCCCGCCCCCGGTTTCGTCCAGATGCCAAGCCAGTCGGTATCAGGAAAGGCGATATCAAGGCTGGTGTGCCCCGTCGCCCCATAACACAGACAGCGGCTCGCAAGGCTTTTCCAGATCAGCGCATCCTGTTCAAAAAGCGCGTCTGCAAGCATAAGCTGATTGCCACAAACCGGCGTTGGCACAAGTTCGGGTAGGATTAGGCCATCGGTCGTCAGGCGGCAGAGCGCGGCAGGCTCATCGGCTTCGAAAAAAATGTGATGATTACCGCGCGCGCCGCCGCCGGGCAGCGGCCAAGCAAAAGCGGGGTGATAGCCAAAGCTGAACAGCAGATCAGTGTCACCCATATTGCGCACAGTCACCGTCATATGGAGCGTAGTGCCTTCGATCCTGAAATGCGCATCCAATTCAAAAGCGAACGGATATTGTGCGTGCGTTTCAGTGCTATCACTAAGCTGAAAGCGCACGGCATTCTCAGATTGATCGATCACACTAAAGTCCGACTTGCGCGCAAAACCGTGCTTGAGCATGGTGTAATTCGCATCGCCCAGCCGCAGTCGATCCTCGTTCAACCGTCCGACAATCGGAAACAGCAGCGGCGCCCGCCCACTCCAATAGGCGGGGTCGCCGTCCGACATATATTCGTTGCCGTCGGCGTCATTTAGGCTTTGCAGTTCAGCCCCGTGATGCGCGATTGTGGCGGTAAGACTGCCTGATGTAATCGTTATGGTTTCACCCACGCAAGGCAGCGCCCAGCTTGCCCGCCGCCGCAATCACGCGGTCAGCAATGGCTTTGAGATCATCCTCGCCGTAGCTTTTCTCGGCTGGCTGAAGCGTGATTTCAACCGCGAGCGATTTCTGTCCCTCGGGTACGCCTTGGCCGATAAACTGGTCAAACAGTCGTGCCGCAACGATATTATCTTTGTCAGCATTTTTGACCGTGCGGACAAGATCACCTGCGGGCAAATCCACTGCCACCAGAAACGCAAAATCGCGTGTCACAGTTTGAAGCGCGGGCGGGGTATAGGGGCTGCGCATAAATCCGCTTCCCCTCTTGCCCGGAATCGCGTCGAGATGAATTTCCGCTGCCATCACCGTATCGCCCAGATCAAACGCCTTGGCGGTTGCGGGGTGAAGCGCACCAAAGCGGGCAAGGATCGTCTTTGGGCCAAGCCGCAGCGTGCCCGATTGGCCGGGATGATAATGATCGCCTGCCTCTCCCATCACTTGCAGATTATCAATCGGCGCGCCAGCGGCTGCGAGCAGCGCAAGCGCCTCAGCTTTGGCATCAAACGCATCAAACTTGGTCGCTTTGCCGTCTGCCCAGCCGCGCGAGGCTTTATTGCCTGCAAGCACAATCCCTGCCGTGAGCGGCTCAGAGTCGGCCAGATAGCGCCGCCCAATTTCATACAACCGCACGCTTTCCGCACCGCGATCAATGTTGCGCCGCGCCGCTGAAAGCAGGCCGGGGAGGAGCGAGGGCCGCATCACCTTCATGTCTTCGCTGATCGGGTTGGCGAGGCTCCAATGGCCGCCGCCGAAAGCAGCAGCCTCTTTTTCGGGCAGGAATGACCAGTTGATCGCTTCGTTGAGACCGCGTGCAGCGGCGCTCCGGCGCACCTTGCGCTCAATCTTCTGGATCGGGGTTGCGGTTGGTTTGGCAACACCCTCCGCGCGCGGCAGCGGGGTTGAGGGGACATTATCAAGCCCAACCATGCGGACAACTTCTTCGACCAGATCAGCCGATCCATCAATGTCACGACGCCATGACGGCACGGTAACATGCCACGCCGGATCAACAGAAAAGCCAAGTGATGTGAGGATTTGCTTCTGTTTATCGGGGCTGACATCAATTCCACCGAGCCGCAAGCAATGCTTCGTATCATAAGCAATGGTGCGCGGCGTAACAGGCGGACTGCCCGCGCGAACAATCGCGCTCGCGGTGCCGCCGCAGTGGTCAAGGACGAGCTTGGTCGCGATGGCCAGTCCGTCTTCGAGAAACGCTGGATCAACCCCGCGCTCAAACCGTTGCCGCGCGTCGCTGGTCAGCGCGAGCCTTTGCCCCGTGCGCGCGATATGCTCAGGGGTAAAATAGGCGCACTCGATCAGCACGTCGGTTGTGGCTTCAGACACACCCGAATGCTCGCCGCCCATAATGCCGCCGATATCGTGCACCATCATGTCATCGGCGATCACCGTCATGCCTGCACCCAGTGTGTAGGTCTTGCCGTTGAGCGCGAGGACTTGCTCGCCGTTCTGTGCCTTGCGGGCAACGAGCGCGCCTGACAATTTAGCACGGTCATAAACATGGAGCGGCCGACCAAGGTCAATCGAAATGAAATTGGTGATATCGACCAGTACCGAAATCGGCTTTTGGCCAATCGCGCTCAGCTTGTCGCGCATCCAATCGGGCGACGTCCCGTTGGTTATGCCTGACACGGCTTGCGCGAAGAACGCAGGGCAGCCCTCGGGATCATCGGTGCGCACCAACGGTGCGGGGCCGCTGCCCGCGACCGGAGCAAGCGCTGTCATCCGGTACACTTCGGCGAGCGGCCTGAGCGTGCCCAAGCCCGCCGCCGCCAGATCGCGGGCAATGCCGCGCACGCCCATACAGTCCTGACGATTGGGGGTAATCGCAACATCAATCACTGGATCATTAAGCCCAGCCCACTCGGCATAAACTTGGCCAATTGGCGCATCGCCAGCAAGTTCGATGATTCCATCATGATCATCGCCAAGCTCTAGCTCACGCGTCGAACACATCATGCCATTCGATTCGACCCCGCGTATCGCCGCTACCTTCAAAACCATTCCGTTTGAGGGCACGACAGCGCCCGGCGATCCGAACACACCGATCAGGCCCGCGCGCGCATTGGGTGCGCCGCACACGACTTGAAGTGGCCCATCGCCTGCATCGACGACAAGCACTTGCAGCTTGTCTGCTTGCGGATGGGGCGCAGCACTCAGCACCTTGGCAATGCGAAACGCCCCCAGTTTATCCGCAGGGTTATCCACAGATTCAACCTCAAGCCCGATCCGCGTCAGCGTTTCGGAAACCGCCATAATATCGGCATCGGTATCAAGATGCTCTTTGAGCCAGCTTAGCGAAAATTTCATGAGCCTACGCCTCCGCTCAAAGTGGGGACATCAAGTGCGGCAAACCCGTAATGCTTGAGCCAGCGCAAATCGCCGTCGAAAAACGCGCGTAAATCATCCATCCCGTATTTGAGCATTGCGAGGCGATCGACCCCGGTGCCAAAGGCAAAGCCCTGATAGACTTCGGGATCAAGCCCGCACGCGGCAATCACCTTGGGATGCACCATGCCCGACCCGAGCACCTCCATCCAGCCGTCGCTGCCACCAATCATGCGCTTGCCGTTTACGAGCGTATAGCCAACGTCAACTTCGGTGCTTGGTTCAGTGAACGGGAAGTATGAGGGCCGCAGCCGCAGCACGACATCATCACGTTCAAAAAACGCCTTGAGGAAAGTCTCAAGCGTCCATTTGAGATGGCCCAAGTGGATGCCCTTATCAATCACGAGTCCCTCAATCTGGTGGAACATCGGGGTGTGCGTTGCGTCCGAATCGCTGCGATAGACCCGCCCCGGCGCGATAATCCGGATTGGTGGCGTTGCGCTCGTCATGGTGCGGATTTGCACCGGAGATGTATGGGTGCGTAGCAGGAATTGACGCCCGTCTAACTTATGATTGTCGCCAAAATAGAACGTATCGTGCATCGCGCGCGCCGGGTGCGTCTCTGGGATATTGAGCGCGGTGAAATTATGCCAGTCATCCTCAATCTCTGGCCCTTCGGCAACGGCAAAGCCCATATCGGCAAAAATCTCGGCAAGCTCATCCATCACTTGGCTGACCGGGTGGATTGATCCTTGTGGGAGCGTTGGCGCAGGCAGCGTCATATCAAGCCGCTCGGTTGCAAGGCGCGCGTTGAGGGCGGCGCCCTCAAGCGCAGCCTTCTTTGCAGCGATGGCCTCAGTCACGGCTTCGCGAAGACCGTTGATCAGCGGGCCTTGAACCTGCCGTTCTTCAGCCGACATGCCCCCAAGCGATTTGAGCAGCGCCGAAACGCTTCCCTGTTTGCCAAGCGCCGCGATGCGGACGGCTTCGAGTGTCTCCAAAGTCTCTACTGCGGCAATGTCAGTGAGGGTTTGTGATTTGAGCGTTGCAATGTCTGTCATACTACCCCGTCATTCCCGCGAAGGCGGGAATCCATCTCCCGCACTCAGCAAATCCACATATTTCATTTCAGTCGCGTTGAAGCGACCATTTCAAACCCAAGGTCAATCGACAAATCGCGCCAGTCGGGATTTTCTTTCTCAACCAGATTGATTTTCCAAGGCCTGTTCCAATTCTTAATCCGCTTTTCGCGCATGAATGCACTTTCCATTGTTTCATGCGCTTCAAACCATACCAGCCGTTTAATCCCGTAGTCTTTGCTGAAGCCGTCTATCAACCCCTCACGATGCTGATAAAGACGTTGCATTAGATTAGATGTGACACCGACATAAAATGTGCCGTTGCGGTGGCTCGCGAGCAGATAGACGATGGGTTTAATATCGCGTGCCACATTAAACCTCGGTAGATGGATTCCCGCCTTCGCGGGAATGACGGGTACTAAATAAGCAAAAGGGCGCGAACGGCAAGTGCCGCCCACGCCCTTTTGCGCTTTACGAAAGTGGGGGCTTATGCCGCTTGGGGCAACGCCGCCTTCGCCTGCGCGATGATGGTGCTAAACATCGCGGCTTCATGCATCGCCATGTCAGCCAAAACCTTGCGGTCAAGTTCGACGCCAGCGAGCTTCAAGCCGTGCATGAACACGCCGTAGGTCAGGCCTTCGGCGCGGACAGCGGCGTTGATGCGCTGAATCCACAGCGCGCGGAAATTGCGCTTGTTAACCTTGCGGTCGCGGTATGCGTACTGGCCAGCCTTTTCGACCGCCTGACGCGCGATGCGAATCGTGTTCTTGCGACGGCCATAAAAGCCCTTCGCCTGAACCAGAATCCGCTTATGTTTGGCTTTGGTGGTTACACCCCGTTTGACGCGTGCCATGGTTTATATCCTCCTATTTCAAACCGTACGGCGCCCAACGTTTTACCGTTGGCGTATCAGCATCGGAAAGCACCGTGGAGCCACGGTTCTGGCGGATATACTTGCTATTATGGCTAATGAGACGGTGACGCTTACCAGCGACGCCGTGCTTCAATTTGCCAGTCGCGGTC
>JANOXQ010000132.1:0-1531 GCA_031418495.1 Sphingomonadales bacterium
GCGCTGCGTTTCGCCACGCGTCGCGCCGCCAAAACGAACGGCACGGTGCAAATCCTCGTGATCGTGCCGAAGCAGGATTTTGTGGCGTGGGGCGGGGTTCAGGCGACGATTGAGAGCGAGCTTATGGAAAATGCCAACGCGCTGGTTGAGCGCGCGCTGGCTTCGCTTGATAATGCGCTTGGCCACGCACCGGGGTTTTCGGTACGGCAAGGCGATGCGGTGGCGATCATTCGTGAAACGCTCGCGAGTAATGAGAAAATCGCTGCACTTGTTCTCGGGGCAGCGGCGGTTGGATCGCCGGGGCCGTTGGTCAGCCATTTTGCAGGCGCGGATTCAGGGCGGCTCCCCTGCCCCGTCATGATCGTGCCGGGTTCACTCTCAAACGAAGCATTGGATCGATTAAGCTAATGATTGCGCTCTTCCTCGCCGCCGCAGCGGCCTCGTCTACTCCTTCCACCAAACCAAGCCCGGCCATCCTGAAAGCGAACGTTGAAAAACTGGTGAGCTTTGGCACCCGCCATACACTCTCATCACCGACTGACCCCAAACGCGGTATCGGCGCGGCGCGCGCATGGGCGGCGGCAGAGCTTGACGCGCTTGGCAAGGCGTGCGGCGGCTGCATTGTCGTCGATCAGCCCGAGCGCCGTTTTGAAGGGCCGCGCGCGCCAAACGGCGTTAACATCGTCAACGTCATGGGCATCCAAAAAGGGACTGGCGACCCCAATGATGTCGTCATCGTCGCGGGCCATATCGATAGCCGCGTGACCGATATTATGAACAGCACCGCCGACGCGCCCGGCGCGAACGACGATGGATCGGGCACTGCGCTTGTGCTTGAGGCGGCACGGATACTCTCAAAGGAAAAGCACCGCGCGACGTTTGTTTACGCAATCCTCTCGGGCGAGGAGCAAGGCTTGTTCGGTGGGCGCTTGCTTGCCGCGACGGCGACTGCGCGCGGCTGGAATGTGCTGGCGATGCTCAACAATGATATCGTCGGCAACACCAAGGGGCAGGATGGCCGTGTGGTTGCCGACCGCGTGCGGATATTTAGCGAAGGCTTACGCTTTTCCGAAGGCGAAGTCGCCCAACGCGAACGACGTGCGGCAGGTGGCGAAGATGACGGGCCGTCGCGCACATTGGCCAAAGCAGTCGCGCGAATTGCGCCCAAATCAAAGGCGGGGCTGAAGGCGTTTCTCGTGCGCAGGCCAGACAGGTTCAGCCGGGGCGGCGATCATTTGCCAATGCTAGAGGCTGGCTATCCCGCGATCCGATTTTCAGTCGGCGTTGAAAATTATGATGCCCAGCATCAGGATGTCCGCGCCGAGGGCAAGCGGGCTTATGGCGATACGGTTGACCGGATGGACTTTGCTTATCTCGCGAAGGTGACGGCACTCAATGTGGCGGTCATGCGTGAACTGGCGGATGCGCCTGCGCCGCCGAAATCGGTCGTCGCGGCGGGCGCTGTTGCCACCGATACAACACTGACTTGGGGCGAAGTTCCCGGAGCCGCAGGCTACCGCATCCGCTGGCG
>JANOXQ010000133.1:0-10185 GCA_031418495.1 Sphingomonadales bacterium
TTTTTTGGGTTTTTTAATTTTTTGACCTTTCTTGGCTTGCGCTGTCTACACCCCGCCGCTTTTGGTCTCCCATTCCCTCGACACGAACGGATTGACGGGTCATTCCGTTCCCCGTCGCACCGCGAAATAAACCGGAATCGCGAGCAACAGCAGCCCAAGCCCCCACATCAGTGCCTCACCGCCTGCGCCGTAAAGCGTGAACAGTCCGTAGAGCAGCGCCACCCCAATCACGATGCGCAAGCCTGCCGATCCCGCCAGCCGCCGCCCCGCGATCAGCTTCGCCGCCGCAAGCGCGCAGGCAATATACATCACCAGCACAATCGCGGTCGTCAGCAGGATCAGGAAGCCAAACAGTTCGGCCATTGAGCGGCTGTAGTTGAACAGCACAACGATGCTGAGCAAACTCGCCGAAAGCAGGTGCGCCGCGACGGGCGTCCCCCGCGCAGACACCCGCCCAAGCCATGCCGGGAACAAACGGTCACGCGCCATTGCGGCAGGGATTTCGGCCTGTAGCATCACCCAGCCATTGAGCGCGCCGAGCGCCGAGATCGCGCCGAATGCCGCGATCAGCGTACCCGCGCCGACCCCGCCACCATAGCGTTCGACAAAATCGGCAAACGGCGCCTCTGACCCAGCAACCAGCGCGGCAGGTAGCATCAGGACAACCGCCGAACAGACGATTAAATAGAGCAATCCCGCAGAGCCTGCCCCAAGCAACGTCGCACGGGGAATCGTCTTTTCAGGGTTAACGACCTTGTCCGCTGGCACAGTCGCCGCCTCAATCCCGAGCATCGCCCACAGCGTGAGCGTCGCCGCACTCGTGATGCTCGCGAGACTGATTTCGGAAGGCTCGAATGGGCGGATATTCGCCGACCCCGTCCCCGCGACCACCCACGCAGCAAGCCCGATCACCGCGATCAGTGGCACCAGCTTGATAATCGTCGAAACCAGTTGCACCCGCCCGGCAAGTGCCACCCCGCGCATGTTGATGAATGCGAACAGCCAGACAATCGCCACCGTCACCACCGCAGACAGCCCCGGCTGCGCGCCGATCACCGGGAATAAACGGCTGAGATAGCTCACCGCGCCCGTCGCAATCGCGGCGTTGCCCACCCACAGCGAAATCCAGTAAGCCCACGCCACCGCAAACGCCGCCACTGGCCCGAACGCAATCCGCGTATAAGCATAAGGGCCACCTGCGGCCGGAAACGCGCGGGCAAGTGCTGCAAACACCCCTGCCATACAAAGCGTCCCTGAGATGGTAACGATCCAACCAAACACCGAATTCCACCCCAGCGGCGCAAGGCTCGCCGGGAGCAAGAACACGCCCGACCCAATCATGCTCCCCATGACGAGCGCCAGCGCCATCCACAGCCCCATCGCGGGACGGGTATAGGGCGGCGATGATTCGAGCTTAGCAGCCACTAAACGTCACCCCAATTTTGCCCAATTTTGAGGCGAAGTTCACACCGTCCAATACGGTATTTTTCTCCCAGAAAAGCGTGCTTTTTTGGGGAAGGAAATTAGCAAGATCGGAAGAAAATTTATTCATGCCAAGAAGGGTGGCAGAGGATTGGGGTGTAGGAAAGCGAATATAATTGTGTTACAAGATACTTCGCAATGAACACAGCGGAGCCACTCTCATGACCGAGTCCACTTTCACCTTCCGCGTTGATGAAGACCTCAAGGCTGAATTCACCAAACTCGCCAAAGCCAAAGACCGCACAGCGGCGCAAATATTACGCGAAATGATGCGCAGCTACGTCGCCGAACAAACCCCGCCGACACCTGAATATATCGAATGGCTGACACGTAAGGTCGAAAAATCACGCGCCAGCATCGCGGCGGGCAATTTTTATACGCATGAGGAAATGAAAGAACGCATGGCCGTGCACCGCGCAAAGTGGCTCGCCGAACATGAACGCGAAAAAGCTGCGTGAGGCTGGTTTGGTCGCCCGAGTCCGAGGCGGATCGCCTGTCCATTTTCAAACATATCGCCACTGATAACCCCACCGCCGCCTTTGATATGGAAACGCTTTTTGAAGAACGCGCCGAACAGCTCCTCGACTTCCCCGACATGGGCCGCCCCGGCATACTGGCCGACACACGCGAACTGACCGTTCACCCCAATTACCGCCTGATCTACGAAGTCGCCGAAGACACAGTGCATATCTTGAATGTGATCCACGCCCGCCGGGAATGGCCGGAGTGAGGGTGCGCCCTCTTGGTGGTCTTCGTGGCTTCGTGTGAGGCGATGAACGGGGGTTGAGCGCGCAGATAGACTGAAGAGGGTTCACGCGAAGGCGCGAAGAGGTGTGGCAGCATTAGTTTATGAGTTGTTCGATCACGGGTTGACCCACAAACTCCTTACCCCCAAAGTTACAAAATGCCATATCTCACACTTGTAGCAAAACAAGACCATTTGGAAAAAGCTGCTGTCACGCGTGACCCTGTGAAGGCAGTAGCTGAGTTTGTTTGGAACGCCCTCGACGCTGATGCGCTAAACGTCTCAGTCTCATACAATACGAATCCTATGGGCGGAATTCAAAGCATAGAGATTATTGATGACGGCTCGGGTATCCCTCCCGACAAAGCAGACTCCGAATTCAAAAAACTTGGTGGCTCATGGAAAAAGGCAATCACTAAAACAGCCAAGTTTCAACGACCAGTACATGGTAAAGAAGGCAGGGGACGTTTGCGCTTTTTCTCTCTTGCTGAAAATGCTCGTTGGATATCACATTTCGATGTGCCCGATATCGGAAGACAAATGCAAACGTTAGAGATCAAGGCTTCTGACCTAGAAAAATGCTTTGTTTCCGATCCTTCAATTTCAAATTCTCGAAATACTGGCACCAAATTAGTCCTAGATAATCTACGTGGAACCTTCGACAATCTGACATCTGTGGCATCCAATGCTCAATTTGGCAGCGCGTTTGCTCCATATCTCATGCAGTTCCCAGATATCATTTTAACTTACAACGGCCAGCGGATTGATCCTAAATCTAATGTAGCACATGAGCGCGACTACGAATTTGATTCTATTACAGTCGGTGATCGATCTGTTGGAGATTTGAAACTTCGCGTAATTGAATGGCATTCCGGAACTGGCGAACGAAAAATTCACTTTGGTGGCGAAGCAGGCATCACACTCGGTTCTCAACCTGCGAACGTGGTTGCTCCAGATTTTGACTTTTCAGCATACGCATATTCATCATACTTTCAGGAATTAGCTAACGCCAATTTGCTGGAGCTAGACGACCTCACAGAGCCTCTTTTTAAAGCAACGATTGAGGCTGTTCGAGACAAATTGACTGACCATTTTCGGCGAAGGCAATCGGATCGAACAAAGGGCTTGATCGACCAACTGAAGATCGAAGGTGCATATCCATATGATGGGGAGCCAACAAACGAAATCGAGCGGCGTGAGCGAGAGGTATTTGATATTGCCACACACACCGTGTCCTCTTACTCCAAGGATTTTAAGCGAGCCGAAACGTCACTGAAAAAGACCATACTGACTCTCATTCGTGAGGCTTTGCGGCACAATCCAGAATCTTTGACTAACATTCTTCACGAGGTTGTTAAGCTTCCAAAGGCGCGTCAAGACGAGCTTTCAGGGTTAATGCAGCGGACTGAATTGGGAAATATAATAGCAGCTTCCAGTCTAATCGCTGACCGACTGGTGACCATAGAGATATTGAAAGGAATTGTTTTCAATCCGAAGTATCGAGAGACTGTCAGGGAGCGAGGAGAGCTTGATGCACTTATCAAGGACAACACTTGGATGTTTGGCGAGAATTTTCACATAACGCTACCGGAAGCAGGACTGACAAAAATAATGAACCGTGTATCAGAGGAGCGGTCTCGACGTCCTGCAAAGGGGAGTGTGCGTAAGCCTGATGGAAAAATTGGTCGAGTAGACTGTTTTTTGGGCCGCGCCATCCCGCACGCAAACCCAGACAAGCGTGAGTTCCTTCTCATTGAACTGAAACGACCTTCCTTAAAAGTCAGCCGAAAGGAGTTTGATCAGGTCGAAGAATATAGCAAAGCAATCCGATTACAGCCAGATTTTGCGCATACAGATACCTCTTGGACATTCATTCTCGTTTCCGGTGAAATTGATGATAATATGATGGATCGAGTAACACAAGACAATCGCCCAGCTGGCCTGTGGATTGACAAAAACAATCAGAAAGTCTGGGTGAGAACGTGGGCGGAGATAATAAGAGAATGCGAGGGTCGGCTTCGATTCATTAAAGACAAACTCAACCTTGAAGTTTCAGATGACGAAATTAATCGACGAATTAATGACTTGCGTAAGAAAATAGTTAAAGATGAAAACTACGAAGATGCATCTGAGGGCTAAATGCAAAATTGCGGTTTGATATGAATTATAGAATCGCCCGCGTACTCACCCCCTCAAGCCGCCTGCATCCGCTCATACCCCACCGTCGCCAGCATTACCGTTTTGGGCACGGGCTGTTCGCCTGACAGATAATAGGCAATCGTCCGGCGTGAAAGGCCGAGCGCGGCGGCGGCGGCGTCTAGGGTCATCGCGTGCGCTTCGATCCAGTGGCGGAAGGCGGCGGCGGGCATGGTTTCGCCCGCTTGCTCATCGGCCCAGCGGCATTCCGCTCTATTTTGATAAGCATCACTTGAGCCTGAGCGGAGCGCGGCTAGTCGTCCGATCAAATCGGATGACAAACTCCACCCAAAGCCGCTAACCAACTTTCCATGTCTCGCTATTATTCCGGCCCAATTTCCGATCATTTTGATGGCAAGCGCTTCTTTGGCCCGCAGGTGAGCGGGGGTAAGAGCGTCGGCGATCTCTTCAAGTGGATGACGTCGCGCGAGAAGGCGAAGTGGCCACGCTGGATACAGAATGCGCCGCAACCGCCCCCGCCAGTGCGGGTTCATGGGGACGACATTCGCCTTACGATGATTGGCCATGTCACTGTACTCATCCAGACGGCAGGGCTGAACATTGTGACTGACCCGGTCTGGTCAAAATTTGCTAGCCCGACGCAATTTGCCGGGCCACGGCGAGTGCGCGCACCGGGGATCGCGATGGCGGAGCTTCCGCCGATTGACATCCTGCTGGTTTCGCACAGCCATTATGATCATCTTGATACAGCGTCGCTGCGGCAGATGGTGGCGCTCTATGATCCACTAATCATCACCCCACTTGGCAATGATACAATCATCAGCAAGGTCGCTCCGCGCGCGCGGATCAGCGCGATTGATTGGGATGAACGCGTGACATTCGGCGAGATGAGTATCGAAGCCGAACCAGTTAATCATTGGTCAGCGCGAAGCCTTGGCGACCGCAATGAGGCGCTTTGGGCGGGCTTCACGCTCCACGCTGCGGGAAAGTGCTGCTTCATCAATTGTGACAGCGGCTTTGCCGAAGGCTGGTGGGCTGAGCGGCTGATGACCAAGCACGGGTCGATCGATTGCGCGCTGCTTCCCATCGGTGCCTATGCCCCGCGCTGGTTCATGGCCGATGCGCATATGGACCCGGAAGAGGCCGTGCGCGTGCATCAGATGCTTGGGCACCCGCCAACGCTTGGTTATCACTGGGGCACGTTCCAATTGACTGATGAAGCGATTGATGAGCCGCCCACGCGTCTGGCGGCAGCGCTCGCGCGCGAAGGGTTAGACCCAGCGCGCTTCCGCACGCTTGATCCGGGCGAGGGCTGGCTGATCTGATCAGACCTATTTCTGAGGCCGCCGTTTTTATTGCATCGCAAAACGAGCCCCTTCGTTATACGAGCACCATGATCCCGCTTCCCAAAACTGCAACGCTCATCGTCAATGCCCAATCTCGGCGCGGCCGCGAACTTTTTGCGCAGGCGAAATCACTGCTCGAAGAACGCGGCATCCTCCTTGACGCCTGCCACGCGCTTGATAGCCCTGCCAAGCTGCAACCCACGGTAAAGCAGGCGGTCGAGGCGGGCAGCAAGATGATCATCGTTGGTGGCGGGGACGGATCGCTGTCATCATCCGTTGATCTCCTCGTCGGCAAGGCGTGCGTGTTCGCGCTTCTGCCGCTTGGCACAGCCAACAGCTTTGCCCGCTCGACGGGCATCCCGCTTGACCTGGCAGGCGCAGTTGACGTTATTGCGAACGGACGGCGCGGCACCATCGATCTCGGGATGATCGACGATGATTATTTCTGCAACGTCGCCGCGATTGGCCTTGCCCCGCTGATCGCCGAAACCGTGCCGCATCTGCTCAAACGCTGGTTCGGTCGCGTCGGCTATATCACATGGGCGGCGGTGTCGCTTGTCCGCTTCCGCCCGTTTGAGCTGATCGTTGATGGTGAGCATGTCTTTGCAACTGAAGTGCGGATTGCCAATGGACGTTTTCAGGGCGGCACCGAGTTGATCGACGACGCCAACCCGCATTCGGGCGAGCTCGTGGTGCAAGCCGTGATCGGGCGCTCGCGCTATTCGCTGCTCAAATCATGGGGCGCAAGCCTGCTCCGCTTGCCGTGGCGACGGACGCTGACGCGCGAGTTCTACGGGCACACGCTGCGCATCGAAACGATCCCGCCGCTGCCTATCTCAATCGACGGGGAAATTCTGGCGCACACCCCAGTCACCGCGCGGATCGCAGCACGCGTGATCGAAATGGCGCTGCCAGAGTAAGTCGGAGCCTGATGACTTCAGCCGTGAACCCATTGTCTTTGCAGGCAAAGCAGGGGCCGCACGCGACCGAGGTCAACCAGCCCAGTTCTAGGCGTCGGACTCTGGATTGCCCCACCACACGCCCCCTACCCCGGCTTGCGCGCGAACCAGATCAGGTGGCGGGCACCCGTACCGTCGGGGCGGGATTTGGCGCGGACGATCTCAACCGCAAAGCCTGCCTTTTTGAGGCGGCGGGTAAAGCCCGCATCATTTTTGGCGGACCAAATGGAGAGCAAACCGCGTGGACGGAGCGCGCGATAGGCGCGCACCAGCCCGGCCGCCGAATAAAGCCCATCATTATCACGGCGCACCACGCCGTCGGGGCCGTTATCGACATCAAGCAGGATCGTGTCGAAATAGTCGTTGGCGCTCATGATGATCGCGCCGACATCGGCCAGCTGAATATTGACGCGGGGGTCTTCGAGGCAGCCCGCCGTGACGTCGGCCATTGGTCCGCGTGCCCAGTCGATGATTTCGGGGACAATCTCGGCAACGGTCACTTCGAGACCGGGGCCGCCTGCAGCGAGCGCCGCCCGTAGCGTGAAGCCCATGCCATAGCCGCCAATCAGCATTCGTGGCGCGGGGCAATGGCCAATGCGCGCAAGCGATTGCACGGCAAGCAAATCTTCAGACGCGCGCATCCGCGTACTCATCAGCTCATCATCGGGAAGCAGGATCGAATAATCCTGTTCATGTTTGTAGAGCCGAATTTCCACCCCGCTCGGCACGATTGCACTGCCAAGATGTTCGTAAAAAACCATGCGGTGCCCGGTAACCAGTCTGCGCCAAAAAAGAAAGGCTCGCCTCGCGGCGAGCCCTTCCATTGTCAACTATGATACCGACCTATGCTCGGTGCCCTTGGCCCTCAGCTTCAGGCCAAAGGTCCTGCCACTCCTAGTCGTCTGACTTGAGGAACGCTGGAACGAAGTTGGGATCGCCGCCTTCTGCGCGGGGTGCGCGGTCACCACCACCATCACGGCCCCCATCTCTTCTGGGCCCACGACCACCATCACGTCCACCGCCGCCATCACGACGTGGGCCACGGTCTCCGCGACCTTCGCCATCCCTACGCGGGCCACGATCAGGACGATCACCGCGTGGGCGTTCTTCACGCGGTGGGCGGGTGTCTTCGAGTTCAGCACCCGTTTCCTGATCAACGACGCGCATCGACAGGCGAACCTTGCCGCGTGGATCGATTTCGAGAACCTTGACCTTGACTTCCTGACCTTCGGACAGAACGTCAGTTACCTTTTCGGTGCGTTCATTGCGAATTTCGGAGACATGGACGAGGCCATCTTTACCGCCCATGAAATTCACAAACGCGCCGAAATCAACCATGTTGACGACCTTGCCGTCATAGACCTTACCGACTTCGGCTTCTTCGACGATGCCCGAAATCCACTTACGCGCAGCTTCGATCTGGCTGAGGTCTGATGAGCTGATCTTGATCAAGCCTTCATCATCAATATCGACCTTGGCGCCCGTGGTCGCGACGATTTCACGGATGACCTTGCCGCCCGTGCCGATGATGTCACGGATCTTGGCCTTGTCGATTTGCATCGTTTCGATGCGCGGGGCGTGCGCCGAAAGTTCCTGACGCGTCTCGCCGAGTGCCTTCGCCATTTCACCAAGAATATGCGCGCGGCCTTCCTTGGCTTGGGTCAGCGCAGCCTTCATGATTTCATCAGTGATGCCAGCAATTTTGATGTCCATCTGCATTGTGGTGATGCCTTCGGACGTGCCCGCAACCTTGAAATCCATGTCACCCAGATGATCTTCATCACCGAGGATGTCAGACAGAACTGCGAAATCCTTGCCTTCAAGAATCAGACCCATCGCGATGCCCGATACGGGCCGCGTGATTGGAACGCCTGCATCCATCATCGCGAGGCTACCGCCGCAAACCGACGCCATCGATGATGAGCCATTGCTCTCAGTAATGTCGCTGGTCAGACGGATCGTGTAAGGGAAATCCTCCTTCTTTGGGAGAACGCCGTGAAGCGCGCGCCATGCGAGCTTACCGTGGCCAACTTCGCGACGACCGGGAGCGCCAAAACGGCCAACTTCACCAACCGAATAAGGTGGGAAGTTATAATGCAGCATGAAATGCTCATATTTCAAGCCCGTTAGACCATCGATCATCTGCTCTGACTCTTTGGTGCCGAGCGTGCAAGTCGCAATGGTTTGGGTTTCGCCGCGTGTGAACAGGGCGGAACCATGTGCGCGGGGCAAGAAGTGCGTTTCAGCCACAATCGGGCGGATCTGCGTGGTCGTGCGGCCATCGATACGCTTGCCGTCCTTGAGGATGGCACCGCGAACGATTTCGGCTTCAAGCTTCTTCATCAGCTTGTTTGCCGCCATCTGATCCTGCGGGCTTTCGCCTGCGAATGCATCCTTGGCCTTGCTGCGGGCTTCGTTAAGCGCGTTTGAGCGATCCGACTTGTCGGTGATCTTGTAGGCAGCGGCAATATCCTTGCCGATCAGCTTCTTGAGCTTATCCTTGGCTTCCGAGAGATCAGCTTGCTCGGCCATTGCCCAAGGTTCCTTGGCGGCTTGTTCGGCGAGTTTGATGATCGCCTTGATGACTTCGCGGCACGCCTTGTGCGCAAACTGAACCGCGCCGAGCATGATTTCTTCCGAAAGCTCCTTCGCTTCGGATTCGACCATCATCACCGCATCATAAGTGGCTGCAACAACAAGATCGAGTTCACCCTCGGCAACTTGTTCGTCGGTTGGGTTGAGGATATATTCGCCGTTAAGATAGCCAACGCGGGCGCAGCCGATTGGACCCATGAACGGAACACCCGAAAGCGTCATCGCCGCCGAAGCCGCAACCATCGCGAGCACATCAGGCTCATTTTCGCCGTCATAGCTAAGCACCTGCGCGATGCAGTTGATTTCGTTGTAAAAGCCTTCGGGGAAGAGTGGACGTAGTGGACGATCAATCAGACGCGAAACCAGCGTTTCCTTTTCGGTTGCACCGCGTTCACGCTTGAAAAAGCCGCCGGGAATGCGCCCGGATGAGAAATATTTCTCTTGATAATTGACGGTGAGCGGGAAGAAATCCTGGCCCTCTTTTACCTTCTTTGCAGCGGTAACCGCGCAAAGCACGACAGTTTCGCCAAGCGTCGCGATGATCGCGCCGTCGGCTTGACGGGCGACCTTGCCCGTTTCGAGGGTCAGCGTCGCGCCGCCCCACTCGATTGTTACAGTTTTCGTGTTAAACATCTTATTTCCTTCAAACCGGCGGCCCTATGCCGAACGGTTTTCTTCTGTGTGCGGACAGTTCGTCCGCCGCGCCGGTCAAGCACCGAATTGTGATTGCCGGAAAAGCAAAACGGCCCCCGTCGTGGGAGCCGCCTTGAATTATTTACGAAGACCCAGCTTAGCAATGAGTGCCGCGTATCGCGCATTATCGATTTTCTTGAGATAATCGAGCAGCGAACGACGGTTGTTAACAAGCATCAAAAGGCCGCGACGCGAATGATTATCCTTG
>JANOXQ010000134.1:0-3233 GCA_031418495.1 Sphingomonadales bacterium
TGGCGTTCTTGGCGTGAGACAAATTACCAAGCTCACCGCGCGTCGCACCATTGATTATTCTCACGCCAAGAACGCCAAGCCGCCAAGGAGGATTTTCTTCTTCGTGGCCTTCGTGGCTTCGTGTGAGTCAAATTTCTACCCTACCCCCCCAGATAAAACCCGGCTGTCACGCGCCAGATGACGCCGGGGGTCGCGGGGCAGGCAATTGTTGTCGCGGCGTTGGGCGCGCTCGCCACGAGGGGGAACGCGAAATCCTCTCGCCAGCGGATCATGCTGCCAAGCGGCGCAGCATCGGCCTCAAAGGTGAAGGCTAGGCTCCCCGGCAGGTTGGTACTCGTCACCGCAACCGGGGTTGCGCTCGCCGTCAGCACCGCAGCGGCGAAGCGATTGATCGAGAGGTAGGTCAAATAATGACGCAGCCCCAATCCGGGTGCCGCAAGCGTCAGCGTTGTTGCAGCACCTGCTGCGCCGATGATCGTTCCCAAATTGGGCGTCACCATCGCGCTCAGTGATGGGTCGGGCGGGGCGGTACTCGTGGTCAGCGTAACGCTCGCGGCCCCGCTGACCAAGGCGGTGCAGCGCACCCGAACGAGGCGGAAGCCGTAAAGCGCACCGCTCCACACGCCCTGAACGCTCCCCGCTACGGCAGCGACATAGGCAGGCGAGGCACCGTTTAACAACCGCACCGGAATGAGCGTCCAATTGACGCCGTCAACGCTGCCCGAAACTTCAGCGGTGAGCGCATAAGTGCCGCGCATATCAAGGCAGACGCACGCGCCGCCATCCGCCGCGATCACCACCTCTGCCCCGACCGCGCCGAGCATCCCGGCCGCGAACAATGTCTCACGCGGGTGGAGCGTTTCGCTCCCAAAATCTCTCGATAATTTCGCCATTATGTTGCACTCCAAATAAGGGTCACCGCACCCGCAACGGGATGCGCAAAGGCCGCGCCAATATGGATCACGTCCGCCGCAGGCCGCGCCCACAGCGCGATTGGGAACAGCAGTTCAGGATCATTTTCTTGGGTCTCATCAGCAGGCGCGAGACCAAGCTGAACGCGGGATGCCGCCGTAACGCCGGGTGCAGCAACGCTTTCACGCCATTCGCGCGCGCCCCGCCCCGACGGCAATATGATCGTCGCAACGCCGCCAAGCCCGCCCGCGCCAGGCAAACCGGGTGTACCGGGATCGCCCGGATCGCCCTTTGACCCTGGTGGGCCTGCGAGTCCGGGCGGCCCCGCTTCGCCAGCGTGTCCGCGTTCGCCCGGTGGACCGATGATCGCGGCAAGCTGCGGCAAAGGTACGACGAGCGCGCTGTTTGCAACCCGCCCCTCCGGCCCGCGCCACTGGGTCACAATCGGCGGATCGGGCCGCCGCCAAATGAGCGTAATCACGATGTCACCGCATCACGAATGCGTAAGGCCACTTGATCAGTGATGATCACCCCGCCTGCAACTTCAAGCCGCGCATCGGCGGCGTAGAAACCAGCCTCAAGCGAGGCTGAAACGCTCGCCGGGATGGTCAGCGTCCAGCCAGCGGGCAAATCATCAACCGCCACGCGCGGGGTGATCACGAACGTCGCCGCGACGGCTGCGTCAGCCGCAACGCTGAGCCGACCCGGCGCGACGGCCTTCAACTGAGCAGTGATCGCGCTAACACTCGCCCGATCACCCGACAGGGCGTCAAGCGCGAGCGAGACCGTCTCACCGCGTTGGAAAATATAGGGGGGCATGGAATGTCCTTTCCCCGCCCCCTTTGCGAAGGAGGCAGGAAGCAAAAGTTTTATAAATTTTCTCTTGGCGGCGTGGGGGGCTTGGCGGGTGATCATTATTGGAAAGCAAATTTTTTATAAATTTTCTGTGGGCGGTTTGGCGTCCTTGGGTTTATATAATTTTGCGACGGCTTTTGTGCTGTGGTTTTTTTTTGGAGTCACGCAATGAACGCCACGCCGCCAAGAGGGTTTTCTTGGTCATGTTCGTCATTGCAAGCGCAGCGAAGCAATGACTATTTTGATTGACCTCTAACTCACAGCGAACTTCATCAACTTGATCGCTTCGCTATTGCTCACCGTCCCGCCAATCCGCTTGGTCGCGTAGAAATTGACGAACGGTTTGTTGCTAAAGGGATCGCGGAGGATATTGGTTTCGCTCCGCTCCGCGATCAGATAGCCAGCGCTGAAATTGCCAAACGCAATCGACAGGCTGTTCGCCGCGATGTCGGGCATATCCTCGCTCTCAATCACCGGATAGCCAAGCAAAGTATTGCCAATGCCAGCGCCAAGACTTGGCTGCCAGATAAACGCGCCGTCGCTCGTTTTGAACTTGCGAATGCGCGAAAGCGTTGCGCTGTTCATCACCCACACCGCGCCCTGACGGTAGGGCGCGCGCAACGCCTGCACTAGGTCAACCAGCCGATCTTGCGGGTTGACCGCGATAAAATCGCTCGCCGCGCCTGAGGCAATATGCTGGAGCGTACCGAATGCACGAGTCGTGTCGGGTGTTGCCAATGTCGCGAAGGTTAGGAACCCTTTTGGTTTATTGACGCCATTACCATTCACAAATGCTGATCCTTCGGCCTTAGCAAATTCAGTCGCGATTTCATCCGCCAGCCAGCGCTCCACATCAAACGCCGCATCATCAAGCATTGCCTGACTTGCCGAGGGATTGGCATAAAGATCGCCCATCGGCGGCACGATTTCATTGAACTGCGGCGTTGCCGTTTCAGGCCGCGTCGCATTTTCCGCAGCCCAGCCCGAGACAACGCCGTTTTGCGTGACGAGTTTGCGGTAGCCAGCGCTGCCAACACGAACCACATTGGCGATAGCGCGGATTGGCGAGATGCTCTTGAGCGTCGCATCAATCACTGAATCAATCTCACGCGGCAGCGCAAAACCACCGTCGCCACCAGTCACCGCGTTGAAACTCTTGAGCCCGCCATCGCTGCCACGCCGCAAATAGCCATCAACAAAGGCCGCCTTCGCGTTCAGTTCAGGCGATGCCCCGCTGATCATTGGCCGCTCAATTACCGGCGGCACCCCGCCCGCTTCGATAGCGGCAAAACTGTCTTCAAGGCTTTCGGCTTTTACTTCATAATCCATGGTCTTCTCCTTTATGTGCTCCCCAAATTTGTGAGGAACGGGTTTTTAGGGTTTGCCGCTTTAGACAAACCCGTTCGTGGGGATGCCATTAAGGAAACCACAAACCACAAGTATGAACGAAGCGAGAAACCCACAAC
>JANOXQ010000135.1:0-27006 GCA_031418495.1 Sphingomonadales bacterium
ACCCGATAAACGGCTCCAACCACCTCTCCAGATCAATCCGCCAATCGTCGCCAATCGCCAGCCTCCATCAGCTGGCTCCACATGAATCACCGATCCAACCAAAAGGGAATCCCTAAAATTACAAATCTGCCAAAGTAGTGCTAAGCTACAGCGGTTGCAATCAACGCTAAATTGCCAAATTACCCATTCGTTTGGCCGCACTAAGATAGGTCAACATGGCGCTGGCGGCTCCTGGTGAGAGGCCGATGAAGATGCGCCGGCCATCAAGTGGATCGGAATGACGTTCAAACAATTTCGCATCGCACATTGTTTTGATCCAGCGAAGTGCCGTTGTTGCCGGAACAGCCGATGCGATGCACAGGCTCGACACGGCGACCTTTTCGTTCTCAAGCTGTGCTGCGGTTAGGTCAAGCAGCATATCCCACGCTGGGTCTGCGAAGAGTTCCGATGAAAAATAAGCGCTGCGCATCCGGCGAAGTCGCAAGATCGCACGCACCTCGGCGGCATCGATGGCTGGGCCAGTTGCTGATGCCATTGGTTCGGCATGGAAATCAAGCCGAACGGCGTTTACGTGTCCACCTTCGCCCGGACTGGCTTGAGCATCGGTCGCGGTCAAAGACCCTGCGACAAGTCTTGAAAGGCTCCTTGAAAGCCTAGATACCTCTTCAGAGATGCGTTTTATCTTGATACTGTCAATTTCAGTGGAAATATCATGAAGCGTGGTTTCTTTGTGCGCCCACGCGGTCATAATAGCACTTACCCGGTCAGCTGGGTTGGGTGCGCACAGCAAGGTCACACTATCGTTATCCAGATGTGCGGTTACAAGATCGATTATTTCGATAGGTGCAGAAATGATTGTAGGGATACCATTACTGTTAGACCAATCACTAATGCCTTTGAACAATCCATCAATCTGAGCACCGGGGTCTTCGGTAATATCGATAAATATCGCATCGGCGACGGCCTGATCGGCGAGCCGGTTTAATGCCTCACCAATATTTGCACATCCTCCTATTCTGCCGCCGGCGGCAATAATGGCTTCACTGACAATTTCTATACCGAGGCTATTGTCTGAAAAGATGAGTGCAATCGGTGTATATTGATAACCGGATTTTAGCGGAAACGATTTTTCCATTGGTGGCGACCCCTGTTGTTGCTGCTGTATTAGCTGCTTATTGAGGTTGCCGCCAGATTGGATGATAGTCATCTATGAGTATCGCCATAGTGGCGCAAATATATATACTTTGCCTAGCTTATCGCGAGTCGCGAGCTAGAAATGCCCGTAAGATGGTAAGTTTGGGGCGCCGAGTGACGCAATATTCATCCGTTACGGATTAATCTCCGATAAGGCTGTTCGCGCAATTAATGCGCGAGCGCCTTGCAAATATCATCGACCATTTTCTTGGCATCGGCGAGCAGCATCATCGTCTGATCCATGTAGAACACGTCGTTATCAACGCCGGCATAACCGACGCCTCCCATTGAGCGCTTTACAAACAAGATTGTTTTCGCTTTCCCGACATCAAGCACCGGCATGCCGTAAATCGGCGATGTTTTATCGGTTTTCGCCGCTGGGTTCGTCACGTCATTCGCGCCGATGATAAAGGCAACATCGCTCTGCGCAAATTCTCCGTTAATGTCCTCAAGTTCGAACACTTCATCATAAGGCACACTGGCCTCGGCGAGAAGGACATTCATATGCCCCGGCATACGCCCCGCCACAGGATGGATTGCGTATTTGACCTTGACGCCCTCTTTCTTGAGGAGATCGCCCATTTCACGCAGCGCATGTTGCGCCTGCGCCACCGCCATGCCGTAACCGGGAACAATGATGACTTGCTCTGCCTGCCCCATCAGGAAGGCCGCATCTTCAGCCGAGCCGCGTTTCCATGGACGATCAGTCTTAGCAGCACCGCCCGCCGCCTCAGGCGCTGCACCAAAGCCGCCCGCAATCACCGAGATGAAGCTGCGGTTCATTGCCTTGCACATAATGTAAGAGAGGATCGCACCTGACGAGCCAACGAGCGCTCCAGTGATGATCATTGCAGTATTTTGCAGCGTGAAGCCCATTGCTGCTGCGGCCCAGCCCGAATAGCTGTTGAGCATCGAAACGACGACTGGCATATCCGCGCCGCCAATTGGGATGATCAGGAGGAAGCCAATCATGAAGGCGAGCGCAGTGATCGTCCAGAAAATCCAAGGGCTTTGATCGGTGTAAAACAGTCCAATCAAACCGATAATCGCAAGTAAAGTACCAAGGTTGATGATGTGCCGCCCAGGCAACATGATCGGGCTTCCCGACATATTGCCGTTGAGCTTAAGGAAGGCGATCACTGAGCCGCTGAACGTAATCGCACCAATCGCGATGCCAAGCCCCATTTCAATTCGGCTCGCCTGATGAATAACCCCGTCACTCCCAGCGATGCCGAGCACTTCGGGCGCAAGGAAGCCGGAGGCGGCCACAAGCACCGCCGCCATCCCGACGAGCGAGTGAAACGCAGCGACAAGCTGTGGCATATCGGTCATCGCGATCCGCCGCGCGGTGATAATCCCGATGGCCGCGCCGATGCCAATGGCGGCCAGAATTTCAACAAAACCCGATTTGAGGAAAATCAGCGTTGTGATGACGGCAATCGCCATCCCAATGATGCCGAGTCGATTGCCGCGCTGGCTTGACGCAGGCGATGAAAGGCCGCGTAGCGCAAGGATGAAGCACACGCCCGATATGAGATAGGCAAATCCGACCCAAGTGGGCACTGCGGCGACGGTATCATGCATCTACGGTCATTCCCTGTTCGGTGTTCCTGGCACTTAAAGTGCCGGGTAATTACCTTGTTTATATTACCAACGCGCCGGAAACTTCCGACTAGCGTTCCTTTTTCTTATACATCGCGAGCATCCGTGCTGTGACAGCAAACCCACCAAAAATATTGATGCTGGCAAAAACGACCGCAACCAGCCCAAGCCATTTACCAAGCCCGCTGGTTCCAGTTATCGCAGGTGCCGATGCAATCAGCGCGCCGACGATAATCACCGAGGAAATCGCGTTCGTCACCGCCATCAGCGGCGTATGTAGCGCTGGTGTAACCGACCAGACAACATAATAGCCAACAAAACAGGCCATAACGAAGATGCTCAAGATTGAGATGAATTCCATTGCCGTGTCAGCCTTCCATCACACTGATAAATTTATAATATCATCAAGGTGGGTCGTTACGTTTGATGGCAACGATTTTGATGACGGTTCAACATGGCTTGCAGGAATAAAATAGTGGTGGCTACCGCTCCTGTTCTGATCAGATTTTGATTCAGATTGGCCGCAAGCCGACAAGCACAATATCAAGCCAACAGCGGTTATGCACATCTTCCTCATCCCAACAGCCTTTCATTCACAACCTTACCGCCCTGTGTCAGGCGGATAGCCTTAGTGATTTCATCATCATCGGGAAGGACGGGACGACCCGCCTCCTTGTCCCAAAACGCCGAGAGGAAATTGAACAGGTTGCGAGAGAACAGCGCCGACGCGTCGGTTGCCAAACGTCCGGGCACATTTTTATGGCCGACAATCTTGACGCCGTGAATGACGACAACTTCACCCGCGACTGAACCTTCGACGTTGCCGCCTGCTTCAACCGCCAAATCAACGATAACGCTGCCGGGTTTCATGCTGGCAATCTGAGCATCGCTAATCAAACGCGGCGCAGGACGACCGGGGATCAGTGCGGTGGTGATCACGATATCCTGCTTGGCGATATGGGTTGAAACGAGCGCCGCCTGCGCGGCCTTGTATTCGTCAGACATTTCGGTGGCATAACCACCTGATCCTTCGCCTTCGATGCCTTTAACATCTTCAACAAAGATTGCTTTCGCGCCAAGCGATTCAATCTGTTCTTTGGTGGCTGAACGCACATCAGTTGCCGAAACCTGCGCGCCTAGGCGACGCGCAGTAGCAATTGCTTGAAGCCCAGCAACGCCAACACCCATGACGAACGCGCGCGCAGCAGAAACCGTGCCTGCGGCAGTCATCATCATCGGGAATGCCTTGCCATATTCACCGGCAGCATCAAGCACTGCCTTATAGCCCGACAGATTCGACTGGCTTGAAAGAATATCCATTGACTGTGCACGCGTGATGCGCGGCATAAACTCCATTGCCAACGCCTCAACATCGGCCTTGGCATATTCATCAATGCGCGCGCGTTCGCCAAACGGGTTAAGCCCCGCAGCCAGTAATGCGCCTGATTTGGCGCCCTTCAACGATTTGGGATCTGGCCCCTGCACACCGAGGATGATATCGGCGTCCTTGATCGTTGCAGCGAGCGTACCAACACTTGCCCCAGCGGCAGTATAATCGGCGTCAGATACGGCTGCACCAGAACCCGCACCTGCTTCAACAAATACTGTGGCGCCGAGCCCAATGAATTTTTTGACGGTTTCGGCGGATGCGGCAACGCGGTTTTCACCAGCGGCGCTTTCCTTGAGAACTGCAATTTTTACCACGTCAGCCTGCAATCAAAAAAATGACGATCGCAGCAACGATTGCTGTTGCAACCGTCCCCCTTTTGATCATGGCTATCACACTGGAATATGTTTCCGAATGTGCACGCATGTCACCGTGATTATTGCTGGTTCCCATAATTCACCCCTCCGACGATGCAACATATTGATTCGTAATGCTTAGAGGCGCGCGCGCAACATCTCAACCCCCGCATCTCGGATTTAAGCGCAAATATTGGTTCATAAATTAGACGCTGAATCGGGTGTAACTGCGATCCTTGTCACAGCTTGCGTTTAATCGCCCCTTTACGCTTTTGAAGTAAGAGTAGAGAATCGGGACTTAGGGACAGGTAGTAAACAGATGATGCCATCGGGCGCGCACATGATGATGCTAATCGATGACGAACCAGCGCAACAGCGACTGGTTTCTGCACTTGCTTCGCGGTCGGGTTGGCGTTCTATCCATGCATCAACGGCTGAAATGGCACTTGCGATGCTTGGCACACGTGACGGCATGATGCTTGATGCGATTGTCATTGATCAGGCGATGCCCGGCCATGATTGTGCATTGCTGATCGCCCAAATTCGCGAACGTCGTCCCGCCGTGCCAATCTTGATGCTCACGGCGCTCAATTCAATGCCTTTGGCGGTGGATGCGATGCGCGCGGGCGCTACTGATTTTATCATTAAGCCAATGGCTCCTGATCGGCTTGTTGCAGCGCTTGAAGCGACGGTTTGTCCCGATGCGCCAAAGGGTGAGCTGCGCACGCTGACAGAAAAGGATTCTGCACCACTTGGATTTGGTGAAATTGTTGGTTCTGATCCCGCATTTCGCTCTGCTCTTGCGATTGCGGCCAAGGCCGCGCGCGCACGCGTTCCCGTCTTGATTGAGGGTGAAGCAGGTGTTGGTAAGGATATGGTTGCTCATGCAATTCACCTGTCATCAGCCCGCGAAAAGCGACCGTTCATAAGGGTAAACTGTGCGGCGGTTCCAGCCAATCTGATTGAGTCCGAAATTTTTGGTCACGAACGCGGTGCCTTTGCCGGTGCGTTTACCCGCCATGACGGCAAATTGCTTGAAGCCGATGGCGGAACCATCATGTTTGATCAGATTGAGGCACTGCCGTTTGATCTTCATGTCAAATTGCTGCGTGCAATTGAGTCGGGTGAAGTTCACCCACTTGGCGCGCGCGGCTTTCGTGAGGTTGATGTGCGGGTGATTGCGGCAACGAACCGCAACTTGCTTGATGACATTATGGCGGTGCGTTTCCGCGAAGATCTTTATTATCGGCTGGCGACGGTTCATGTCACGATCCCGCCGCTGCGTGAGCGGATTGCTGACTTACCTTCACTTGCGCGGCACTTGTTAACGCGGATGACGCACCATCAAGGGATGCGCGGGCTTGGGATAACCGATGACGCGCTTGCCCTGCTGTCCGAATATAGTTGGCCTGGGAACATTCGTCAGTTGCAGGGTTGCCTCTTCCGTGCGGCGCTGCGTTGTGAGCGGGACGCCCTTACTGCAGGCGATTTTTCCGAAATTGCCGCACATGCCAAGGCGCCAATTCTCGCTCGCCGTGCGATTAATGAGGCTGGTGTTGCGCTGTATCAAAGCGATGGCCACATGCGCTCGCTTGAGGAGATTGAGGCCGATGTCATCCGTCTTGCGATCGGCCATTATCGAGGCCGGATGACTGAGGTCGCGCGGCGTCTCAACATTGGTCGCTCAACGCTTTATCGCAAGCTCGCCGAACTCGGGATCAGCGACGTCGCCTAAGAAGTCGGCTTGAGAAACGCCGCGCGGTCGCTTAACCGACAACGATGCGTTACAACTTTTCACAGAAATCCGCACTGATTACTGGCGCTGCTTCAGGCATTGGGCTTGCCGTTGCGCATTCACTCGCCACCGCAGGTGCATCTTCGCTCGTGCTGACTGACCGGATTGCTCAGACGCTTGATGACGCAACCGCCTGCGTTGCGGGCGCGGTGCGGCTGGCTGGGCATGTTGCTGATGAGGGCTTTTGGGCCGACGCTGCACATCATCTCGAAGGCCTTGATCTCGCAGTGATTAACGCAGGCGTTTCAGGCAGCGGCGCAATCGACACCCTTGATATGAGCGAGTGGCGGCGGGTGATGTCAACCAACCTTGACGGCGCATTCCTGACGCTGCGCGCCACAATTCGCGCGATGAAGGCGCATGGCCGGGGCGGCGCGATAGTGATTGTTGCCTCTGCCTCGGGGCTCAAAGCCGAAGCGGGGATCGCTGCCTACGGCGCGTCAAAGGCCGGGGTGCTTCACCTGACGAAAATTGCCGCGAAAGAATGCGCGGCTTACGGCATCCGCGTCAACGCTATCGCGCCCGCAGGCGTCACCACCCCGATCTGGCGCAACGAAGCGTTCTTCAACGATCTCGCGCGTGACAGCGGCGGTGAGGCAGCGGCGTTTGACGCAATCGCCAAGGCCGCAACCCCGCTAGGCCGCTTTGCCAGTGCGGAGGAAATCGCCGCGCAAATCGCGTTTCTACTGTCGGATACGGCGGCGACAATCACCGGTGCAACGCTCACCAGTGACGGCGGCTATCTGCTCTGATCATTGTCGAACAGCCCGGCGAGCTGCTCAACCATCGTTCCGCCAAGCTGTTCGGCGTCCATGATCGTTACTGCTTTGGAATAATAGCGCGTGACATCATGGCCGATCCCAATCGCGCAGAGCTCAACCGGGGAGCGCCCTTCGATCCAGCCGATTACTTGGCGCAAATGCCGCTCAAGATAGGCACCGTGGTTGACCGACAATGTTGAATCGTCAACCGGCGCGCCGTCCGAAATCACCATCAGTATCTTGCGATCCTCAGACCGGCTGATCAGGCGATTATGCGCCCAAAGCAGCGCTTCACCGTCGATATTCTCCTTGAGCAGCCCTTCGCGCATCATCAGGCCCAATGATTTGCGCGCGCGTCGCCAGGGCTCATCGGCCTTCTTATAAATGATATGGCGTAAGTCATTAAGCCGCCCCGGCGCCGCTGGACGCCCCGCCGCGAGCCAGCTTTCACGCGCCTGCCCGCCCTTCCAAGCGCGGGTGGTAAAGCCCAAAATCTCAGTCTTCACGCCGCAGCGTTCAAGCGTGCGCGCCATGATATCGGCGCTGATCGCGGCAATCGAGATTGGCCGCCCGCGCATCGAACCCGAATTATCGATCAGTAGCGTGACGACTGTATCGCGAAACTGGGTATCGCGCTCAATTTTGTAGGATAGCGAAAGCCCCGGCGAAACCACGATCCGCGCCAGCCGAGCCGCGTCAAGAATGCCCTCCTCCTGATCAAAATCCCAACTGCGGTTCTGCTGCGCCATCAGGCGGCGTTGCAGACGATTGGCGAGCTTGGTCACGGCCCCCTGCAAATGGAGCAATTGCTGATCAAGATAGGCACGCAGCCGTGTTAGCTCATCCTCATCGCACAGTTCAGTCGCGGCGATTTCCTCGTCAAACTTGTCGCTCCAGCTTTTATAATCAAATTGCGGTGGCAGATCAGCCAGCGGCCGGTTTGGCCGCACCGGCATCATCCCGTCTTGGCCCTCATCGCTTGGTTCGCCGTCCGAATCCATCTCCGATTCGGCTTCCATCTCCTGAGTCTCACCGTCTTCGGCTTCACCGTCCGAAGGCTCAGCGCGCGCCTCCATCTGCGCGTCGGAATCGCCGCCGTCATCATCGTCGGTGTCTTGGTCTTCGCTGTCGCCCTCGTCCTCATCCTCTTCGCTGTCGTCCTGATCGGTCGGATCAAGCTCCTCACTTGCCTCGATCAGGTTGAGATCAACGAGCAATTTCTGCGCGAGCATCGCAAACGCCGCCTGATCATCAAGCGCAAGGCCAAGCGCATCAATATCATCGCCGCCCTTCTCCTCGATCCAGCCGCGCACCATATCAAGCCCGCCGCGCACCGACGCCGGCGGCGCATCGCCCGTCAGCCGTTCCCGCACCAGCAGGCCAATCGCGCTAGACAGCGGCACTTCATCGGCGGCCTGCGCGCGCGTTATCGGGTCGGATCGCATCCGCATTTCAGTGGCGTAGTTCAGGTTCGCGCGCACCCCGGCCATCGCGCGCGCGCCCAGCGCCTCAACCCGCGCGTTTTCCACCGCATCAAACACCGCGCCTGCAATCGGATCAGCCGGACGGTGAACCGAATGCACCGCCGCATTATGATGCCGCAGCCGCAGTGCCATCGCATCGGCAAAGCCGCGCGCTTCGGACACTTGCTCAAGCGAAAGCGAGCGCCCCGGCATCGGCACACGGAAATTCTTCCCCACCTGGCTCGGCGCGTCGGCAGTAAAGGCCAGCTCAACCTCCGGCTCATGCGCCAGCGCGCGCGCCGTGCCCGTCAAAACCGATTTGAACGCATCAAGGGGAGATTGGTCAGCCATAATCAGAGGCTGGCCTTAACGCGGAATTTAGGTGAGGGGAAGGGTGGGTTGATGGCCGCCCCACCCATTACGGATTAGCGATAGGTTTGGAGGTAATTTGCCAATCTATCGGCCTTTCCGCTTTCGAACACGCCATTCAAACGCTCGGGCTGACCATAACTTAAATCGAAGCCATAACGGCCATCCTCCTGCACTTCAAACGCGATACCGCTGAGCTGGCGCGGGCTGTGTTTCAGCTGCTCCTTATAAAGCTCAATCGCCGCCCAATGTGTCTTGGGGCTCATTTCAAAATAGGGATTGGTCAGGCCCCCGCCATCATCGCGGATGACAGCAAAGCTCAACGCATCCAAACGGCAGTCATCATTATCAACGGCGATTTCAATGTCGGCAACGATCCGTTCCCAGCCGCCATGTGGGCAATCATCAACAATCGAGTTGGCCAAATTGGCCTGCAGCGTCGTGATGTCCATAAAGCTCCCTCATATTCAGAGAATGTTACCCGAGTGAAAATACCAACGCTGCTGCTAGAAATATGCGCTTCCAATTAACACAAATTACCATCGCCTGCGGCCCCTGATAGGTCAACCCATATCAGGGGTCATATGGGGCTTCGCGTCACGAAATGAGAGGTTGCCCGGTAACACCTGGAATTGGCAGTGTATTTGCGTATCTACTCTCAAATTCAGGGCCGCCATTTAAAGAATATTTGTAAACAAAATGGGATGGTCTAGTTTCTATCTCTTCGGTTCCACGCTCTACTTCAATTGAAAATTTAATATTTGTATTAGGATCATTATTGATTATTTCTGTAAATCTGTTTTCAAGATAGCCCCATCCTCCCCGTGTTCCACCATTTAATTTAGCATTTCCTGGTACAACATTAGCTCTGTTTATTCCGCCGCCAAATTGATCACCTAGCAGATGAAATCCGACATCTCTCTCATTTGCAGGCAAACTTGCATTTCCTGGGATCGATTGCACACCCTCATTTCCAATTTGAGTTTGAAGCCCTGCATTAGGTCTCACGGCAGGACGATTAGTCACTCTTTTTAACTGACCTTCAATTCTCTTTAAATCACCTTTTGAATCGGTAACATATGTATATTCTGTAAAATTCGATCCATCAGCCGTTGTAACTGTATTGTCTCTCACAATATACTTTGTATTTGCATCAAGGCTATCAGCTATTTGATCAAATTGAGTAGCATTCAGGTTTTGAGTGCTAGTAATATTCTCTACAATAGATGTGGATGTGCTATCTAAATCGAATGTGGATATGTCGCCATTGGAATTTACAATCTTGCTAGAGGTTTGACCAAAATCCCGCAAAAGCGCTTGATCTTCGCTAGATGCCTCAAGTTCATGAAGCGAATAGCCGGTTTGCGAATGTAGTTCCAGTTTATATCCGTCTCTTATCAATTCCGCTTTTAATTGTGGGTCAATATTGATACCATGGGCATCGCCGCGAATGATACGAAGCTCATTATTAGCATTTTTGAAGACAGCAAATTCATTACCTGTAGACCGGGTGAGCGCTGCTATATTGGCTTCGCTGACTGTGGTGCCTCTATAAAAAACGTCATCACCAATGTTCTGCAGATCATTAAGAAATCCAGACTCTTTGTTTGACAGGTTGACCGTCGCATCACCTGTACCATAGGCAGGGCCTTTTGGACGGGGCGTAGCAATGTCTCTTTCTGCCCGGTCAATTGCCGCGCGTGCTTCGGTTATTTTGCTGGCTGTAGCGCTATTCTCAGGCACGCGCTTTTGCAATTCTATCAATTCAGCTTCTGCCGCACGAAGGTCTGACGCGCTGGATGTCGCTAACTCTGCATTGCCGTGTACAGCTGTAGCGGCGTTAGTAATTTCGCTCACGGCTGCTTCAATCTTGGAAAGCTCGGCGGCACCTTCGATCAATTCGGCACCCTCTGACACCACGGCGGTTAACCCAGCGAGTGCTTTACCAGCCTTGAGTACGTCTCCAGCAGCGTTAACGGTTGAGGCAATTTCGAAGACTGCGCGGCCGGTTTTCTCGCCCCACCACTGCGCCTCGGCGGCTTCTCCTTTTGCTCGTGCAGCTGCGTGCTCGTCTTTGAGGGAATCCCAATTACGCTTAAAATAATCTCCTACGTCATTTAATAACTCGCTGCCCTCTTTTTCCAAAGAATGAACATTCAAATACCCGTCTATATTCTTCTCAATGACACCGGTGAAATCAGAAATACTGATTTTTTCATCACCTTTGGCGACGCTGACCAAATTTTGCACCCATGACGCCCCCGGATCTAGTCCCAAGGCATATTTGGCTATCGACGAGATCGGATTCAGGGCAATATTGGCTGCCTGTAACGCTTCTCCAGGGTTGTTGATAATGAATTTCCCTGCGCTCTCGACGCCTTCGACCGCACCCTTTGCAGTGTCATAAAAGCCGCTCCCTACGCCAATTGCAAAGCCCTTCAGGAAATGCGCATCGTCGTTCAAGCCGTCAGCAAACCCATTAAGAGCTGACGCCCATTCTTCGGTGTTGCCGTTATTATCTGCTTTTAGTCGATCCAAAAATTCACCATTTTTGAGGTCAAGCGCCTGCGTAAATGGATCAATTCTATTCTGGTCGGCGGCATCAAGCCCTACATATGCAGACTCTTCCAAGAATTCCCTGGCAATGTCGCTGCTATCAGAAACATAGTCTTTATATTTAGCAATCTCATCGGTTTTGTCAGCAGGGACACCTTTGGCTTTTGCCACATCGAGCGAAAATTGGGCGTTTTGCCCGGCAAAGAGCAGCGCGCGCGCCGTTTCTTCACTTCTGTTCTCTCTATACGCCTTCCGTGCGGTAACGACGTCATTGTAAGCATTTGTAGCGTCGTCGAAAGCTTGCTCTTGGATAGTGGGCGGGGGAGGCGGGGGAGCCACGGGCGGAGGTGGTGGAGCCACCGGCGGCGGAGGAGGCGGTGGAGCAGCAATCGGCCCTAATGTCGGGAAGGGATCACCCGGATTCCAAACAATCGTCGTGCCGTCTGGCCGAAGGATATTAAGGGCGTCGCCCAACACACCACTGATGACGCTGCCATCGGACAGGGTGATGTTAAGGACCTCTCCCAACACGCCATGAAAGGGGGTGCCGTCGAACAGAGTGAAATCGAGAACATCCCCAAGAACGCCATTTTTAAAGAAATCTGCTACGTCATTGAATGTTCGTTTAACGAAATCAACGAAATCTTTGCCGGTATCAACAATAACATCACCAACATCTTTAAAAAACCCTCCAATTTTGCTCCCAAATCTTTGCTGAAGTGGAGCATTCTGAATTGAAAGGTTAGAGCGTAATAATTCATCGCCAAAACTTTTCTGCTGCTCTGGCGTCAGAAGCTTTGTAACTTCCTGAATTATTTCAACCGGGGCACCGACTAGTTTCGCTGCAAGCTGCGGGATATCAATCTGACCAGACTCATCACGGCTACCGGCCACCACCTTGGCAGCGATTGCTGAAGGGTCAGTTACAACGGGATTGGCAGGCTTTAAAACTGGCGGCTTCAAGGCAGATATTTCACGCGCCAGCTCGCCCCGTTGCACTGGCGTCAAAAACTTCTGAACCTCGCGCAGCGCCTCTGGCGAGGCGTTGGCCAATTTCGCTGCCAGCTGGGAGTTGTCGACCTGGCCAAATTCATTGCGGCTACTAGTGACCAATTTGGCGGCCTTCGCCGCGACATCAGCGGGCTGTAACACAGGCGGCTTTGTCGTTGAATCCAAACGCGCAAGTTCGCCCTGCTGCACCGGAGTGAGCGGCTTTAAGAACAATCGAACTGCATCAGGATCAAATGCCCGATTGGGCAGCGGCGTGATAGCGGTGGTGGATTTTAGCGTGGCTGTCGAATTGCTCATTATCAGCTCCTATGGCTCAATCGGTTGCGACCCTGCACAATATGACATTTTTAATGCCATAATCTTGCACATAGATAATCTCACAACAGGCACCCAAGCG
This sequence comes from Sphingomonadales bacterium, assembly GCA_031418495.1. Taxonomy (GTDB): domain Bacteria; phylum Pseudomonadota; class Alphaproteobacteria; order Sphingomonadales; family Sphingomonadaceae; genus Aquisediminimonas. Next base: position 12,892 of record JANOXQ010000135.1, read on the forward strand.
CACTCATCGAAACGATTAGATGCGGCCTCGTTTCGTCTTGTTTTTTAAACGGTTAGACCCCTTAACCTAGTCAATTCGACTAGTTTTCAATGCGACTCGCTATAGCCGTCATGCGAGAAGAAAAGGTCACCATACACTCCGCTCCATCCTCCCAACTTTCCACTGTCCTACATGCTCCGGACTATGCCACACTCGCCCAACTGACAGAGATGGCAGGGGCAGGCTGGGTTTTATTGATCGATTTTATCGATCAGTGTCCCTTTGGAAATAGCCTTGAAATGTTGAGATTGGACTGTGTGAACTTCGCCCGTTTTGATTGAAGAAATCGATCAAAATGCCTCAGGCAGTGGAAAGCGGCGTAAACTTCCGTGAGTGCTGTTTGGGTTGAGTTGGTTCGCATAACACCCGTCGTCGAGCACGGGGCGACGGTGAGGGCGGTGTGCTACACACCCCGTCCATCTAGTCGTTTCGACTAGAGACAGGCTTTTTGGGCTGCGCTATCTTCTTGCTAATTCCACTCCTTTTGCAGGGGCGATTCGCGTTGTCAGTTCAGTCTTTTCAGTCGGTTTTTAAGTCGCCCATTGCTGATGCGCTGAATGTGCGCGTTGGGTTTGGCGCGGATAGTCTGGCGGATCAGATTTTGAGCCGCAATGCGTCGCGGCTTGGCTTTGATATCGCGGGTCTCGCGGCTGATCTTGGCCGGGTGAACACCGAAAATCCTGATCTTGGTACGCAGCTTGGCTCGCTGATCCAGACGCAGCTCACGCCGGTGGAAATGGGGCAGTTGCTTAGCGGGAGGTACGGCGGGGGGGATAAGTCTCCGCTGCAAGCCCCAACGCTTTATGATCTGAATAGCGTCAGCACGGTGTCAAAGCCAGCGAGTGCAAAGGCCGATGCTGCGCCGCCGACGACTAAGGCCTCGGACATTGCGACCGCGACTTCGCCCAGCAATGCGCCGGGCAAAATTCAGTTTTCGCCCGAGGTTCAGAAGGTGTTTGAAACACTGCGCTATCGCAGCTTCCCCGGCGGCAAGAGCAAGGAGCAGGGCGGCACGATTGTTGCTGACGCTAAGGGCAATCTCAGCGTCCAAAATCTTGGTGGCGATGGCAGCACTTCGGGCAGTTTTAGCCCCAAGCTGACGCTCAAAGACCCGTCCAAATTTAGCGTGAAGGGCATTTTCCACACGCACCCTTATGATAAGTCCGAAGGATCATACACTGGGGTTTCGCTGAGCGGTGGCGACGCGGCCTATCTGATCAATTCGGGGCAGAATATCATCGTCGCGCAGAGCGGGGACAAGCAGTTTGCCTATGTGCGCACTGATAAGACGCCTGCCTCGGTTGACGCGGCCAAGCTCAATACGGATCAAAATGCGCGGATTGCTGAACTGACCGGCAAAGGCTACACTTTCCCTCAAGCCAGCCGGACAGCGGCGGCGGAAACCGCCAAGGCTTATGGTCTGGCTTATTATGAGGGTATTGGTGGGAGCTTGGTACGCAAATAGGCTGGCATTTATTGCTGTTATGCTGATCGCTTTTGCTGCGGTTCCAGCGTCGGCCATGTTTGGCCATCACCATCACGGACACGGGGCAAAAAATCCGATGAAAGCCAAATATGATGCCGTTCGCCGCACGCTTGCCGAGGCCAACCGCGCGCAGTCGGCCAATCAGCTTGAGCAGGCCGAGCAGTTTCTGGATAAGGCGATTGCGGCGCTTGCCAGTGATTATGTCAGCCCAAAAACGATTGACGATACGGGGATGAAGCTCACGCTCGCCAATGCCGAAGCCCGCAGCGGTAAGCTCGCGGTGGCGGTGACGCTCAAGAAACGGGTGCTAGAGTCGCGGCTTGAAATGTACCGCAAGCTGCATCTGGGCGAGTGAACATAATTCATGACAGCAGATTATCCTTCCAAAGATTTTATGGCAGATAAGCTGAGTGGCAAAAATTCGTCAGAGATTGTTTTGATATCTTCTAAAATTAGGTGCCTATCGTCGAATTTAACTTCCCAACGGCCTGCGTATAAATCGCGTTTCTTGTGATTATACATAGACAGCCGAATAACTCTATTTCCCTCGTCGTTGATTTTTACGTTCAAAATTCCATGAACGATAAAATTTCGTTCTTCGTCACGGCACTCTATTTTTTCTAACAAACCTTTAATGGCAACAGCATATTGCTTAACTGGGCCGTCTGCGGATGAAATTTCTTTCAGTCGTTTCAATTTCTTATTGAAACTGAAAGGCAGATCACCAAATTCTTGATATGCTAGATGATTTCTAGCTTCTGCAAGTAGATGCGTTAAAGCAAATTCAACACCTGAATGTCGTTGCAGATAGAGTCCTCGCCAAAATATGGCCTCATTCCAGCAACTAACTTCTTCGTTCGAGTCGCACATAGTTAGGGCAACAACACAGTATCGACCGCATCCACATCGGTCTGCGGATAATCAAGCGTGTAATGCAGCCCCCGGCTTTCATGGCGTGATAGCGCCGAACGGATGATGAGGTCAGCCACCTCAACCAGATTGCGCAGTTCGATCAGGTCAGGCGTCACGCGGAAGTGGCTGTAATAATCTTCAACCTCGCGGCGGAGCAAATCAATCCTGTGCTTGGCGCGCTCTAGCCGTTTGGTGGTGCGGACGATGCCGACGAAATTCCACATGAACTGGCGTATTTCGCGCCAGCACTGCGCGATCACCACCTCCTCATCGCTGTCGGTTACGCGGCTTTCATCCCACGCGCGGATGACCGGCGGCGCTGGCAGCTGATCCCAATTGGCGACAATATCGCGGGCGCACGCGTCGCCAAAAACGAGGCATTCGAGCAAGCTATTTGAGGCAAGCCGGTTCGCGCCGTGCAGCCCTGATTGAGTCACCTCGCCCGCCGCGTAAAGCCCCGGCGCATCAGTGCGCCCGTCAAGATCAACGATCACGCCGCCGCAGGTATAATGCTGCGCGGGGACGACCGGAATCGGCTGCTTGGTGATGTCAATGCCAAGCCCAAGAAGCTTTTCATAGATATTGGGGAAATGTTCGCGGACAAACTCGGGTGGCTTGTGGCTGATATTGAGGTGAACATAATCAAGGCCAAGCCGTTTAATTTCATGGTCGATTGCGCGCGCAACAATATCGCGGGGAGCCAGTTCCTCACGCTCGTCAAATCGCGGCATGAAGCGTTCGCCGGTGGTTGGCAGTTTTAAATGCCCGCCCTCGCCGCGCACAGCCTCAGTGATCAGGAAATTCTTGACCTCCAGATTGTAAAGGCAGGTTGGGTGGAATTGCATAAACTCCATATTCGACACGCGGCACCCAGCGCGCCATGCCATCGCGATGCCGTCTCCCGTCGCGCCTCTGGGGGCGGTTGAGTAAAGATAGGTGCGGCCAGCACCACCAGTGGCAAGGATCGTCGCGCGCGCGGCAAAGGTTTCGACACGACCAGTCGCGCGGTTGAGCGCATAGACGCCGTGGATGCGTCCGCTAGTTGAAAAACGCTGCTGATGCCGCCCAAGCACTAGGTCAATCGCAACCATATCGGGGATTAGGCTGATATTCGGGTTGGCGTGCGCGGCAGCTTCAAGCGCTTGCTGCACCGCCCATCCGGTTGCATCATTGACATGGACGATCCGCCGGTGGCTGTGCCCGCCTTCACGCGTAAGGTGCCAGCCCTTTGCTTCGTCTCCCGGATTGAACGGCACACCAAGCGCCGCGAGCCGTTCGATGGCTTGTGGCGCATTTTCGATGACGAATTCAACCGCCTCTCGGTTGTTAAGACCACCGCCTGCTACCATCGTATCGCGGATATGATCTTCAAACGTATCGCCGGGTTCAAGCACGGCGGCAATCCCGCCCTGTGCCCATGCCGTCGCGCCGTCGCTTAGCTTTCCTTTGGCTAGCACAGCTACACTGCGCCCCTGCGCAGCAAGCTGGAGCGCCGCCGTCAGCCCGGCTGCGCCCGATCCGATAATGAGCACGTCATATTCAGCCATTAGCAGCTCGCGTGAGATTGAGGAAAACATATTCAAGGTCTGCTTCGCGTGTTGACACATCGGCAATGCCGAAGCCAGCGGCTTGCACTGCGCCAAGAACATCGCCTGCGTTTGCGACGGCCTTGGAGTAAGTGATCGTGAGAACACGGCCCGCCTTCAGTTCGACCTTTTGGAACATTGGTGAATTAGGCGTGGTCAGTATGTCGCGGTCAACGGTTACTTCGACCACCTTCTCCTGTGCCATGCTGAGCAACTCACGCGTTGGCTTGTTGGCGATCAATGTGCCGTGGTTGATGATCGCGATTCGATCACATAACTCCTCGGCCTCTTCTAGATAGTGGGTAGTGAGGACGATGGTAACACCTTGCGCATTGAGTTCGCGGACATAGGCCCAAAGCTGTTGACGAAGCTCAACATCAACACCTGCGGTTGGTTCATCAAGCACGAGGATCGGCGGCGAATGTACCATTGCCTTGGCCACCAACAAACGACGCTTCATCCCGCCCGACAGCGTGCGGGCATAGGCGCTGGCTTTGTCTTCCAGATGCACAGCGCGGAGCAACTCCATTGACCGGCGCTTGGCCTTGGGGACTCCGTAAAGCCCCGCCTGCAGCTCAAGCGTCTCAAATGGCGTAAAGAATGGATCGAACAATATCTCCTGCGGGACGATACCGATGCTCGCTTTCGCATTCCGTGGGTGTTCGTCAATGTCGAAGCCCCAGATGTTGGCACGGCCCCCGGTTTTCTTGACCATACCAGCAAGGATATTGATCAGTGTCGATTTGCCAGCCCCATTGGGGCCAAGCAGCCCGAATATCTCTCCGCGCGGCACATCAAAGCTGACGCCGCCAAGCGCTTGTTTACCGCCGGCATAGGTTTTTTGGAGAGCGTCGATCCGAATGGCAGCATTAGTCATGCTAAGCCTGTAGCGCGAGATTTGGCACCGGGTAAAGCGAAGAGCAGAAAAACAGCATATTAACCATGAGGGTTTACTCAGCCTTATAACTCCATTCTCTAGTCGAAGTTTATGGGGTCGCAAACATCATCGGAATTGCTGCAAAAAGCAGCCGCTACAGCGCTTGGGCTGTTGAGCTTGGCAATGGCACCTGCTGCTGTTGCTCAAGTGCAAACAGGTAGTGCAAAGGTTGCGGTGGTCAGTCGGTTATCCTTCATTAATGTTGAAGAATTGGAATTTGGCACATTGCTCTCTGGGGCGACTGCAGGAACCGTTGTTATCAGCCCAGCAGGTGCTCGAACCAAGACTGGCGGCGTTACACTTGTTGGCGGAACAGTGCAGCCAGCGCGCTTCGCCGGGCGAGGGACCCGGAATCAAACTGTGCTTATCTCATTGGTCAATACGCCATCAACGTTGCAACGGGTTGGTGGCACCGAGACGATGACGCTTGATCAGCTGACCCTCGGCAGCACACCTTCAGCTGTTTTGACAACAACGCCCCAAGCCTTTCGTATCACCGCACCAAGCGGGGTTTTCAACTTTCCAATTGGTGGGCGCCTTAGTGTTGCTGCCAATCAAGTGCCCGGCGATTATGTTGGGACGTTCGCGGTAACGCTTAACTACCAGTAGCTACGAGCAAAAGCACTTCACATCATGCGCATGATTGGGCTAGAGCTAGTGTAATGATAAATCAGCCTGAAACTGTAACCGTTAAAAACCGCCGTGTCGCCTGTGACGGAGCAAGCGATATTCCAGGGGGTGCAGCACTTGGCCATCCGCGCGTTTGGCTTGAAATCGATGAACGCGGCTATGTCGATTGCGGCTATTGTGACCGACGCTTTGTGCTTGCGGGCGGCGCAGCGGCCTGATCTTCGTGGGCTTGGCGCAAGACATTGGCAAGCAACTGAAATTCTTTAGCGCGTGGGCTCCCACGCCGCCATGCGAGCGTGATTGATCGGCTCGGATGATCGGCATCAAGCGGGCGGGCGTCAACATCTGTTCCATTGAGTATCCCGGCTGTAATCGCCATTTCAGGAAGCACGGTTACCCCAAGATCATTGTCAACCATTTGCACCAGCGTATGAAGTGAGGTGCCAAGCATAGTTGCTTCAGCACGCAATTCGGGACGGTTGCAGGCCGAAAACACATGATCTTTTAGGCAGTGCCCATCTTCGAGCATCAGTAGACGGCGCTCATCAATCGCATCGGCAGTCACAGTGTCTGGATGAGTCCCGCCACCGGGAAAGGCAACGAACAGACGATCATCAAACAGTTCGTCTGTGTCAACATCGCCACATGCATAAGGCAGAGCAAGTAAGACACAATCAGCGCGCCCGCGCACAAGCGATTCACAAGCCGGCGCACTGGCTTCCTCACGCAGATACAGTTTGAGATCTGGCCAATCCCTGCGCAGCTTTGGCAGTATCTGCGGCAGAAGAAACGGAGCAATCGTCGGGATTACGCTCATCCGCAGTTCACCCGAAAGCGGTTTACCAGCCGCACGCACCATGTCGCCAAGTTCTTCAGCCTCACGGACAACACGCCGTGCCTTGTCAACAATGCGTTCGCCAAGCGCAGTAAAACGAACAACGCGGCGGTTACGCTCAACGAGCGTTACGCCAATCAACGATTCAAGTTCGCGCAGGCCAGCCGATAGCGTTGATTGCGTCACGTAACAGGCGGTTGCGGCTTTGCCGAAATGGCCATGCTGTTGGAGCGCCACAAGATATTGCAACTGTTTGATCGTTGGCAGATAGCTGCTCATTTATTGCCTCTTTCGATTACAGCGACAATTTTAAATGATATTGTGACTTACGCAAGCGCCTTATAAAGGCTAAACAGGCTAGTCATCGTGAGAATGACACCAACCATCAGCATTAAGCGCTGTGGCGGGATACGCTTGGCGAGATATGCCCCAAAGGGCGCGGCAAGTAGTCCGCCAATCAACAGCCCAAGTGTGGCTGCTGTAAAAGCCTCAAAGCCGATTTGGGTGATGAAAGTGATCGACACAGCAGTTGTCAGAAAAAATTCGGTGGTGTTGACCGTGCCTACTGTCATGCGGGGCGATGATCCTTGAATCAGAAGGTTTGATGTGACCACTGGCCCCCAACCGCCACCGCCTGCTGCATCAAGGAACCCGCCAATGAAGCCAAGCGGCGCAATCACTTTTGGCTGGCGGTGTTCATGCGTGTAGCCCCACGCGCGGTAGAGCAGATAAATGCCGATCCCGGATAGATAAACCATGACAAAGGGTTTTGCGACAGCCGCATCGATGTTGGTAAGTACATAAGCCCCAATTACACCGCCAATCACACCCGGAATGGCCAGCCTTGAAAATAATTTCCAATCAACATTCTTGTGAAGGACATGGCTGATACCCGAAGCGGCGGTCGTAAACATTTCAACGATATGCACCCGCGCAGATGCTTGCGCAGGTGACATTCCCATTACGCTGACAAGCAATGTGTTGGTGATGACTCCAAATGCCATACCGATTGCACCGTCAACCAGTTGAGCACCAAAGCCGATGGCGATGAAGGGTAGGATTGCAGAGAGATCAAACCCGAAAATTTCCATCATCATCCTCGATTTATAATCTACTAAAAAAGTTGATTATACAAACATTGCCGACAACCCATCTAGCCGTCATCGGCTTTAGAATCATTCCCGTTCATTGCAGGTCTAGAATCCTTCTTGGCAAACGCCTAGATAGAGATGCTTGAGGCCTAAGAAGGTAACGCTATGTTTGATCAATTGATTGCCTATCTCGATTCGATCAAGACGCGTGATCCAGCGCCTCGTTCGCGCTGGGAAATCCTTTTATATCCGGGTGTTCTGGCGCTTGGACTGCACCGCATTGCGCATTGGCTGTTCGCAGCTGAGCTCTATTTTCTTGCCCGTTTGGTCAATCACATCTCACGCTTCTTCACCGCTATCGACATTCATCCCGGTGCCCGAATCGGGCACAACTTTTTTATTGATCATGGATTTGTCGTGATTGGGGAGACGGCCGACATTGGTGATGATGTTACTATCTATCAGGGCTCTACGCTTGGCGGGACAAACCCAACTGGCGGAGTAGGTGGAAAGCGGCATCCAACGATTGGTGACGGCGTGATTATCAGCCTTGGTGCGGCTGTGCTTGGCCCGATTATCGTTGGCGCAGGCGCGCGGATTGGGGCCAATGCCGTCGTCACCAAAGACGTGCCCGAGGGCGCGACGATGATCGGTATTCCGGCGCGTTCAACATTGGTTGAGGTGAAGCCTGCGACTCAGGACTTTGTCCCCTACGGCACGCCGTGCGGTGAACGTTTTGATCCAGCGACGCAGCAGCTTGAAATCCTCAAATGCGAACTTGAAAGCCTCCAGAAAAAGCTCGCTGTGCTTGAAGGCGAACGTGCCGCAAATCAGGATAAGAAAAGCGCCTGATGGGGGTCGTTACACCGTTTCCGGTGGTTGCGGATGCGCAGACTGTTTTTGACCGCGCCGAACTCACGCGGATTCTTGATCTTTACGGGCGGATGGTCGCGGCTGGCCATTGGCGCGATTATGCGATTGAGATGCAGCGCGATGTGGCGGCCTTTTCTGCTTTCCGTCGTGCTGCCGAACGCCCCGAATATCGCGTCGAAAAGCGCCCCGCCCTGCGTAACCGGCAAGGCATGTGGGCGCTCATCGGCGAGGCCGGTGTTGTCCTCAAACGCGGGCACGACCTCGGCCCGGTGCTTGCGCCAGTCGAGCGTAGGTTTATGAAGCTGGTTGAGGGCTGAACGCCAGCGTGCCGAGATGGGGCAGGCGCTGCCGTACCCCGTCCGGCAAAAATCCAACCACCATCCGCCGCGCATCCTGCCAAAAGGCCGAGAGCAGCAGCAATGCCGAACCAATCACAAAGACCGCAAGCGCGACATTAAGGCTGACCGCGCCAAATTCGCGGAACAGCGAAATGATTGCAGCAATCACATAGGCAAGTGCTGAAACGAGGAGCGCGCGTCGATCAACTGCAAGTGCGATAATGCCCATGGCAATGTAAAGCGCAACCACGATCAGTGCGGTTGTCACGCTGGCATCGCCCTTGAGTAGTCCGAGCGTCGCGAAGATCGGGTGCGCGATCAGCGGCGCGGCAAGCAAATGGAGCCAGAACGCCACATCTGATTTGCGGGTTGTGCGCGCCGGGTCTTGCATGTCCCAGCGCATCGCAAAGGCAAATACGCTAAGCCCGACCAGCAAAAGGATCAGATTCATCGCAATCTCTATGCCCGGCGCTACCGCAAGCAATAGTGCTACAACCACACCAGCAAGCGCTGCGATACCAGCCGCGATAGTGATCGGCACATAAAACCGCCGCCAATGCGCGTAAGCTGCGGCAACCGTAATCGCAGCGCTGGCGGCAATCAGCAGTGCACCGATCCGATCACCCTCACCAACATTGCCATCTTCGCCGATGAGTATGCCAACGCTTGCCGCAAACACGCCGCCAATGAAGGCAAGCAGGAAGATGATGCTTGGCAGGGCCATCCGCCGCAGCTTGGTGAAATATTCGGCCAAGCCCCAGCTTAGCGCAGCGACAAAGATGCCGCCAAGTGCTGGATGAATTTCCCCACCAATCCAAGCCGCGCCAACGAGCAGCAATATGCCCGCAATCGCGACGAAAATATCATTGAAGCCGGTGATCAAACGGAAATTTTCTTCATCAACCATTGGCGTTGCCCGCAGGCCAGACACATGGTCGCGAAGCGCCACCGCAGCTTCGGGCGAGAGCTTCCCAGCGGCAACAGCGGATTCGAGATCGGTTTCGCTATACATAAGGCTATCCTCCTATTGGTAAGGAGGATAGCATAGCTGTATTATTAAGGCAATACAGTTATTGGCCCTGCATCCGCTGCATCACTGCCATTGACTGCTCAGAGCCTGACTGCGGTACGGTTTCGCCCGTCCGGTCAGTGATTTCGGCCCAGTGCGCCGCAACGCCTTCGGGGGTGCGCTCGGCCTCTAGCAGGATAATTCCATGTGTCAGCGTCACGTTGGCAGTGTGGAAAAAGCCAGCGCCAGCGCCCATTATGACGTTAGAGGGCGCATCTTCGGATACGAGATAAAGTGCGGCAGGCGCGACATTTTCAGGCGCAAAAGCCTTGAAAGCCTCGGGTGGAAAGATGTCCTCGGTCATGCGCGTACCCGCAATTGGTGCGAGCGTGTTAACGCGGACATTATATTTAGCGCCTTCAAGATAGAGCGTCTTGGTGAGGCCAGCGAGGCCAAGTTTGGCGGCACCGTAATTGGCTTGGCCGAAATTGCCATAAAGCCCGGTGGATGAAGCCGTCATCAGGATGCGGCCATAGGCTTGTTCACGCATCAAATCCCAGACGGCTTTGGTGCAATTGGCCGAACCAGAAAGATGCACCTTCACCACCAGATCAAAATCGGCTGGCTCCATTTTGGTGAAGCTCTTATCGCGCAAGATGCCTGCATTATTCATCAAAATGTGGACGCCGCCCCAGGCTTCCTTGGCCTTGGCGACCATTTCAACCATCTGATCATATTCGGTGACGCTGCCGCCGTTCGACATTGCCTCGCCGCCCGCCGCCTTGATTTCTTCGACAACTTTAAGCGCTGCATCCGAATGGCCAGTGCCATCGCGCGATCCGCCAAGATCATTGACGACCACTTTTGCGCCGCGCTTGGCAAGTTCAAGCGCATAAACCCGGCCAAGCCCGCCGCCTGCGCCGGTAACAATGGCTACGCGGTCTTTGAAAGTGATCGTCATCTTATATCTCCGTTAAAATAGTTTGGCGCTGTCCTAACGCGTCGCGTGTTCAGTGCAAGCCCGATAAGTCGGCTGGCTTGACCTCCACCTCTGTTTTTAGGAGCATTGGGTTCAATACCAAAAAAATGTAAAATAATTTTACAAAGATGACATAGGTTACGCGTATTCGATAAAAATCGCGCGCCAGTGTGCCTCATTTTGATACATGTTCCGCGCTGCGGGTGGCGCGTGTTCAAATCTGCGACTCTGCGGGCGATATTCATTATCAAACGATAAGCGCATTGGGCGAGTGTAGGACAGCGCTAAATTCGCACGTGATGACTTTGGGTTGATCCCCCCCCCCCGTTTGTGTCGAGCGAAGTCGAGACACATTGCGCTGCGTATCTCGACTCCGCTCGACACGAACGGGTTAACTTAAACCAGACAGGCTCCAAACAGCGTTAATGCTCTCGACAGGCGCGCAGCCTTGCGACTATGCACCAACGCAGTTCAAGCTTTCTGGGGCATGTGTATGAGTGAGCGTGAAACGCGGGATGAAATGAAGCAGCCAAACGCGGGGCCCGATTCAGGTCGTCGCGCGCTCATGCTTGGTGCGATTGGTGCGTCAGCGGTTTTGACTGTGCGCCCGGCGCTTGCACAGTCGGCGGCGTCAGTACTGAATTGCCAGATTCCCGTTCCCGATCCAGCGCGCGCGGGGCAATTTATTGCTGCTGACGGACAGCTTGTGGCCCCTGGTACAGCGGGCGCATTTGCGCCATCGCCGCGCCCGTTCACTGGCCAAGAGGTGAAAAATGCGCTGCGCGGGCGGACGCTGCCCGGCACCAGCTATACACAAAGCCAAGCCTATCTGAATTATATCCGCCGCCTGCAATATGGCCAAAGTGGCTTCACTTGCTTTGCATCGTTGCAAATGCCCGGCCGCTGATGCGGCATTTGAATGGACGCGCCGTTTTACGCTGCAAGTCTGCCGTTCAAGTCGGTTACGCTTGACGGCTTAAGCGCGATTTATCACCGCGCATCGGGGGCAACACATGTTGTGGCTGAGCCAGTTCCGCAAATACTCGCAGCGCTTGGCAGTGACCGGCTGACTTTGGCTGAACTGCTTACACGGCTTGGATCGGATTATGACCTAGCTGATGATGCAGCACCCGTTTTGATCGACCGCCTTGATGAGCTTGTCACACTTGGCTTGGTGATCAGGCTATGAGGCACAGCACGACGATCACCATTGGCCCACGCACGTTCCGCATCGGCAGTGATTGGCGCGCACCGGTGGACGCAGTTGAAGCCCTCTACCGCGATTATCCCGCACCTGCTTCGCCCATTCCCGATTATACCGTCCGGCTTGAGGCCGCCAAGTTCGGGCGGCGGTTGTTTAGACCCTCAATTGCCATTCGCGGCGATTATACCCTGCCCGAGGCGGTGCCACAGTCGCTCGCACACGGGCTTATATCGGCTGAAATTGCGATGAATTTGCAAATGGCGCTTGGGGAGCGCCGCTTCCTGCTGCTCCATGCGTCGAGCGTCGAAAAGGACGGCAAGGTGCTGATCATGACGGGCGAGTCAGGCTCTGGCAAATCAACGCTTTCGGCTTTGCTGGCATCGCGCGGATGGCGCTTTATGGGGGATGAATTCGCGCTCATTGATCCAATCAGCGGCGATGTTTACCCCTTTCCAAGGCCAGTTAGCCTGAAGAATGAAGCCATTGCTGTGATGCGCGGGCTGCTCCCGGCAACGCGGTTCGGGCCGGTGCAACTGGCCACCGCAAAGGGCGATATCTGCCACCTTATTCCGGGTAGCGCGGCCATTGCGGCGATGAATGACCCTGCGCCGCCAGCACTCATCCTGTTTCCGGGTTACGGTCTGCCGCGCGCCATACGCGCGGTCGGCACGAGCGAGACCTTTGTTCGGCTCACCCAAGCCTCCACCAACTACACTGCACTTGGTGAGGCAGGGTTTGATGCGTTGACCCGGCTGGTGACATCGGTACCCGCCTGCGCGATTGACTATCCTGACACCGATACCGCACTCGCGCTGGTTGATGAGCTTTGGGCGGCACTGCCATGATAGATGCGCGGTTGCTCACCAAAACGCTTAGCGAACCCGCCTATGCGATGCGGCTTGACGCGCGCGGCTGGACATCGCTCCTCACCATCGCCCACGCCGAGCGGCTGACCGCGAGCCTTGCATGGCGGCTTGAACGGCTCAAAATTCCGCCCAAAGCAGCGGCGATCCTCGCTGAGGCCAAAGCAAGCGCGGAGGTTGTTCGCACTCACGCACTATGGGAGGCGGAGATGGCGCGGCGCGCGCTTATGCCTTTAGGCATTCCACTCATTCTCCTTAAAGGCACGGCCTTTGCCGCCGCTGGCCTTGATGCCGCGCGCGGGCGATTAATTGGCGATCTCGATATATTGGTGCCGCGTGACCGGCTGGCTGAGGTTGAGGCTGCGTTGCTCAGTGCAGGCTGGGAATGGGTTAAGCCTGACCCTTATGACGACGCCTATTACCGCCAATATATGCACGAACTGCCGCCGCTGATCCACCGTGAGCGCGACCGGATGATTGATGTCCATCATACCATCCTGCCACTCACCGCGCGGGTGAAGCCTGATGCGGCGGCGCTGATTGCGGGTGCAGTGCCACTCAACCCGTTCGTGTCGAGCGAAGTCGAGACATCTGGGGCCATGTCCCTCGACTTCGCTCGGGATGAACGGAGTTTGGTATACACCCTCTCGCCGCAAGACATGCTAATCCACGCAGTCGCGCATCTGTTTGCGGACGGGGATTTGAACGGCGGCCTGCGCAATCTGTGGGATATTGACCGGCTGATCCGTGAGCATTCAGCCGAGCCTGATTATTGGCCAAAACTGATCGAACGCGCGCGGCTGCATGGGTTGGTGTCGCATACTTCACGTGCGCTGCGGCTTAGCCAGCATTTGTTTGAAACCCCGGTTGATCACTTCCTCGCCTATGACGCGCGGAGGGGCGATATTTTCCATATGGGGCGTTTGCTCGCGCGGGGTGGCTGGGGGCAGGAAACGCGCAAGATCCTGCGGCTTGCCTTCTACATCCGTTCACACTGGCTGCGGATGCCCCCGCTGATGCTCGCGCGGCATTTGTGGGTGAAATGGCGGCGCGGTTAGAGCTGGCGGACGGGCGGTGTTGCGCCTTTGGCCGACTTAACGAAATCTTTGTCGAATGTGGCGAACCAATCGCACAGCGATGATGACGCCAAATGAAGCGCATCAGCAAAATCAATGCCTCGTTCGGTCAGTTCGAGGGCCGCTAATACAAAGTCTGCCTGATCAACCTGAATCGTCTCAGTTTCTAAGATCGCGGTCAATGCACTGATAACGTCAGGTTTTGGCAGCTTGTAAACGCGTCGCAGTGCCCATTCAGCCTCAAGCATGACCGTTAC
>JANOXQ010000136.1:0-31810 GCA_031418495.1 Sphingomonadales bacterium
GTGACATGCTGGCTTAGGTGTCTCGACGTCGCTCGACACGAACGGGTCAAAGTCAAATGGATAGCACCCGCGCTTCCTCGATCAGCATTACGGGGGTACCCTGCCGGATCGGGTAAGCCACCCCTGCGGCCTCTGAAATCAGTTCCTGCGCGTCTTCATCATAAATCAGCGGCGTTCGTGTGATCGGACAGACGAGGATAGCCAGCAGTGCCGGATCGATCACTGAAGCGTCACGCGGTCTTCGCCGTCATGCCGCCCGAAAAACTGCATCAGTTGCACGATGAGATCGGCCCGGCCAGAGAGTGTCGCGGCCTCAAGCAACGCCTGCTTGGCCGCTGCATCAAACGGCGCAATCTGGGCTATCCCGTTGATCAGCGCCTCATCATCAAGCCGCGTCACTGATTCCCAATCGACCGCATAGCCCTGCGAACTCGCGAAGCGCCGGGCCTCACGCTCAACGCTCGCGCGGTCAGCAATACCGAGACCCGGATCGGCACTATCGTCGATCAGCATTCCCTCAATCTGCCGAAACGGCGTCGTCACATCAAGTTCGCGCACCATGCGGAAACGCGAAATGCCCTCAAGCACAAGATTGTAGCGACCATCATCAAGCGCCTCAACTTGGGCGATATGGCCGATGCAGCCGGTTTCAAACAGCGCTGGCTTATCGGGATCATCGCTGCGTTCATTGCCGCGCGGCTGGATCATCGCGATCCGCCGATCTCGCGCCACTGCGTCGGAGACAAGCGCCCGGTAACGCGGCTCAAAGATATGAAGCGGCAACTGCATTCTTGGGAACAGCAGCGCGCCGGTCAGCGGGAACACCGACATGCGGATGGCGGTGGCAACGCTCATGTGAAAAGCACCGCTGAAAGGCGGCGTCGCTGCGCGCTGACCCACGGGTCTTCAAGTCCAACCACCTCAAACAGTTTGAGCAATTGCGACCGTGCGGCCCCTTCGTTCCAGTCACGCTCAGCCGATATGATCGCAAGCAGCGCGTCCGCCGCGCCGTCTCGGTCGCCCGCCGCCATCAGCCCGCCGGCAAGTTCAAAGCGCAGTGCATGGTCATCGGGGTTGGCGGCAACTTTGGCTTGCAGCCCTTCAAGATCGCTGACCGGCTTTGCGTCGCGCACAAGGGTAAGCGCAGAGACTGCACGTGCAATTGCCGGATTTTTGATCAGTTCAGGGGTAAGCCCAGCGATGAGTTCGTCAGCCGCCTGCAAATCGCCAGCGCCGACCAGTGCCCGGATCAATCCCGAAAGTGCTGCCGGAT
The DNA here is from genome assembly GCA_031418495.1 of Sphingomonadales bacterium. Lineage (GTDB taxonomy): Bacteria > Pseudomonadota > Alphaproteobacteria > Sphingomonadales > Sphingomonadaceae > Aquisediminimonas. The sequence continues at coordinate 1,274 of JANOXQ010000136.1, forward strand.
GCTCAGGGGCCATATCGACAATCTGGCCAAAAATACCGAGCGCACGCTCTGCGTCGCCGCTGGCCAGCACGTCTTCACCCATCGCGATCAGCGGCTCGATCTCGGCCTCTAGCGACTGTGCCTCACCCTTCACCGGCAATTGCTTGAGGATCTGGTCAAGCATTTTGCCAAGCTGCGTCTCTGTACGCATCTGCGTTAGGTCGGCAACAAGTTGCCCCTGAAACACAGCGTAAACCGTCGGGATTGATTTGACGCGGAACTGCGCCGCGATCACCTTATTCTCGTCAACATTGACCTTGATGAGAATAACGCCCTTATTTGCATAATCAGCAGCGACTTTTTCAAGCACCGGCGTCAGCGTCTTGCACGGCCCGCACCATTCGGCCCAGAAATCGAGAATCACCAGATTCGTCATCGATGGCTCGATCACGTCTACCTTAAACGCCTCAACCGCTGCCTTTTCGGCCTGACTTAATCCCAAACTTGCCAAATGAACCTCCATTTTCTCAACTATATGGGGCGTAACCGGGGTAATTGCCAAGAGTGCTTCAAGATTTTTGCGAAAGGCTTGCCGTATCGAAAAGCAGATGCTAGTGGCCGCGCCTTACCTGCTTAGTAGCGATACTAAGCAAGCGCCAGAGCGGGCGTAGCTCAGGGGTAGAGCACAACCTTGCCAAGGTTGGGGTCGAGGGTTCGAATCCCTTCGCCCGCTCCAAACATTCATGCCTTTCTTACCATTTTGCGCTAAGGCCCGAATGATGAGTGCCGATCAACCTAACCATATTCCGCCACGCCCCGCTTCTGCGGTGAGTACTGGCGTTGGTATGGCTGGCCTTGTCGGCCTTGTTATCTGGCTGATTATTGCGCTGAACTTTGGGATGGATGGCCCTTATGCGGCGCTGATGAACGTGGCGTTTTGTGGGGTGCCGATGGTGCTTTGGTCGCTACGCATTGACCGCGTTCATCGCAATCCAACGACAGGGATAGATTGGGACTCGCCGCCAAAACCTCTCCGCGAAATTCTTGATATCTCACTCACCAAACTCACCGGACTGTGGGCGACATGGGCGCTGATCGCAGCGATTTATGCGGTTGCAAGATTCTATTGGCAGGGCAATTATGTCTTCGCGATGGAGATGTTTGCAGCAGCAGCGATCCCGCTTTTTGTGCTTTCTATTCCTTATGTGATCTGGCTTGACCGGCGCTTGATCAAGCCGCGTGACGGCGCTTGGGCGCTTGGCGCGATGCTCACCGGGCGGCAGGATTATGACCCACAGGCGATTTATGCGCATCTGCGCAGTTGGGCGGTGAAGGGCTTTTTCCTTGCCTTCATGATCTCGATTGTGCCCGGCGGGTTTCGCGGTGTGATCAATGCTGATTTTGCCGCGATCCAAACCAATCCAGTGGCGCTTGCACAGTGGCTGATCACGCTGATGTTCGTGATTGACGTGGCGTTTGCCACCGTTGGCTATTTGCTGACGATGAAGCCGCTCGACGCGCATATCCGTTCAGCAACGCCCTATGCTGCGGGCTGGGCAGCGGCGCTGATGTGTTATCCGCCCTTTATTCTGATGAACCCCGGCGGGCCGCTTGATTATCATCAGGGCAGTTCTGATTGGATTTACTGGCTTCAGGGTCATCCGTTGTTGCTCGGGATTGTTGGTGCAATCCTCGTTGCGCTCACCGCAATTTATGCTTGGGCGACGATTGCATTTGGCCTGCGTTTTTCGAACCTGACCGATCGTGGCATCCTTACCCACGGGCCATATGCCTTTACCAAGCATCCGGCCTATCTCTCGAAGAACCTATTCTGGTGGATCGCTGGCCTGCCGTTTCTGGTGACGACGGACAATCCAATCGATGCCATTCGCAATACGGGCCTGCTCGCTGTGGTGAGTGGTATTTATTACTGGCGCGCGAAGACCGAGGAATGGCACCTCGGCGCTGATCCCGTCTACCGCGATTATTCCGATTGGATGGCGAAATACGGAATAATTACACGCGCCCTGACGTGGCGGCGAGGTGCGAAATCAAAACCAGCTGTTACAGCACCAGCCGAATAAGCCATGCTATTTCGGGCAGGGGTATTTGCGTTTCATATAACCAATCCACGCTTGCTTTATGGTTGTGCGCGGGCGCGCCTCGGCTGGAATGGCGCGAAATGACGCGGTTAGTTCATCTGTATTAAGGCTGCCCTTTTCGGGTGGGCAAACCTCGGGCTTACGACCGGCGGCTTCGGCAGCCTTGCGCTCTTTACGGTAGCTAAGTGCGGCGGCCTGAACCTCCGCTTTAAGAAGGCCAACATCAGACGACAGCATCGCCATCATTCCCTTGGCCTTGAGCGCATCCGCTTTTTCAAGAAAGGTTGACACTGGCATATTCTGGGCAAATGCTGGCGTTGCTGAAGCGCACAGGCTTGCCACAAGAAGATAGGTTGTTTTCACAAAAACGCTCCGCAAATCAAAAACTCATTTCATCATAAACTCGGCTTAGATCCCCGCCCCATTCGCCGTTATATTTCTCAAGCAATTGATGCGCGGGCGACATACCGCTGTCGATAATCTGGCGGAGCGGATTGAGGAAGCCGCTTTCATTATCGCCCATTGAATTAACATGGTTGCGCGCATTCAGACCGGCAGCGGCGATATCGAGGACTTCGCGCCCAAGCTCTTGCAGCGTGCGTCCATCTGGCGCCTTGGCACAAAGCCCGTCACGCGGAACGGCATCACGCAGCGCCTGCTGATCTGCGATGCCCCAGCCCTTGACCAGATCATAGGCGGCATCAAGCGCGCTTTGATCATAAAGTAGCCCAACCCAGAGCGCAGGTAGTGCGCAAATCTTGTTCCACGGCCCGCCGTCGCTTCCGCGCATTTCGAGGAAACTTTTGAGGCGCACTTCGGGGAAGGCCGTTGAGAGATGATCGTTCCAATCGCCAAGCGTTGGCTTTTCGCCGGGCAGCACCGAAAGCTCACCTTTTAGGAAATCACGGAAATTCAGCCCCGACGCATCCACATAGCCGCCGTTGCGGAACGCGAAATACATCGGCACGTCGAGCATATAATCGGCGTAGCGCTCGTAACCAAAGCCGTCTTCAAATACGAAGGGCAGCATTCCCGTCCGCTGCGGATCAGTATCCGTCCAGATATGGCTGCGGTAGGAAAGGAAGCCATTGGGCTTCCCTTCGGTAAAAGGCGAATTGGCAAAAAGCGCGGTGCCAAGCGGTTGAAGCGCAAGGCTCACGCGAAATTTTTTGACCATATCGGCTTCCGACGAATAGTCGAGATTGGTTTGGATGGTGCAGGTGCGCAGCATCATATCAAGCCCCATGCTGCCAACGCGCGGCATGTGGCGCAGCATGATTGCGTAGCGGCCCTTGGGCATGATCGGCAATTCTTCGCGGGTTTTGTCGGGCCACATCCCTAGCCCCAAAAAGCCAAGCCCAAGCTCAGCACCGATTTCCTTCACCTGACGCAAATGTCGCCCGGTTTCAGCACAAGTCTGATGAAGATTTTCAAGCGGTGCACCTGAGAGTTCAAGCTGGCCAGCGGGTTCAAGGCTGACGTTACCGTCGGGCCCGCCAAGCGCGATGACATGATCGCCCTCAACAATCGGTTCCCAGCCAAAGCGCGTCAGCCCGGCGAGCAAATTACGAATCCCTCCGGGTTCTTCATAAGAAGGCGCGCGGTGATCGCTGGTGCGATAGACGAATTTTTCATGCTCAGTGCCAATCCGCCACCGCTCTTTTGGCTTTTCGCCGCCAGCAAAAACAGAAATCAAATCGGCGCGGCTTTCGATGATTGGATCATTCTTGCCGGAATCGGTGCGTGTGCTCATGCGTTGTTCTTAATGCCGAACTGCGAAGGTGGAAACAGGTTTTCGTTCGCAACTCAAAATGCTCGCTAAATTCCAACAATGTACGAAAATTAACAATATTCTCACCATTTCGGCGATAATGGAGTGGAATGGGGACAATGAGTGCATCAAATAGCGCGCGCAAAGCGCTGTTCGCAGCCGGGATTGGCCTGTTTATGGCTGGCCCTGCCCATGCTGTGTGCCCTGCGGCGAACCAGTTTAATTTTGATTTTTCAACACCTGCGGCAGCGACGTTAGCTTATGGCAGCACTTTCACCTACACTGCCACCAGTACCACTCTGGGCAATGCCAACTTTACCGCAGGCTTTACTCAAAACGGCGTGACCTCGACAACGGTTGGCGGTGAAGTGCGGCCCAACCTCTCAGCATCGCATAATGGCGGCGGCACCACCCGCGCACTTGTCGTTGGTGGCGTACTTTCTGCGCGTACCGCAGATATCACAACCAACACGCGGGTGATGGTAACAACCTTCACATTCCCAACGCCAGTCCGCGATGTTAGCATTCTGATGCACGATGTTGATTTTACTAATAATCAGTTCCGCGATTGGATTCATATCGTTGGTACAAACGGTGCAACGACCTATATTCCAGCGCTAACGACGCCATTTGGCCAGATCAACAATACGGCCAACCTAACAAATGCGTCATCATCGCTCAAACTTGGCCCATCAGCGACAGCGCCCGCCACGACGATCCAGCAGGCAGTGGGGACGGGCGTTTCTGGAAATAATAGCAACACAGGCAATCTAAGCCTCAGCTTTATTCAGCCAGTGACCTCGGTTCAAATTCGCTATGGCAATTTCCCCTTGCAAGCTGGCGAAACTGTGACTGGGCAGCAGGCCTTTGCGATCAGTACTGTATCATGGTGTCCACTACCGCAGCTAACCTTCGCCAAGACATCCGCGCCATTCATCACCGCCGCTGCTGACCCACGCCGTTTCAATGCGCCGGGATCGGACGTGCTTTATTCGCTTACGCTAACCAATTCAAACAGCAGTCCAGTAGACCTTAATCAGGTAATCTTTACTGACCCGCTGCCAGCACAAGTCAGCTTTTTCAATGGTGACATTGATGATGCCGGGCCGCTCACTACCAATTTTGAATTTATCGCTGGCGCATCGGGGCTGACTTTTGCTGCGGGCAATCTGACCTATTCAAACAATGGCGGAACAAGCTATGTTTATACGCCCGCCGCTGGCGTTGATCCGCTCGTCAACGCGATCCGCCTCAATCCGCAAGGGGTTATGGCGGCGAACAGCAGCTTCACACTGCGTTTCCGCGCACGGATTAAGTAGCTAACTCCAATCGCCTGCGGCTGACATCCAGACCGACACCGCTGCAATCGCGGCGCTGTCTGCGCGTAATATTCGCGGGCCGAGTGAAACAGGCACGGCGTCAGGGTGCGCGCATATCGCTGCGCGTTCATGATCAGCAAAGCCGCCTTCGGGGCCGATCAGGATTGCGGCCGGGCCGGGGTGACTGTGCACGGCTTCGGCAAAGGGCGCGCCGCCATTTTCATCAGCAAAGAACAGCCTGCGGCCTTGAGGAAAACTGCTCAGAAATGCTTCAAGTTTCACCGGCGCATCGACTACGGGCAACACCGTCCGCCCGCATTGTTCAGCGGCCTCAATCACATGTGCGCGCAGCCGGTCATCCTTTACCTTATCCGCCACGCAGCGCTGCATCAGCACGGGCACAAAGCGCGCAACGCCAAGTTCACAGGCTTTTTCGGCAACCCAATCATAGCGCGCCTTGCGGATTGGCGCGGCGGCCAGCCACAAGTCAGGGACGCTCTCACGTTCGCGTAGCTTTTCAGTAACCGAAAGGATCAGATCGCGTTTGCCAATATGGCTTGCCTGCGCTAGCCATTCGCCGCTGACATCATCAAACAAACGCACAGCCCCACCTGCCTTCATACGCATCACAGAAATCAGATAATGCGCCTGCCCGCCCTCGATGCGCACGTCGATCCCTTGCGCGAGTGGCGTTTCAACAAACAGGCGCGGTGCGCTTTGCGGTGGCCAGGCGGGTATTGCAGTCATAAAGGTTCATTACCATGAACGATGTCCCTGTCGAACCTCTGCTTGTCCCCGATTCCGAACATCGTGGATTTATGGCCATTTTGCCCCCCCTATTTCGCCCCTATGCTTCGCTTGCGCGTTTTGATCGGCCGATTGGCTGGTGGCTGCTCTATTGGCCGTGCGCGTGGGGGCTTGCGCTTTCGGGCGGGGTGACGGACGATTGGCCACTGTTCGCTTGGCTGCTGCTCGGTGCGATTGCGATGCGCGGCGCGGGCTGTGTCTATAATGATATTGCCGACCGGGATCTTGACGCACAGGTTGAGCGTACCCGGCTGCGCCCAATTGCAAGCGGCGCAGTTTCACTCAAGCGCGCGTGGGTATGGCTGATCGCGCTTTCGCTGATTGGCTTGATCGTTTTGCTTCAGCTCAATTTTAATGCTCAGTTGTTGGCGCTCGAAAGCCTTTTGCTCGTCGCGGTCTACCCTTTCATGAAGCGGATCACCTGGTGGCCGCAAGCGTGGTTGGGGATGGTGTTCAGTTGGGGTGCGCTGGTTGGCTGGATAGCAGTGGCAGGCCACGCCCATCCGTCGATGTTTCTCCTCTACCTCGGCAGCGTTAGCTGGGTGATCGGCTATGACACGATCTATGCGCTGCAAGACCGTGAGGATGATGCACTCATCGGGGTGCGATCCTCCGCTCTCCGAATGGGCGCGCATGTGCGGGGCGGCGTGTTCCTGTTTTACGTGATTACAGTGCTTATGTGGGCGGGGGCATTTTGGATGATCCGCCCGCAAATCATTGTCCTGATCGCGCTCGCGCCCGTCGCGCTTCATCTAATGTGGCAAGTCCTGACGCTCAATGTTGAGGACGGCGGCGATGCCCTCGCCAAATTCAGATCAAACCGCTTCGCCGGATTATTGATGGCACTCGCCTGTTTGGCGGTTGGGACGGCGGGTTAGGCTGCCCCGTTCGTGTCGAGCGAAGTCGAGACACACTGCACCGGGTGTCTCGACTTCGCTCGACACGAACGGACCAGTCCTTTGATGTAGCCCCTAAACGCTCATCACCAGCAGCTTATCGATCTTACGGCCATCCATATCGATCACCTCAAAACGGTAACCCTGCGTTGTAAAATGCTCACCTGTTTCGGGAATATGTTTGAGCATTTCGAGAACAAAGCCCGCCGACGTCGCATAATCGCGGGTCTCAGGCAGCGTCATCCCAATCCGTTCGGCAAGCACATCCGCCGCGCACCAGCCTGACACGAGTAAGCTGCCGTCCTCGCGCTCGACAATCGCGGGCTCATCGCCCTCATCTTGATCGGAAACAAAATCACCCGCAATCGCAGCGAGCAAATCAGCGGGCGTCACCACACCTTCAAAATGGCCATATTCATCATGAACAAGCGCGAACGGCACATCGGCCTTACGCAGCGCCTCTAGCGCATCCATCGCGTCAACCTGATCGGGGATAATCGGGGCAGTGCGGAGCATCGCGCGCAGATCAAGCGGCTTCCCATCAAGCAATGCTGACACGATATCGCGCGCCTGAATAACGCCGATAATTTCATCAACCGATCCCTCGGCCACTGGAATCCGGCTGTGCGGCGTTGACTGCAACTGCGCGCGCACGGCTACCTCATCAGCATTGACGTCGATCCAGTCAATCTCAGTACGCGGCGTCATCACCTCACGTACCGGGCGATCAGCCAGCCGGACGACACCTGAAATAATCGCGCGTTCGCTCTCCTCGATCACGCCAGACTTGCTCGCCTCGGCAACAATAAGGTGAAGTTCTTCAGCGGTAACATGGCTTTCCGATTCGCGGTTCATCCGCAGCAGGCGGAAAATGATCGCGCTGCTGCCATTCAAAAGCCAGACAATCGGCGCAGTCAGCTTGGCCAGCCACAGCATCGGCAGCGCCATGATCACTGCAATTTTTTCAGGCGCGCGCAGCGCGAACTGCTTTGGTACCAACTCACCAATGACAAGCGCAAGATAAGTCGTCATCCCGATCACCAGCGCAAAGCCAAGGTTTTCGGCAAGCCCCGCTCTCATGCCAAGCGCCATCAGCCGCTCAGCAACCGGCCCACCAAGGCTAGCCCCTGAATAAGCACCCGAGATAATACCGATCAGGGTAATGCCAATCTGCACCGTTGACAGGAACCGCCCAGGGTCAGCCGCGAGTGATATCGCAATTTGCGCCCCGCGCCGCTGCGATTTGCGCGTGATCGCATCCAGCCGCGCCTTACGCGCCGAAACTATGGCCATTTCAGACATTGCAAAAATGCCGTTAAGCGCGATCAGCGCAATGATGATCGCAACATCACCCCAAGGAAAAGGTGCAAGTACAGCGGTGGATGTAGTGGCAGCGTCCATGGTGGAATGCTCGCTATGCCGCAAACTCTGCGCCTACGCAAATCATCCACGTTTTGCGGCAAAAAACTGCTTGAGCATTTCGGAGGCTTCTCTTTCACCAATGCCTGCGTAAATCTCTGGACTATGGTTGCAGCCTGGGCTGGCGAAGATGCGCGCGCCACTTTCAACGCCGCCGCCCTTGGGATCGCTTGCGCCGTAATACAGTCGGGCGATTCGCGCGTGTGCGATAGCGGCGGCACACATCGCGCAGGGTTCAAGCGTTACCCACAGATCGCAGTCTGTGAGTCGTTGGCTGCCGATTTGTTCGCAAGCCGCGCGAATCGAGACGATTTCGGCGTGAGCGGTTGGATCATGCCCCTGTCGCATCGCATTGCCCGCAACCGCGAGCACATCATCCCCGCGCATGATCACAGCCCCAACCGGGACTTCGCCTTGCGCTTCGGCAGCCTGCGCGCGATCAAGCGCCATGCGCATGGGTTTGGGCAGAAGAAGAGTCATTATCATCGCCTTAGCGCGCGCAAACGGTTGACGAAAGCGGGAGGCCTCGCTATCGCCGCGCTCTTCATAGACACACTGATTCATTAGCAGGACGATTTATCATGTCGCGTATTTGCGAGTTGACCGGCAAGGGCCGCCTAGTAGGACACAATGTGTCACACGCCAACAACAAGACCAAGCGTACTTTTCTGCCCAATTTGCAGAATGTAACTTTGCTTTCTGAGGCGCTTGGTCAAGGCGTAAAACTGCGCGTTTCGACCGCTGGCATCCGTTCGGTTGAACATGTTGGTGGCCTTGATAATTGGCTTGCCAAGACATCGAATGAAAAGCTCAGCCTGCGCGCGCGCCGTCTGAAGCGCGATATTTCCAAGAAGGCAATTGCCGCTGCTGCTTAAGGCTTGGGTTCGGGCAACAGCTCGAACTTCAACAAATATGTGTTTTCAATCCACATATAATTATCATCTGAAATTAACCAAATGAAGGTGCGCCCATCTTCACTGGATACAGCCACGCCTTCAAAGTTGCTGGTGAGGCCGGGCCGCCCGAATTTGGCGATGGTTTTGCCTGAGAGGATTCCGCTCACTTTCGCTGGGATTGGATCAAGCAACGAAAGCTGTGCGGAAAAATAGGCAGGCGGCTCAAACCGGCGATTAATGACAAGCAACCGGCCATCTGGAAGCTGTGCTGCATCGGTTGGCGAAAAATGATGCTCGGGCGCCATATAAAGCGCCCTGCTGAAGCGCGCATCGGGTGCGGTCGGATCACGGTCAGCAATCTGCACGACCGGCAGAGCATCGCTGCCTTCAGGAAATTCAGCAAAAATCAGAAAGCGGCCGTCGGCAAGCCTAGCAATCGCCTCCGGCCCTCCAGTTTTTGACCAGCGCTTCATCGCACTGGGCTGCACCAGCTGCTCCGCCTTACCGAGCACGGCATCGCTGCGACAAATGACGTTGCGCCATTCAAAGCCAATCCAGTAAGTTCCGGTTGCAGGATCGCGAGCGATTGATTCCGAATCGCGGTCACGTTTATCAATGTCGCTCGCGCAGCCACGTGGCAGCGGGTTGATGCTTGCGCCGCTTATTGTTCCGCCTGTATCAATGCCGAAACGGATGACCGCGCCACTGTCGCTGAGCGAAATAAACTTGCTATCCTCAATAATAAGCGAAGAGAGCCCACCAAAATCATCGTCCCGGCTTGTGAGCGACCAGCCATCAACATAGCGCAGCCCCGGCGCGGTTTCGATTGCTGGCGCGACCAGCCGTTTAGCTTTGATCGTAATTGCGTGCGGGGTGATCGGCTCAACATCCATCCGGCGCGTTGATCCAGCGAGTACACAGAGCAACACCCAAGGGATCAAACGGAAAGCAAAACGCATCGTACCGCCATAACGCGTAAGGGCAACAAAGCCAGCGTCCAACATGAACAATGGATAACCAAAGATTAACAGCGGATAACGACTGCGTTCAGGTAACACTCAATCGAATCACCATATAAGCATGTCATCAGAAGCGGACGGCGCGAATCAATCGCTCACAATCTTGCTGAGGAGATGTAACATGGCGAAGAAAATTTCTGTTATTTCAGCAATGATAGCAATCGGCTTAACATCGCTTGCAGTTTCGACGCCTGCATCTGCTAATGGACAGTATGGCAAACAGTATTACAACTCATATCAAAATGGCTACTACGACAATCGTGGAAATTATTATTCTTCGGAATATGACAACCGCAATGGTTATGATGATCGTCGCGGGTATGATGATCGCCGCGATTATGACCGTCGTGACCGCCGCCGCAATCGCGGTGAAAAATGCCGCAGCGGCACCACAGGCACTATCCTTGGTGGTGTAGTTGGTGGTTTGCTTGGCCGTGAAATCGGACGTGGTGGACGCTTTAACCGCCCAAGCACAACCGGAACAATCATCGGTGCAGGTGCGGGGGCACTTGCCGGTCGGGCGCTCGAAAAGTCGGGTAACCGCTGCTAACCAAACTAGTTCACAGTTTTTCCCTTACCCTCGCGTAGCGTATCGGGGGCGGCGAGTTGGAGCCAGTATCTGCTCCAACTCGCCAAATTTCACGTGAGTCCGCAAACGATTGCGTTGACTCAATCGAACGAGTTACCCTTGGGTCGCAATCCAAGGGCGGGGGCCGGAGTTAAAAGACGTCGGCCCCCAACCGGGTTTCACCGGGGCAGTCAGAGTATGGCAGCGCCTAGGTGGATCGACACCAGCCCGCACTGCGATGCGATAAAATGTCGGGGGACATTTGTTGCTACGCGAAGGCCGGCTTTTTTCGCAGTGGCCGCTGAATGAAAAGCCAATGGGGCTGCGGGCTGGTGTCACACCCTTTCGCTATTGTGCGAGAGCAAGTAACAGATGGCGATGGTTTCCACGCCCTCCACTACTGATCCGATTGACTGGATCGAAACGATCAGGCGCGCTGATCCCTACCGAACTTGGCTCGAAACTGCTGAGGGTCGTGTTATCAGCTATCATATGCTCAATAACAGCGTTACTGCTATGGCCGCTAAGCTGACGGGCGCTGGCATAAAACCCAGAGACCGTGTTGCGGCGTGCGTCGAAAAATCGCCTGAAGCAGTGATCCTCTATTTCGCCTGCCTGTGGATTGGAGCGATTTATATGCCGCTCAACACTGGCTATACCCAATCGGAAATTGCCTATTTTCTTGAGGATGCTGAACCAGCGATATTCGTTGGCGATGGTATCGCCCGCCAAACGCACACACTCGACGATATTGCCGCGCTGCCCGACGCACCGATTGTAGAGCGGACAAAATTCGCACCCGATGCAATCGCGGCGATGCTCTACACATCTGGCACAACAGGGCGGCCAAAGGGCGCGATGCTGACGCGCGCAAACCTCGCATCGAACGCAGTTGCGCTGATGAACGCCTGGGACATAACCGCTGATGATGTCCTGATCCACGCACTGCCGATTTTCCACGTCCACGGGCTGTTCATTGCAATCAACAGCATGACGGCGGCGGGCGCAAAGATGCTGTTCCGCGCCAAATTCGATCCCGAAGACGTCATCGTGCAGATGCCGCGCGCAACAATGCTGATGGGCGTGCCGACCTTTTATACGCGGTTGCTGAGCACCCCCAATTTCACCCGCGACGCCGCCGCGCCGATGCGGCTGTTCATCTCGGGCTCGGCCCCGTTGCTCGCTGAGACGCACCGGCAGTTCGAAGCGCACACCAGCCATGCGATCCTCGAACGTTACGGCATGACTGAGACCGGCATCAACACAAGCAACCCCTATGTCGGCGCGCGGATCGCGGGCACCGTTGGCCTGCCCCTCCCCGGCGTTGAGGTGCGGATCAGCGACGTCGAGGGCGACATCGGGACAATCGAAGTGCGCGGGCCAAATGTCTTCGCCGGATACTGGCGCAACCCCGAAAAGACCGCCGCCGAGTTCCGCGAGGGCGGTTGGTTCATCACCGGAGACCTCGGCAAGATCGATGATCAAGGCTATGTCCACATCATCGGGCGCGGCAAGGATTTGATCATCACCGGCGGTTACAACGTCTATCCCAAAGAAGTTGAGGATGCGATTGATGCGCTGGCGGGCGTTATCGAAAGCGCGGTTATCGGGGTGGCCCACGATGATTTTGGTGAGGCGGTGGTTGCGGTTGTCGTCGGCACTGGCCTTGATCCGGCGACGATGCTCGGCCAACTTCGCACCTCCCTCGCAGCATATAAACTGCCCAAGGCGATCCATATCGCTCGCGAACTGCCGCGCAACACGATGGGCAAGGTTCAGAAGATCGTCCTGCGCGAGCGGTATAATCTCTGACTTCTCGTCATCCCCGCGAAGGCGGGAGTTCATCTCCAAATTTCACCCATCTCACTAACCGGGAGATGGATTCCCGCCTGCGCGGGAGTAAAGGGGTAGATTTGGGATGCACCCCCTTGCAATTCCTCTGCAAAACTCCAACATCTTACACATGCGCAATATTATCTCGATCCTCATCGGCTTATTCGCCCTGCTCCTCGTTATCCCGGCGTTTATTCCTCTGCTTGGTTGGGCGAATTGGATCATCATTCCAATTGCAGTGGTTGGCCTTGCAATTGGGGCGACGTCTGACCGGACGGCGGGGCGCAATCTCAATATTGTGGTGATCTTGGTTGGCGTTGGCCGTCTGATGCTTGGCGGTGGGATCATTTGATTGCGAAGAAGCGCGATTGCTCTGGCGCGGTTCCGCGATTATCTTGGAAGTATCAATCATAATATCGGAGTCGATGGATCGTGGCATGGGGATCAAAGGATAATTCACCCGGAACAGTCGCTGCGCCGAGTGCGGCAAAACGCGGTAACGGGATGCTCTCTTACATCGGGGTCGAAGTTACGGTCACTGGCAATATCAGCGGCAAGGGTGACATTCATCTTGATGGCAACGTTGACGGTGATGTTGGGTGCAACACGCTGATCCTTGGGCCGGGCGGGCGTGTGCGCGGCAATATCGTGGCGGAGAAGGTAACGCTTGGTGGCAGTGTTGACGGCACGGTGAGTGCGGCAACGCTGACGGTTGAGAAATCAGCGCGGATCGCTGGCGATCTTTCCTATGATATGATCTCGATTGAAAACGGCGCTCAGGTCGATGGCCGGATGATGCGGCGCAATGCAGCGAGTGATACATCGGGACTAACGCTTGTAAGCACGGCTACGGCGGCTGAATGATGGCGACGCTGGTTAAACAGACTGGGATTGATCAGGTACCACCGCTCTCGCTGGCGGACGCAGAGCATGATGCGGCGGGTTTTGCAGCCGCGCTTGGTGGCTCATTTGAGCGCTTCGGCTTTGCGGTGATCACCGATCACGGGGTTGATGCGGCACTGATCGACAAGGCCTGGGCGCTAACGCGTGAATTTTTCGCGCTGCCGGTCGAGTTCAAAAAGCAATATCATCTCGCAGGCACTGGCGGCGCGCGCGGTTACACCCCGTTCGGGATTGAGATTGCCAAGGATGCCGTGGCGCATGACCAGAAGGAATTCTGGCATGTTGGCCGCGATTTGCCGCCGGGGCACCGCTTCCGCGACCATATGCCTGACAATGTTTGGCCCGCCGAGGTGCCCGAGTTTCGCGAGACGCTCTCTGCGCTATTTGCGGCGTTTGATGTCGCGGGGGGCAAGCTGCTTTCTGCGATTGCGCTGCATCTGGGGCTACGCGCGGATTGGTTTGACGCGACAGTCGAGAATGGCAATTCGGTGCTGCGTTTGCTCCATTATCCACCGATTTCGCCCGATGCTGACGGCATTCGCGCGGGCGCGCATGAGGATATCAACCTCATCACTCTGCTGCTTGGTGCTGAAGAGGCCGGGCTGCAACTGCTAACGCGTGATGGCGAGTGGCTGCCGATTTTCCCACCCGATGGCGCCATGGTGATCAATGTTGGCGATATGCTTCAGCGGCTGACCAACAACCGCCTACCCTCAACCACGCACCGGGTGATCAACCCGCCGGTCGAGCGACGGCACATTCCGCGTTATTCAATGCCGTTCTTCCTGCATCTCGCGTCAGACTATCTGATCGAGACGCTACCCGGCTGCATCGATGATGCGCACCTGAACCTTTATCCAGAACCGATTACAGCCGATGATTATCTGCAACAGCGCTTGGTCGAAATTGGCCTCAAAACCTAAGACACCAGCCCGCACGCACGAACATAGTCGTTTTTCTTCCAGCAGCGCGCATCAAGATTTGGGTAACGGAAACGCAGCGTTGGGCTGATTCCGCGAAACTGCTGCTCGCCCTTGAAGATGAGGCTGTTACGCAAAGTGCGTAGGTTGTTCGCGGCGAAGTCAGTGAATTGGCCCTTTGGCGTAAAGACAGCGGTACGGGCGACTTGCCCCGATACAGTGCAAAAGCCGCGCAAGCCGCTCACTGCCGAAAAGCCGCTGTAGGTTTTGGTGCCAAAGGTATCGAGGGCTCTATCGGCAGTGCGCGCCACTTTGTTCGTACGTTTGAAATAACCGGTTAGCGTTTTGAACACATTGGCCAATTCGACGGTGTGATCGCTTAGCACCGCATTATAATGTTCAAGGATGCGAAGCGTTGGTTCGTTGCCGCACTGGAGTGCAGCAACGTTGAGGCCGGAGCGCATGTTCCAAGCAATCGCAGCCTTTTGTTCGGCAGGTGTTGCACCGGGAAGCGGAACCCCCATGCCAGCTTCATAACCGACCAGCGGCGCGCCGGTAAAATCAGGGGCAAGCCAGTAAAGCTGCGCTGAAGCAGGCGAAGGAGAGAATAGGGACGCACACAATATGAGCCCAACAACCCGAAAAACAGCCATCATCCCAAAACACCTCATACAAGACTCGATTTTCAAGGACGTTTCATAACGGATCGGTGCGGGTTGGACAGCAAAAAAGGCCGCCCGGTCGCCCGGACGGCCCATTTTTCAGTCATAATGAACCGAAGAAGGACTTACTTCTTTGCTTCAATTGGTGCAGCAGCGTTCGCATCTGTAGCCATCGCGTCAGCGGCTGGCGCAGCAACGTTGGCATCAGCAGGCATCGCAGCATTTGCGTCAGCAGCCATGTTTGCGTCTGCACCCATTGCGCCGTCTACGTTGGTCATGGCATCGTTCGTCGTGCCTTCCATCGCATCAGCAGCATTCATTTCGGTGACTGCAGCATTGTCAGTTGCAGCTGGCTGGCTTCCACCGCAAGCGGCAACCATAAGCGAAGCGGCAACAACAGTCGAAAGTGTAACGATCTTACGCATATTAATAGCTCCCAAGGAAAAAGTGAACTAGGCAGAAAAGCTCTTATCACCCAATTCTTAGTAGACATTAGATTATTTTAACCATCCACTCAAGCGGTTTTTTTGCAGCGTCGCCAAGCGCAGCGATAAAGCCACCAAATGTTTGAAAAAGTGCAGAATCAAGCGCGAAACGGTTCGTCGCAAACCCAAGTTTGGCGAGGCTTGTCACGGAGAAATCGGGCAAGCCGCATGGCACAATCCCATCAAAATGAGAGAGATCTGGATCAACATTGATCGAGAATCCGTGAAAACTCACCCAGCGGCGGACACGCACCCCGATTGCGCCAATTTTTGCTTCTTTCCCGCCATCATTCGTCCAGATGCCGATTCGCCCCGGCGCGCGCCAGCTTTCAACGCCAAGTACGCCGAGCGCAGCAATCACCCACCCCACAAGCGCATCAACAAAACAGCGGACATCGCGCCCACGCTTAGTCAGATCAATCATCACATACCCGATCCTTTGGCCCGGCCCGTGGTAGGTATAGCGCCCACCGCGTCCGGCGACGTAAACCGGAAAGCGCGGATCAAGCAGCTCTTTGGGATCAGCACTTGTTCCCGCTGTATAAAGCGGCGGATGTTCAAGCAGCCAAACCATTTCGCGCGCTTCACCCAGTGCGATTGTGTTCGCACGCACCTCCATTTCCGCAAGCGTTACCGGATACTCAAGCAAGCCCTGTTCAACGCGCCATTCGATATCATAAGTAATTGCCATTGATCTGCACTGCCACTTGCACCACATGATGCCAAGTGCTGAACGGCTCCTAGTGGCTAGGGTGCAGCAAGCCAAGGGAGTAGCCAATGCCAATCTCAATGTCGGCAATCTGGGATGAAAGTGCAGCATTAATCCGCCGCGAAAGCCATCTGCTTGTGCCAGTTGCGCTTGCGACGGTAGGCATCGGTTCAGTGATATCGGGGCTGATGCAGCCCGAAACCCCCGCAGCGGGATTGGGCGCGATGGGCGCTCTTGGGTTTGTACTGGGCAATATTCTGGGGCTGATTGGCAATCTGGCACTAATGGCTCTTGCCCTGATGCCGGGGATGAGCGTTGGCGAATCGTTGCGCCTTGCGGTGGTACGGTTGCCAAAAATGCTTGGGATTGTTGCGCTGTTTTTGATCGTGCTTATCGTGATGATGATTCCGATTATGATTATTCTTAAAATGTCTGGGGCGCCGATCAGCGCGAATATGACTGCTGAGGAGCTGCCTGGAGTAGCAATTTTAATGGCACTTATAGTCGGTGCAGCGCTGCTTTATATCAGTGCCCGCCTGCTGACACTCAGCGCCGTCGTTGTCGACCGCAATCCGCCGGCTATTGAAGCGATTAAATTAAGCTTTGCTTCGACAAGAGGGATTGTAGCGAAGATTGTTGGCGTTGTGCTGTTGTTTTTTATAGTTACACTTGTTGTCAGCGGAGCCGTTGCTTCCATATCAGGAATAGTTTTCGGGATGATTGGCAAAGCAGTCGGTGTTCCGCTGCTTGGCAAAGGTCTTACCGTGCTGGCAACCGGGATGGTTTCAGCATTGCTTTCAATTGTTTCAACCGTTTTCGCGGCGATGCTCTACCGCAAGCTCTCAAGCCAATAACGGAATTTGCGGCGCAGCATCACGCGGCAAAACGCCGATAATTCGTGGATCGGGAAACGTCTCAACTTCGCGATTGATCGCAACAAAGCCTTGCGCGCGATAGAAATTGAGCGCCGAGGAATGATCAAGCGTGCAGGTATGCACCCAAACGCATTCCACCCCTCCCCGCCATGCCAGAGCCATCGTCTGCGCCATCAGCCAGCGACCATGGCCGGCACCTGCAAGCTCTGGAACCAGACCGAAATAAGCAATCTCACAGTCAGGCAACTTACGGAAATCAAGCTCAAGCATCCCCAGTTCAATCCCGCTGGGATCAACCACAGCATACACCTCAACCGCGCTGTTTGTAAGAATCGCCGACAGCTCATCGTCAGGCATCACAAGGCGCGAAAACCACAGCCAAGGTGCGCCAACGCGCGTAAATAAAACCCGATACTTGGCCAAATCAGGCGCAGGCCAGCGAACTAAGTGTAATCGGCTTTGGGGGATTGGTCGCAGCGCTGGCCGCGTCCGCATTTCAAGAATTGTCACGATGGTTGCGAGATGATCGCCCGGAACTTGCGTCATCCCCATCGGTTCAAGCCCATTCAGCCACCGGCGGCAGGCTCATCAGGATGGCATCGATATTGCCGCCCGTCTTAAGGCCAAACAGAGTCCCGCGATCATAGACGAGGTTAAACTCAGCATAGCGCCCGCGCCATTCAAGCTGCGTCTGTTTTTCAGTAGGCGTGAACGGCATCCCCATCCGCCTGCGGACGAGTTTTGGATAAATATCAAGAAACGCCTCACCCACCGCGCGGGTCAGCGCAAAATTATCGGCGAAATGGGTGTCGCCGTCACAATCAAGATGATCATAGAAAATCCCGCCAACGCCCCGGTGAACCTTGCGGTGGGGAATCCAGAAATACTCATCGGCCCATTTTTTGAAGCGCGGATAATCACCCGCTGGGCTCGCCGCGCAGGCCCGCTCCATCGCCGCGTGAAAGTCGGCTGTATCCTCATCATAAGGTAGCGGCGGATTAAGATCAGCGCCGCCACCAAACCAGTTTTTCTGGGTGATGAGGTAGCGCGTATTCATGTGAACAGCGGGGACGTGCGGATTGGCCATGTGCGCCACAAGGCTAATCCCGGTTGCGAAGAAATTGGGGTCTTCGCCCGCACCGTGCATCGTTTTGGCAAATTCGGGTGAGAATGCGCCGCCAACCATTGAGACGTTGACGCCGACCTTTTCAAAGACTTTGCCCTTCATCAGCCCCTGAACACCGCCGCCGCTTTCGCCGCTGGCATCATCATCACGGTTCCACGGGGTGTACGCAAAGCTGGCGTCACTCCCTGCCTCACGCTCAATGCTTTCAAATTCAGCGCAAATCCGGTCTCGCAGGCTTTCAAACCAAGCCTTTGCCGCACTTTGTCGTTCATCCAATATCATATTGTGCCCCAGAGTTCAGGTGGGAAGCTGTCCGGTTTGCCGAAGCGCTTCACCAAGCGCAATGCCAGCAGCAACCGATACATTCAAGGAGCGAACATGCGCGCCAAGCGGAATTCGCAGCGCTGCATCACAGTCATCGCGCACCGCATCAGGAACGCCTGCACTTTCCTGCCCGAACAGCAGGATATCATCGCTGGCAAACGCAAAGTCGTGAACGCGCATCGTCGCCTTGCTTGATAGCAGTAGCACCCGACCGGTCTGGACAGTAAGAAATGCGTCCCAATCAACATGACGCGTCAGCACGACATGATCGATATAATCCATGCCGGCGCGCTTCATCTTTTTGTCCGAAAAGGCAAAACCGCACGGCTCGATAATATCAACCGCAACACCAAAGCAGGCCGATAGGCGGAGCATCGCCCCAAGGTTGCCGGGAATTTCAGGCTGATAAATAGCAAGACGCATTAGGATGCGCTACCATCGCCTTCAAAGTGGTACAAGTTGGCCTCACCCTAGGTCAATTGCTTGGTTGCATCTTGTCGCCAGATCGCTATTTACGCCACCAAATAAGACAGATGCGGTTATAACGCATTTCAATAGGATGGATGCCGAGAACAGGCATATGCTGTCGCCGAAAGGCTAGGCAAATCGGGATTAAACAGGGCAAGGTTTGAATATGGCAACTGTTGGACAAAGCGAATCACATGATGCTGGCGTCACCGAAGATGGCGTGCGTCGGCGTGATTTCATTCATATCGCCGCAGTGAGCTGGGCCGGTGTTGGCGTCGCCGCAATTGCGATTCCGCTCGTCAGGCAGATGAGCGCGTCAGCCGATGTTCTTGCACTTGCATCGATTGAAGTTGATCTTTCTGCGATCGAAACAGGACAAGCGATCAAGACAAGCTGGCGCAAACAGCCCATTTTTATCCGTAACCTCACACAAGCTGAAATTACTGACGCGAAAAAGGTTGATGTCGCCACGCTGCGTGATCCGCAAACTTTGGCGGAGCGTACCAAGGCTGGCAAAGAAAACTGGCTGATTACGTTGGGTGTCTGCACGCATCTTGGCTGCGTGCCTCTTGGCGCGGCTGCGGGCGAAGTACGCGGTGATTTTGGCGGCTATTTCTGCCCTTGCCATGGCTCGCATTACGATAGTGCAGCGCGCATCCGTAAAGGGCCAGCGCCGGCGAACCTTCAAGTTCCCGATTACGAATTCACGTCAGATACAATTGTTAAGATTGGTTGAGGCTATCGCGCCGCAACCAAGATTGATTTAAGGACGCAGTATAATGAGCTTTTCCTGGGCAAAACAATATCAGCCAACATCGCCCTTGGGCCAGTGGATTGATGAGCGGCTTCCGCTTCCCCGCTTTGTGTATAACGCAGTAGGCGCTGGCTATCCGACGCCGCGCAATCTCAACTATTTCTGGAACTTCGGCTTCCTCGCGGGTGCAGCTTTGATGATTCAGATCATCACCGGGATTGTCCTCGCGATGCACTACGCCGCAAACGGCGCGATTGCGTTTGATTCGGTTGAGCACATCATGCGTGACGTGAATTCGGGTTGGCTAATCCGTTATGCCCATGCCAACGGCGCGAGCATGTTCTTCATCGTTGTCTACATTCACATTTTCCGGGGGCTGTATTTCGGTTCTTACAAAGCCCCGCGTGAGATGCTTTGGCTGCTCGGCGTTGTCATTTTCTTGCTGATGATGGCAACTGCGTTCATGGGTTATGTGCTGGTTTGGGGCCAAATGAGTTTTTGGGGCGCACAGGTGATTACGGGCTTCTTCTCTGCCTTGCCGCTTGTGGGTGAGCCGATTCGCCAGTGGCTGCTCGGCGGCTTTGCGCCTGATAACGCTACGCTCAATCGCTTCTTCTCGCTTCACTATCTTCTGCCATTCGTGACGCTTGGTGTCATCATCCTTCACGTTTGGGCATTGCACATTCCCGGTTCGAACAATCCAACCGGCGTAAATGTGAAAAGCGAGCAGGACACGGTGCCATTCCACCCATATTATACCGCAAAAGACAGTTTTGGCGTTGCAATCTTCCTGATTGTTTTTGCAGCACTGGTATTCTTTGCGCCGAATATCCTTGGCCATGCGGACAATTATATTCCTGCAAATCCGCTTTCAACGCCGGCGCACATCGTGCCTGAATGGTATTTCTGGCCGTTCTACGCGATCCTGCGTGCCTTCACTGTCGACTTCCTCTGGATCCCGGCAAAACTATGGGGCGTGCTTGCGATGTTCGCATCGATCCTGCTGCTCTTTTTCTTGCCTTGGCTCGATAAATCGCCAGTCCGTTCGGGTACGTATCGCCCGATGTTCAAAATCTTCTTTTGGATATTGGTCGTCGACATCATCGTTCTTAGCATTTGCGGTATGAAGCCCGCCGAGGAACCTTGGGTGCGGCTTGGACAGCTTGCTGCTGCTTATTATTTCGCACATTTTCTAATCATTTTGCCAATCATTTCGAAGATTGAACAGCCGCTACCGCTGCCAAACTCAATCACTGAATCAGTGCTTGGTGAGAAAAAGACATTAAGTGGTGGTGCGAAAGACACAGTCGGCGCGCTTGCTGGTAACGCGGCGTAAGGGGGCGCTAGCACAATGGTTCGTATTATTGCTTTTCTGGTTGGCATCGGCTTTGTTTCGGCATTGCTAATAGGCCTAGTCATTCCGCGTGAAGCTGTTGAGGAGACGGCTTCACACAAATTCTACAAGCACCCAAAGGAAGTATCCTTCTCAACCGATGGCCCACTCGGCAAATTTGACCGGGCGCAGCTTCAGCGCGGCTTTCAGGTTTACAAAGAGGTCTGCTCGGCGTGCCATTCGATGTCACGCGTGCGCTTTGGTGACCTGACGGCACTTGGCTACACCGAAGGCCAAGTCAAGACGATTGCGACTGAGTGGGTTGCTGAAACGCCTTCAATTAACCCGGAAACCGGAGAAGCCGCCACGCGCAAATCGCTGGCTTCGGATAAATTCCCGTCGCCCTATGCCAATGAAGTTGCCGCGCGCGCAGCACAGAACGGTGCGCTTCCACCCGATCTTTCGCTGATCACTAAGGCGCGTGAGGGTGGTGCCGCTTACGTTTATTCGCTGTTGACGGGTTACACCGATCCACCGGCAAACCTGCCGAAAGATGCGCAGCCCGGCGACACCCTCCACTACAATCCCTATTTTGCGAACCTCAACATCGCAATGGCAGCGCCGCTCGTTGCTGATGATCAAGTGTCCTACGGTGAAGGCGCGCCAAAGGCGACGGTTGACCAGATGGCAAAGGATGTTGCGGCATTCCTGATCTGGACTGCCGAACCAAAGCTTGAAAACCGCCATCAGGCGGGTCTTGCGACGATGATCTTCCTGCTGATCTTCGCTGGACTGACATACATGAGCTATAAGAGCATCTGGGCCGACAAGAAGGCGAAGTAAGCTCAAACAGACATAAAAGGGGCTGTTGAGGATATCGTCAGCAGCCCTTTTTTATGCGACGCGTGTGCGGATCAAGCCAATCGACATGAAGCGCATCACCGCGATATCATCCTGATTATAGACGGTCAGCTTGCTCCGGAACGACCCCATCTCTGGGCGTGAGCGCGATAGCCGTTTTTCGACAACCTCAGTTTCACAGCGCAGGACATCACCCGGATAAACTGGCTTGAGCCAGCGCAACTCATCAAGGCCCGGCGAACCAAGCCCTGCCTGATCCATCTTCTTCAAATTCTCGACAAGCATCGCCATTGTCATCGCGCAAGTATGCCAACCGCTGGCCGACAGCCGTCCGAAATGGGTGGCCGCCGCCGCATCATCATCAAGATGAAACGCTTGCGGATCATATTTCGTGGCGAATGCAATCACTTCTTCGCGCGTGACTTCATAACGACCAAAGGCTGATTTGGTGCCTACAACGATGTCTTCAAAATAGGTTGTCATAGTGCTCTCATATCCAAATGTATGAGCGTAATAGGCCAGAAGTTTACGTTTACGTCAACTCAAAGATTGATGATCAAACATTGAAGCGGAACAGCATGATATCGCCGTCCTTCACGTCATAATCCTTGCCTTCGGAGCGCCACTTGCCCGCCTCGCGTGCACCCGCTTCACCACCGTGCGCAACATAATCGGCATAGGCCATCGTTTCGGCGCGGATGAAGCCTTTTTCAAAGTCGGTATGAATCGCGCCCGCAGCGTTGGGGGCTTTCGCACCCTTATACACTGTCCACGCCCGCGCTTCCTTGGGACCAACGGTGAAGAACGTGATCAGATGCAGCAGCTCATACCCCGCACGGATCACGCGCGTCAGGCCGGTTTCTGTCAGGCCAAGGTCGGACAGAAACTCGCCGCGATCCTCGACCGGCATCGTCACGATATCAGCCTCAATCGCGGCGGACACGACAACGGCTTCTGCGCCTTCTGCCTTCGCCTTTTCAAACACACGCGCCGAATAAGCATTGCCGCCCGCCGCCGAGGCCTCCTCAACATTGCAGACATAAAGCACTGGTTTTGCGGTGATGAGCTGCGCTTGGGCAAACAGTCGCGCCTCCTCAGGATCAGCAGGCACCACCAGCCGCGCTGGCTTGCCCTCACGCAGCAGATCAAGCGCACGACCAAGCACAGCCGCACTCGCCTTGGCTTCCTTGTCACCCTGCGCGGCTTTTTTCTGCAAATTGGGCACGCGCTTTTCGAGGCTTTCAAGGTCAGAGAGCATCAGTTCAGTCTCGACTGTTTCCGCGTCTGAAATCGGATCAATCTTATTTTCGACATGCTGAATATCATCATCTTCGAAACAGCGCAGGACGTGGACGATGGCATCGACCTCACGGATGTTACCGAGAAATTGATTGCCAAGCCCCTCACCCTTGCTCGCGCCGCGCACTAGGCCAGCGATATCGACAAAGCCAAGCTGGGTTTCGATGATCTTGGCCGAACCACCAATCTTCGCAATCGTCTGCAAACGCGGATCGGGCACCGCGACATTGCCGATGTTGGGCTCAATCGTACAAAACGGATAGTTGGCCGCCTGCGCCGCCGCCGTTTCTGTAAGCGCATTAAACAGGGTCGATTTGCCTACGTTAGGAAGGCCGACAATACCGCAACGAAAACCCATTAATCTGCTCCACAAACAAAAATTGCCGATATCAAGACTTCAAATGACCCGGCTCGTGCGGTCTGAAAGACGCCCTGTCAAGCTGCTGGCAATCACCGCTGGCACTGCGAAAGCGCCCGCTAGTCCAGTGATTGCTAACCCAGCGAAAATGCCCGTTGGTCTGCCCGCTATTAGCAAGCCAATCGCGATTGGCATCAACACCGAAAGGTCATATATCAACGCATATGGTGAGCATAAGAGGCTGCCTGAAGCAAGAGCCACGACACGCACTAATTTGTCAGATCGACGAAAGGCCCAAACAACGAGTACGCACCCGCAAATAATCGCCGCTAACTGTATCGACAAAGCCAGCCACGTTGGCCAACCCGCAGCCTTTGCAAGCATTGCAAACGTGATACCATCAATATTGAGGCCCAAACCGGTAACAATTGAAGAAAATTGTGACATCGCTCGATACCAATCGAACCACAACTCAACACCCCACAGTAGCATTGCTACAGATACACATACTATCCCCGTAATAAAAAAGGCAAACTGAGCGCGCCAATGCTGACCAATTAGCAGGGCCAGCGGAACCAGAAGGACTGCTTGTGGTTTGAGAGATGCTGCCGCGCCGAGCAGAATACCAGCCAAAATGGGCTTGCGTTCAAGCAGTGTAACCGCGCCCATAATCGCGCTCGCGATCAGCAAAGATGTTTGCCCTGACGCAACAGATAAGACGATTGCCGGGGTTGTAAATGCCAGAATTAGTGCCGTTTGCGTCGCAAAGTTGCGCGCGGCGACCGCAAAGGCGGCGATTGACAGCGACGTCCAAACCAAAAAGGCGACAGGAAAAGACATTAAGCCAAAAGGATGAAACAACAGCAATGCGCTTGGCGGGTAGGCGAACGGGCGCAACCCATTTGTAGAGCTTGTCAGCCACGACTGCGCTGCGGTGATTGCTTGTGCATCATAGAGCTGCTCCGCATTTGCCTCAACAAGCCGTGCGCCAGTCCAGAATACTGAAAAGTCTGGCCGAAACGCTCCGGGCTGAAACTGCGGGAATAGCAACATTACGCTGTGCAGAACAGCAACAAGCGCAAGGGCGATAGCCAGTACGCGGTTCAATTTTGCAATCTCATCGCCACATCATTCATAAACCGCACGCCATCACCTTTGGCCAACCAATCGGCTTCGGCAGCAATCGCGCCGAGCATATCGGACAGTGGATCAACCTCTGCCTTGGCATAATTGCCAAGAACATAGCCCGTGACACGGTCCTTATGCCCCGGATGGCCGATGCCGATGCGCACGCGGCGGAATTCACCCCCGATATGCGCTTCGGTTGAACGAAGACCATTATGCCCCGCCGTGCCACCGCCGGTTTTGACCTTGACCTTGAAAGGATCAAGATCAAGCTCATCATGGAAGGTGGTGACATCGCCGGCATCAAGTTTGAAGAAGCGCATCGCCTCAGCGATGCTGCGCCCGCTTTCATTCATGAAGGTTGCGGGCTTTAACAACAGGATTTTTTCGCTGCCAATCCGCCCTTCGCGCACCCAGCCCTGAAAGCCCTTTTTCTCAGGCGAGAATCCGTGAACTTCGGCAATCGTATCGACCGCCATGAAGCCGACATTGTGCCGATGCATCGCGTATTGCGCGCCGGGATTTCCAAGGCCTGCCCAGATTTGCATAATAGTTACCCCGCCCCTTCAGGGGAGGGGAAAGGGGAAGGGGCGAGCGTCCGCGAGCCAGACGACTCATGTGCGTTGACAGCCCCCACCCCAACCCCTCCCCTAAAGGGGAGGGGCTTTTTTATCATGCTTCGCCTTCAGCCTTGGTCGTGTCACCTTCGGCCGATTTCATGCCTGACGGCGCAACCAACGTTGCGATGGTGAAATCACGGTCAGTGATCGCGCTCTTCGCGCCTGCTGGCAGCGTAACCGCTGAAATATGGATCGAATCGCCTACGTCAAGACCTTTAAGCGAAACCTCAATATTATCAGGAATCGAGGCAGCATCACAGATCAACGCAAGTTCATGCCGGACGATGTTGAGCACCGCGCCGCGCTTCATGCCCGGCGAAAGCTCTTCTTCGGTGAAATGCACAGGCACTTCGACATTCACTTCGCTATGTTCGCCAATACGCAGGAAATCTGCGTGGAGCGGGCGATCTGAAACGGGGTGGAACTGCACATCCTTGGGCAGGGTCAGCACCTTCGCGCCGCCAATTTCAATCACCACTGTTGAATTCATGAAATGGCCTGTCATCAGCGCCTTCATGAGCAGTTTTTCTTCGATATGAATGCCTGTTGGCGCTTCATTGTTGCCGTAAATTACGGCTGGTATGCGGCCTTCACGACGCAGAAAACGGGAGGCTCCCTTGCCAACCCCTTCGCGCGCTTCGGCCGACAGTGTCAGCTGATCGCTCATATATATCTCCAATAGTTCATCTTCCCGCTACGCCTCCAGGGATGACCATAGCGTGGAAGTGCGCGGCATTAGGTGAATGGTGCGCCGAAAGCAAGTCGCATCACATATCGCGCAGGGTCTTGCTCAATTCCTCAACGCTCGGGCCGTCGAGTTCGGCGAGAGCCTCCATATCCTGCTGCATCCCGCGCATGATCAGCGCGATATAGGCCTTAGTGAGCAACCCGCGCTCCTTGCCCGCCGCGCGGTCAGGCGTGTAGCTTTCGATGTCAGCGCGGGTGAGGCTGCCCTTCGCCTCCAACAAGCGCTCAATCGTGTCGATCCGCTCACGCATCACCGAGAATTCGGCAACCAGCGCCATCACAATCGAGAGCGTGCGATCAATCGCTGGGTCTTCAAAATAAACAGGGCGTTTGCCTTTGGCTTTGACACCAGCCCGCGCGATCCAATCAATTTCGTCGGTCACGCGGCGGGCTTCCATGCGCCATAAGCATTCCACGATGCCGCACGGCCATGATCTTCGCCAGCACCGTGCGCCTGCTTGGGGAAGACTGCCTCATCAACAACCGCCGTAACGCCAGTTACAAATTGATGGTCTAGCGGCAGACCAGCCGCCGCCATAATCCCCTTGAGGTCAAGCGCGTGCATTGCTGACCAGAAGGGTTCGTTGTTGTTGAACGCATCCCAATCGCGGATGAATTGCTCATAAAGCGGCATCGCATCTGAATATTGCGGTTGTTCAAGGTGGAGCGTCAGCCCACCGGGGGCAAGAACGCGAACGCCTTCATTGATAACGCGCGGAAGCGCCGTGCCAGAGAGTTCATGGAGGTACATCGTCGTCTGCACCCAATCGAAACTGGCATCGGCAAAGGCGGGCATATCCTCTGCGTTCATCTGAATGAATTTAAGATTATACGCGCCGAGCGCCTGCGCGCGGGCGTGGCCGTAACGCAGCGAAGGGGCGGCGGTATCAATCGCGATCACCTCAGTTTCGGGAAAGGCAAGCGCGAGCGGCACGATGTTATGGCCAATCGTGCAGCCAAGATCGAGGATTCGCTTTGGTATCCAGCCGGGGCGTTCTTTCTTGATCCATTCGACCAGCGCCTGCCCGCCGCCATCGTTCAGCGCACCAAGCCCGCCACCGGTCGTCGCGAAAATGCCGCAGTCATAGTTGGCACCCGCCGAAACGTCGCCGGGGCGCTCCTCACCATGGTATGATCCGGGCATACAGTGAATGTCGATGGCCGCCTGATAACGCGGCACTTGCACATCTGGGTTGAGAAACCCTCGTTAAACTGCCGCGCTTTGGCATCAAGCTCATCCTACTGCCGCAGCACCATCGCGCGGCCGTTTTGCTGGCGCATCTCCATCGAGTTGCGCTTGAGCGCTGACCAATAGCGGTGCCACGGATCGCGGTTCATCGCGTGGCGGATCTCGAAGCGATCCTTTGGCTCGCGACCATGCGCTTTGACGAAGGCTGGCAGCACGCGCTTTTCATAGGTAAGCGCATTGCCAGCGCCGATGCCAGCCGCCATAAATTTGTTGAAGTTGGCAAGGAAATTGAACCGCGCCGCCTCATCATGACCCGGCGTCGGGAACACCGCGTGGCGCGTGACTTCGGTATAGGGCGGCGGAACTTCATTCAGGCTCATATCAAACCATCCTTGGCAAGGCGCGCGATGGTTGCTTCACTCACCCGCTTGAAATGGTCGCGGTCAGGCGTTTTGACAATGCCATTTTCGATCAGGCTGTTCGCGTGTTGATGGCTATCGGTGGAATAGGTGGAAGCAAATAATGCATTCCTTTGACGCGAGAGCATATTGGTCATCCCCGGCTTACGCCGCGCAGCACGGAGCGCCGCCAGATCGATATCGGCAAAAGCAGTGAAGGTTTCGCCTGAACTACTTTGCGCAAGGATATTCCCCTTCCAATTCACCACCACCGAATTGCCGTCCGCCGAAGCGATCGGCAGCGCGGTATGGCTAATCCCAGCAGTATTGGCAGAGACCACATAAGCCGTATTCTCAAACGCCCGCGCGCGCTTTGCAATGAGCTTTGGCGTTACCATCGGTGATCCGATTTCGGACGAACTGTGTAGCAAAATCTCGGCCCCGCGAAGTGCAAGTGCGCGCGCAATCTCTGGGTAGAGAATTTCCTCTGAGGCAAGCGCGGCGAGATTACCAATCTCAGTCTTGGCGACCGGGAACACACCGTCGATCCCGTAAATATCAAGATATTTGTCCCACACGTCATGCGGCGTTGGCGCAAACATCGAATTGAGGCGGCGGTAACGCAGGATTACCTCGCCCGACGGCGCGTTCACAAAGCTGGTCTGGAAGTACAGGCCAGGAAAATGTGCGTCGGCCTCATAAGCGTTGCCGCTCAGGAAAATATTCTGTTCCGACGCGATTTTCCCGAGCGCATCATATTCGGTGCCATCCACATCAAGCGCGGCTTTATGCGCAAAATCGGGGATCTAAATCCGCCCCGGATAGCTGGTGAGCAGATATTCAGGCAGCACAACAAGACGCACCGGCGCGCAGGATTTTGGGAATGCTGTTCTCGAGCCTTGTGCCGCCGCTCTCCGCGACGATGGCCTCAATCCGGCGCATGTCTTCATCAACTGCGGCCTGACTGCGCCCCTCGCAAATCAAGTGGATCGAGAAACGCGCATCATCAAGGAAGGATCGCCCCGCCGCGACCACCTTCGCGCCCTCCTTGACGCCTTTCCAGAAACCACCTTGCGATTTCATCATGCCGACGAGCTGCTTGGCGTCACTGACCAGACTGTCACGCTTCATCCGCTGCGCTTGGAGGAACGGATCAAAGCCAAAGCCTTCTGACGCTAGGCCGCAACGTGCAATTTCACTCATCGCCGCGCAATATTGCGGCGGCGCATCGAAGGCGAATGAGCCGTAGGCAAAGGCTTCGGCTTCGCGCATCAGCGGCAGAGTGACATGCGCCTTAATCCCGAACGCGCCAGCGTCCGCACCGAACAGCCCGGTGAGGTAAGGGCCGAACGGACGGACAAAGCCGCTGCCCGTTTTCACCACGCTGCCATCAGCCAGCACGACATCATAGGCGAGCGCGCTATGTGCCATCGTGCCATTGCGCGCACCCCAGAAGAGGCCGTTCTGGCTCATCCCGCCGCCAACGCTCGCCTTAATGCCTGAAAGTGAACCCCAAAGCGGCGTGCGCAGGCCAAGTGGCCTCAGCGCCTCATACAGCACATTCCAACTGCACCCAGCCTCGACGGTGACGGTCATATCGACCGCGTTTATATCAAGAATGCGCGCCATCCGGCCAAGATCAACGATCAGCGCACCTGCCTCTGGCGCAACATAGCCCGAGGTGTAGCTCATCCCCCCGCCGCGCGGAATGATCACGATCCCCGCCGCAGTCGCCTGCCCTACCCAGCGCGCAAGCTCATCAATATTTGACGGGCGAAACACGGCAAGCGGCGCTGGCCCAGCGGTGAAGACATCCTCTGCGTAAAAGGCGCATTCGGCAGGATCAGTGATGAGCGCGTCAAGCGCAAAGCCAGCAAGCGGGTCATTCGAACGGTCTAACTGAGCCGCCATCACTGTGTCTTCGCTTGATCAGGATAACGGCCAAGCAATAGCAACAGCGCGCCGCCAATCACAAAAACTACCGCCGCCACCGAAAGCACCGGATCATAGCTCCCCGCCTTATCGCGCACGATGCCGTAGATCAGCGGCGACACTGCAGACATTAGGCCAAACGGCATATACAGCATCCCGTAAATCCGCCCAAAATGCGCCATGCCAAAATACCGCGCGGCAAGGAAGGCGATCAAGTCTGACTCAGCGCCTGCGGCAAAGCCAAGCAGGAAAGCTGCGGCGGATATCATCGCGGTATCGCTGCTCGCGCCAATCAATAAATAGCACGCCACCGCTGGCAAGCACAACACTGGAAACGCAATCGCTGGCCCACACACCCGGTCAAGCAGGAAGCCAACGCCAACCCGCCCGACAAGCAAACCAATGCCGATGATCCCCATAATCCACGCCGCGCCCTTGGCGTCTATGCCGTGATCTTTGACGATGGCAGGCATGTGAATGTGCGCGCCTCCGTAAGCCAGCGCGATCAGCAGGATTGAACACCAGAGCAGCCAGAATTGCTTGGTGCGCGCAGCCTCTTTGAAAGTCATACCCGCTAAACTGCCATCAGCACTGTTCAATTGCGCCGGGCGCTCGTCGGGGCGTGGTTCGCGGAACAGCAACAACCCAACGGGCAACGCAATCAGCAACGGCAGCAGCGCAACAATCGGAAACATCTCACGCCAACCTGCATTCTGGATCGCCCATACCGCCATCTTGGGGACGATGAAGGCGGCGGCACTCGTCCCAATCAACATCATGCCAAGCGCCAGACCACGGTTCTTTACAAACCACATGCTGATCGCGCGGCTCCATGTGACA
>JANOXQ010000137.1:0-17097 GCA_031418495.1 Sphingomonadales bacterium
CCCAGCCCTCAAAACCTTCTATCAACGCCTCATCGACAACGGCAAAAAACCCATCGTCGCCCTCACCGCAACAATGCGAAAACTCATCACAATCGCAAACGCCAAAATCAGAGATGCACAAATCATCTGAGTTGATGACGACATAGGTTCTTAACGAAGCCAAAAAATCACGACGAAGATGGAGACTCTGTCTTGGCGTCTTGGCGATCTTGGCGTGAGTCAAAATCCTGCACTCACCGCGCGGCTTACCCTTGACTATTCTCACGCCAAGGCCGCCAAGCCGCCAAGAATTTGAACCCTTGTATCTCCCCCTCGCCTGTTCCATGAACATGCCACCAACACAGGGGCGCAGCGTGGCGAAATCGGACAGTAACAGCAGCAAAAACCGCCTCTATTACGGTGATAACCTCGACATGCTGCGTAACAAGATCGCGAGCGAGAGCGTTGATCTTTGCTATATTGATCCGCCGTTCAATTCAAAGCGCAACTATTTCCAGATTTACAACAACCAAGGCGGCGAAGATCGCGCGCAGGCACAGGCCTTTGTTGATACATGGGAATGGGGCGATGAGGCGGCCCAAGGGCTGGAGTGGATTACTGACATTGCGCAGTTGCAAAATGGCAAACTGACCGAACAAACCGTCGAGCTGATCAAGGGATTGGAAAAGGTGCTGAAGCGCGGCAGCCTGCTCGCTTACCTGATCCACATGACTCTGCGCATCGTCGAAATCCACCGCGTCCTCAAACCCACGGGCAGCTTCTACCTCCACTGCGATCCCACCGCATCGCATTATTTGAAGCTGGTGCTTGATGCAGTGTTTTGTGGGCAAGGTGGGGATTACAAAAGCGAGATAAGCTGGAAGCGCAGCAGCGCGCACAACGATGGAAAGCAGGGACGAGCGCAGCACGGCAACATCCGTGACGTCATTTACTTTTATACGAAGGGCAAGGAATGGACTTGGAACTGGGTCTATACCGCTTACGACAAGAGCTACACTGATAGCGCCTATCGACATTCTGATCCAGACGGACGCCGTTATCGACGCGGTGATTTGACTGCCGCCAAACCGGGCGGCGACGTGAGCTATGGGTGGCCCGTCAAACGTCCTTTTGGCGGGACTTGGGAAGCTGACCTTACAGAGGAATACCTAGCGCCAAAGGAAAGCTGGGAATATAAACAGATACCGCCATATCGCGGGCGGTTTTGGGCATACTCAAAGGCGAATATGCAAGAGTATGCGCGCCAAAACAGGTTGGCATATGCAGCGTCCGGTATGCCCGAATACAAACGCTATCTCGACGAGATGCCCGGCGTACCGTTGCAAAATGATTGGGGTGACATCGTTCCAGCATCCGGCAACGAAAATCTGGGTTACCCAACCCAAAAACCCGAAGCGCTGATGGAGCGCATCATCAAAGCCTCATCGAACGAAGGCGATGTCATCCTTGACGCTTATTGCGGCTGCGGCACCACCGTTGCTGTGGCGCAGCGGCTGGGGCGGCAGTGGATTGGGATTGACATCACTTATCAATCGATCGCTCTCATTCTAAAGCGCCTTGAGGATAAATATGCCGCCGATTGGCCTGCGGTTGAGGCCAATATCCTGCTCGACGGCGTGCCGCGCGATCTCGCGTCTGCTGTTGCTTTGGCCAACCGCAAGGATGATAAGACGCGCAAGGAGTTCGAGAAGTGGATGATCCTCACTTACTCACGCAATCAGGCGCGGATTAACGAGAAAAAGGGTGCCGACGGCGGCGTTGATGGCATCGCCTATTTTGTGAATGGACGCGATCAAAGCGGCTACACAAACGGTAAGGCGATTTTTCAAGTCAAATCGGGCAAGACCGGGCGCGGTGATCTCGCCAAACTAAACTCTGACCGTATCCGCGAAAAGGCAGAATTCGGCATATTGCTGTGCATGGATATGCCGACCAAAGCGATGCGCGATGAAATTTCCGCCGCTGGCAAATA
Organism: Sphingomonadales bacterium; assembly: GCA_031418495.1. Lineage (GTDB taxonomy): Bacteria > Pseudomonadota > Alphaproteobacteria > Sphingomonadales > Sphingomonadaceae > Aquisediminimonas. The sequence goes on from JANOXQ010000137.1 coordinate 1,973, forward strand.
TCAGAACCCGTTCCTCAACCGTGAAGATGACCGCTTGCAAGTCGTAACCGTCGCCGAAATCTTCGCCCCACATAACAAGCGGCTGGATTTGCCGATGGCGCGCGCCGATGCGGTGAAGAGCGCGGCGGCGGTGGGGGATTCGGATAAGCAAGCGAGTTTGCTCTAAACTGCCCTCTTGGCGGCTTGGCGACCTTGGCGTGAGGCATTCCAACTGTGGTTCTGCACGGTATTTCGCTGAATTTATCTCACGCCAAGACCGCCAAGCCGCCAAGAAGTGTTGAACCACATACGTCGCCCCGTGCTCGACACGGGGCTGGGCCTTTCTCACTCCGATCAAAGCCGAGAAAAAGCCTAACCCCGTGTCGAGCACGGGGAGACGGTTTAAGCTAAAGTCATCACGCCCTAAGTCCCTCTCTTTCAAGGGCGGGAGGTTTTGGATTAAGCATGGCACTTTCCTATAGATATTGTTTATGATATGTTCTCATGATGACTCACGCCCTCATTGCCTCGCCTGCATTCTTTGCTTTGGTTTTATGTACTGCCAACGCCAAAACGGCGCCTGTTCGCAAGGCTGAAAAATATACCGATTCAGTGTTAACTTCAGCAGTTTTCCGTGGGTTTTTGAAATGGCTTAAAACCCGCATCGCGCGCTGTTTCCACGCGCTGACGGCAATGACGGGATAGGTAAGGTGACGGCGCAACCGTCACATACTATACATCCCAAATGGCCGACCTGTTCCCCGATCAAGCCCCTGCCCTGCCCGCAAACGCGCCGCTTGCCGAGCGGCTACGTCCGCAGGCGCTTTCCGACATCGTCGGGCAAGATCATCTGACGGGGGATGACGGCGCGATTGGGCGGATGGTGGCGGCGGGCAAGCTCGCCTCGATCATCCTCTGGGGGCCGCCGGGCACGGGCAAGACGACGATTGCGCGGTTGCTCGCGGACGCGGTTGGCTTGCGGTTTGAGGCGATTTCGGCGGTGTTTTCGGGGGTTGCCGATCTTAAAAAACTCTTCGCCACCGCGCGTGATCATGCCCGCACTGGCAAACGGACGTTGCTCTTCGTTGATGAAATCCACCGTTTCAACCGCGCGCAGCAGGATGGTTTCCTGCCCTATGTTGAGGATGGCACGATCATCCTCGTAGGGGCGACGACCGAGAATCCGAGCTTTGAGCTGAACGCCGCACTGCTCAGCCGGGCACAGGTGTTGATCCTTCACCGCCTTGATGCCGCTGCACTTGAGACATTGCTGACGCGGGCAGAGGAGGTTGAGGGCCACACGCTGCCGCTCACCGAAGACGCCCGCGCCGCGCTGATCGCCAGTGCTGATGGCGATGGCCGTTTCCTGCTCAATCAGGTCGAGACGCTCTTTTCAGTGGCGATTGCAGAACCGCTTGATCCCGCCGCGCTTTCTGCACTGCTCCACCGGCGGATGCCCGTTTATGACAAAGACCGTGAGGGGCATTATAACCTGATTTCCGCGCTGCATAAGTCGCTCAGGGGGAGCGATCCGCAGGCTGCACTCTATTACCTTGCGCGGATGCTGGTGGCGGGAGAAGAGCCGCTTTATGTGCTCCGCCGCCTCGTCCGTTTTGCGAGCGAGGATATTGGGCTGGCTGATCCGCAGGCGCTGGTGCAGTGCCTCGCTGCCAAGGACGCCTATGATTTTCTGGGGAGCCCTGAGGGGGAGCTGGCGATTGTGCAGGCCTGCCTCTATCTTGCGACCGCGCCAAAATCGAACGCAGCCTATAAAGCGCAGAAATCTGCTTGGAAATCAGCGCGTGAGACGGGTTCGCTCATGCCGCCCGCCAACATCCTCAACGCGCCGACCAAGCTGATGAAGGACATCGGCTATGGTAAGGATTATGCCTATGATCATGACGCGGAGGAGGGCTTTAGCGGCGATAATTACTGGCCTGACGCCATGACGCCAGCGTCTTTCTACGCCCCTTCACCGCGCGGATTTGAAGCGAAAGTGGCCGAACGGCTGGCGCATTGGGACAAGCTGCGGGCGGAGCGCAAAGGCAAATGAGCCACTTCACGCACTTTGCAGCGATTGATTGGTCAGGCGCGAAGGGCAGCAAGCACAAAGGCATCGCCATTGCACTGTGCGAAGCTGGCGACGCTGCACCAATGCTCGTTGCCTCGCCCGCTGGCATTTGGTCTCGGAGTGCGGCGCGCGATTGGATCTTATCGCAGGCGGATACTCAAACCTTGATTGGGATGGATTTCAGTTTTTCAGCGCCGTGGATCGGGCGCGGTGCCTATCTTCCCGGTAGCGATGCGCCCGATGATGCGCGCGGCTTTTGGAAATGGATTGATGCGCTTTGCGATGATGAAGATCTGGGCGCTGCATCACTGATCGAGCGGCATCAGCGGCGGCATTTTTATCTTGGCGCGGCAGACGGGATCAAAGCCGATTTCCTCTACTGGCGCGTGTGTGAGTTGCATTATAACGCGGGTGGCGGCGGTAAAGCCTCCACCGTTTATGATGCGATTGGAGCGGCACAAGTGGCCAAGGCCAGTTTTGCCGGGATGCGCTTGCTGAATGCGGTTGGCGCGCATCTCCCTATCTGGCCATTTGATCCGCGTGCTACTAACGGCGCACAACTTATTGAAATTTACACAACAATTGCCGCGCGCGCGGCTGGCATTCCAAAGGGGCGATCAAAAATGCGTGATGGTGCTGCGCTTGACGGCGCGCTCGCAGTGTTGGGTTCAACGCCGCATATTGAGCTTACGCGTTATGATGATCATGCGACCGATGCGATCCTGACCGCCGCTTGGCTCCGCGCGAATGCTACGAATGCTCTTTTATGGGAACCGCAAGCACTCACGCCACTGGTTACAAAAACCGAAGGCTGGACGTTTGGGATCAGCTAAAAAATCAGAATTATATTGCTGCGGGTACAGGCGCAGGTTCTTCGGACAATGGCCGTTCATGGAGCAAATGCCGCACCAATTTTTGCATCTTATGATCAAAACGCGCGATAACGACGTGATCATCAGCATTATCAAAATGTGAAACCATTTCGCTGCCATTCCAGCGGTGTAGCGCGTAAGCTGGCGGGTCGGCAATAATCATTGCGCGGCTATCTGGCTCTTCAGCATCAATTGGTGAAAGATCAAGCGCCGCCTGAGGCGCACTTGAAGCGCAGATAATAACCGATGTGCCCTTCCAAATACATGAGATTGGTCGGTGAAGATGCCCGCAGATAATGCCAACAACCTGTTTATGCCCCGCGATTGCATCAGTGAAACGCGCAACCCATGGCTCACGGGAATCTGTCGCCATCCATTCAATTCCTACATCAACTGGCGGATGGTGCATCACAAGCAAAGTTGGACGATCCGGATTATCCGACAGTTGCTTATCTAACCATTCAGCGCGCACTTCGCAAAAAGCGCCGCCGTGCCGACCCTCCTCCAGAGTATCAAGCATCAATATCCGTAACGTTTCAGTTTCAACTTCATATTGAACAAAACCGTCATTTACAGGGATATCGGCAAAAACCTCACTAAAATTATCGCGCATGTCATGATTTCCAAGGCAAAGCCAAACTGGAAATCCACATTTTTCAACAACATTTTGCAATCGTTCGTATGAGGCGACATCGCCACGATCAACCAAATCGCCCGATATGATAAGCATGTCAGGTACTGGCTCTGTCATTTTCAGCTTACGAATGACTTGGTCTAACCGCTGCCGATTAAACTCAGCAGGATTATTGGGCTCAAACCCCAAGTGAACATCAGTGACTTGCGCGATCAACATAACTTCAAGGCCTTATTCGCTGCTCCACGCTGCAAAGTTTTATAGCCCATTAACCTTAACAAACTTTTATCAAAATACTCTACAAATATTCTTATCAATTGCGGCTCGCAATCGTAGTTTTTGCGTTCGATTGCCGATCGAGACGCTTTTGTTTTATCTTTGAACGCCATGGTGCCTTATTATCGAGATGATAATCGTGACATAAAGCACAGCTAGATGCGACTGGGTCTTTGACTGGCTTCAATTTTCCACCATTTTCACCAACGTGGCAGGTACGGCATGTCGATATTCCCGGCAATAACAAGTCAGTAGCCTTACCCGAAGTCGTTGCCGCGTGACAGCTTTCGCATGTTTCGTCATCATGCGCTTTATGATCGAACCAACCCTTTTTCATATAACGATCAGGCTGAACCACATCACGGAACGTCACAGGAGCGCCGCGACTCGGGGTCTTACTGATAATATGACAATCATAACAGGCGCCGCCTTGAGCAAAGACATCACGAATCGCTTCTGATGCTTGCCCCTGAAAAATACGACTGCCGACGGCATAGTCTTGTGCGGTTTCAACGGCCGCATAATCGCCAGGACGCCTCCGTGCAAAATTATCAAGGCTTGCTGGCCGATATGCGGGGCCAGCGGCATAGAAGGAACGAATTTGCGCAACCACCTTTGCAGGCTCCGCGTGTTTAAGCGTTTTCCCACCGATCCCGAGACTGTGACACATCTGGCAGTCTTTTTCCATGTCAACCGGCTGATAGCGGTGACCATCCTTTGAAGGCGTGTGACAATCTTTACACGCAAGGCTTGATCCCCAGCCCTGTTCACCGCGCATCGTCTGGGCCATTCGCGCAACACCATTGCCCTTTGAAAGATGCACATCATGTGGGAAGATTAGGCCGTTATTCTCGCTCGGCTTGGTATCAAGAGATACGCGGCGATAGAAGCGCTGGTCATTCTGCACTTTTACCGTTGCTGCCACCTGAAACTGCGGATGATCAGTACCAAAATCCCCAGCATTGGCCAGCTTAGTGTCAGTCAACCGTTGTTTGAGCGTACCATGACAATCGGTACAAAAAGCCTGCTTGGTAGGCTTCATATAATTTTCGCCTTCATGCTCAGTATGGCAATCAACGCAGCCGCCCTCTGGCTTGTTAAAGCTCGTTTTAAAAAAGCTCTTCACTTTGCCGCCAAAATCAGCCGGAATAGCTGCCTGTGCAAGCCTGGCTTTGGTCGAGTGATCATGCGAATCATTCTTATGGCAAGCGCGACAAGAGTCATCGGTAACAGCAACGAACTTTTCGGTGTGGCAGGCCTGACAATCATTGGCGAGCTTGGCGTGCGCTTTGCTCAATGGGCCACTGTTCCAGCTTTCATCGGCATGGAAACCTGCAGTACGGTTTTTGACGCCCGATGTTGTAGCGTAAGTGTAGATTGGCCACGCAAGGAACAGCACCAGCACCATGGAGATAAAGCTCCAAGCCTGCATCCGCCGCCCCGCGAGCAAGCCACTCAGCGTAAACAGGCCAATTTCTTGTTTTTCACCTGTCGAATCCGAAACTGCTTCAAAACGTTCAACCGTAATGATGACAACGCCGCCATCCTTGCTCACCGTCAGACGGTGACTGCCAAAGACAAGTTCGCCCCCTTTGAGTGGGTCAACATCAATACTTTGTACAGACCGGCCATCAATTGCAAAGTCACGGTCGGTTTCAGAAGCAACATTGATCCGCCCATTATCAAGCACCGTGATCGTTGCATGATGAAGCTCAACAGCGAGATCCGCGAGATGAATATCGCTTGCGGCATCGCGGCCAATTTTGATCGTGCCTGCGTCAATATTGGAGGCGCGCACAATCTCGCGGCCATCCGAAGTGCGTGATATCTGGCGAACAGTAAACGTCATATCTGCTATGCCTACCAGTAGAAAAAGACGCTGACGATATGCGCCGAAAGCGCGGCGATCAGAGCGAAGGTGAGAGGTACGTGAAAATAAAGCCAGATTTCAAGTCGCGCTTTATATTGCAAATGCTTACGCAACCGTTGAACCTTACTCTCTTTTCGCGCGAGCAAGCCGTCGAGCCGTACAATCGGATTATCCTCGCCGGGACGGAACGCAATTTCTTCGCTCAACCGCGCCAGCGTTTTGCGCGTCTTGTTTTTGGGATAAAACCCAATCAGTCTGCGCAAAAGCCCACCGCCAAACGGATTTTCTTGGAGCGACTTGCGCACAAGTTCGGCATAACGGTGATCAAGCGGTTGCGCTGCATCATTGATCTGACGATCCATCGAACGCAGCCCCTCAAGCATTTGATTTTCGGTGAGTTCTTCGCGGTTAAGGCTCATCTTTTTTGGAAGTCGCGTGTACGCTGTAATTCCCCACAGCCCCGAAAGGATAACCAGCATCATCAGAACATAAGCCAGCGTATGAACGTTCCAATCAATCTGGAAGCCGGTGTGGAGCGTCCCAATCACCGCGAGCGTAATCCCAAGATATATATGCGCTGACGTCCAGCCTTTGAGTGACCATCGTTTACGCGAAGGGATGCGCTTGCGAATGCCAAGCATAGTTAGCCAAAAAATAAGCAAGGTTCCAACAACACCAAGCAGATAGCCATACCACGTACCGCCATTGGGCCGTGGCTTCACATCAATCAATACATACCCTGCGATCGCCACTGCCGACAGAACGAACGCAATCTTAAGCCACCTATAACTTTTGTGCCGCAAAAAACCTTCATGCGTGCCATCACTTTTAGCGCGTCCAGACTGAACACCGCGCTCTGGTGCTTGCGTTGCCATTAACAATGCCTCTTTTCAAAAAACATCATCACCTTGCGCGATTCTTTTCAAGCCGTGTGACCGACAAGAACTGCTCCGGGCCAACACGGATTGCTGCACCCGTCGGACACGCACTAACACACGCAGGGCCACCCTCAATGCCGGAACACATATCGCATTTTATTGCCTTGCTCTGCTTGCTGATTGCAGGATCGCTATTGGCTTTTTTCCACTCGCGGCTTGGTTCACCCGGCCCCGGCCCTTTGCCGAACAAAAACCAACTTAAAATGCTAGGCTTTTTGGGTGGCTCATATTCCATACGGATCACACCATAAGGACAATTGCGCTGGCAATTGCCGCAACCAATGCAAGTGTCGTTGATGAATACCTCACCATCTGGCCCGCGATTGATCGCATTGGGAGGGCAATCAAGCATACAGTGTGGATGTTCGCAGTGCCGGCATGACGTGGGCACATGAAGATGCGCATAAGTCCGCCCCGCTTCACGGTCGAGCCGCGACAGCCCGTCATGGCTATCAGCACAAGCCTTTTCACAATTATCACAACCGATGCATAGGTTTTCATCAATCAGAAGAACGTCAGTCGCCTCACCAATCCCGTTTTCCATCAGGAATGCGGCTTGCTCTGAATACAGATCAACAGCACTCGACAGCGTGTCTTTCTTCGATTCGATAAAAGCGTTTAGTTCCTCGCGCCCGGCCATGTCCGATTTGGTTTTGGCATAAAGCTCAGGCTTTTTCTCCATCAGACGCATGAACGCAGTGCCATCAAGCCTAATTACATCAGACTTAATCGCCGCACGTACTGTTGCTGCGCGCTTACCGCCATTGATCAGCCCCATTTCGCCGACATACGAGCCGGCAGGCAGATAGGATGTAAACACCGGCTTGCCGCCGATCATCCGCTCAACCACCATCGATCCTTGACGAATGACGAAAATATCATTGCCAAGCTCACCCTCGTTGATGATCGCCTTGCCTGCGCTCACAGCTTTGATTTCATAGCTATCAAGCACTTCGGTCAGATCCGCCGGTGATAGCCCTGATTTGAACATCTGGAGCAATTGCCGCTCGGTCGAAATCCGTTCAATCGCGCGTTTTGCTGCAGGCACTGAGGCTTGAAGCTTAAGCGCCGCTGTGCGCGAGACCTCAACACAAATACAGTCTTCGCCCGCGCGAATTGTGGCTCCACGACGGCGCCCTGATATCAGCCCGACCTCACCAAAAATTGAGCCGACACCAATAGGTACGGTGATGCTCGGATCGGTAGGACTGACTTCGACCAGCACCGAGCCGGCCGCGATTGCGAACAACGATGATCCGGGGTCATTACGGACAAAAATCACATCGCCGCGCTTATAAAAACGTGCTTCAGAATCGAGCATGAATTCGCGCAATTGCAGCGTTGAAAGCTGATTTAGGATAACAACATTGGTCTTTAAGAAATTGAGCCAATAATCGACAGTTTCGTTGCCTGGTAGCCCGGCAAACTTGGCCTCAAGAATTGGTTCGTCAGCAGGTTTCAGATTAGTATTGCCGTTGATAAACTCAACAACATCATATCCTTGGTTCATGCAGTGCTTGATCAGTGGATAGCCAGCAAGCGCACCAATTACGAAAATGCCACGGTTGGTCGATTCAAACGTTGCCGACAGCACTGGATATGCTGCGCGATCAGGGCTTGTAAATGCGATGCCACATGCTTCGACGAATTTGCGCGGTGGGGCAGAACCCATACGAGCAATCACTCTGTCACAGCGGACGCGTGCTTCACCGTCTCGTGTGTCAAATACAATCCAGCCTGGCTCAACCGAAATTGGCGTCGTCTTGGTACGAACAATAATCCGTCCAGCATCACGCGCCTGCATTAATGCCTGAACATTGGCATCCTTAGCGGTTGGAAATTCTTCGTTACGATTAACGATAGTCACCACATTGCGCTGCTCAGGATCAGCAACAAGGCCAAGTGCATTTTCAATGCCAGCATCGCCTGCGCCGATAACCGTAATATGTTCGTCAATATATTCGCTCGAATCATCAAGCGAATATTGAATATGTTGCAAATCTCCACCGGGACAGCTCATCCGGTTGGGGTTGCCCTGCGTCCCGATGGCGAGAATAACGGTTTCAGAACGAACAATCTGGCCATTCGTTAGGGTAATCGTGAAATCGCCCTTTGCCCCGGCAATTGCCTGCACATCAGCATTTTTGAGGACATTGACTGCATGGCCCTGCGTTTGCATTTCCCATGTCTCAAGAACCGCTTCGCGCTTTCCAGCCGCAAAATCAATGTCAGCACGCAAGTTGAGTTGGGAAGGCGTGGCCATGATATGCTTGCCCTTTTGATACTTATAGATCGTATCAGAAAGGTGATCAGTTTTTTCAAGAAGGACATGCGACAGGCCAAGTTTAGCGGCGCGAGAAGCGGCACTCAAACCAGCAGGACCAGACCCGATAATGACAATCCGATATAATTCGGACAAAGCGAAATTCCCCAATATCTGGTTCAAAACATGGTTAATGGATTACAATACCCCAGCTTGTTTTCCAATGAGAACCGTCACACATGTTATCATATCAATCCGTTAGCGCTACAGAAAATTGCTCTTTTATCGAGGATTAACAGTGATACCCAGAAATACAGCCGAATCAGGTGAAAACACTACAGTCGAATCATCAGAGGTTAAAATGCCGGTTGCAGACAAGCCGCTTCCTTTCGCGCGAATCGCTCTCATCGGCGCAGCGGTGGTTGCGGTTGCAGCGATCGGCCTTTCCCTGCGTGACAACGGCATTGGCTCTGCGCCGCCCGCCGCGAATACAGTGCAAGCGCCGCAAGGTGATCCAAACAAAGCGATTGCTGACCTTGAGGCAAAACTGAAAGACAATCCAAACGATGCCAAAGGCTGGCAGATGCTCGGTTGGTCGTTGATGCAAACTGAGAAGTTTGCTGAAGCTGGCCAAGCTTATGCCCGTGCCACCCAAATTGATCCCAAAAACAGCGAATACTGGTCAGCACTTGGCGAAGCGCGCGTTCTTGCTGGGCCGGGCGATGTCTCGGCCGAAGCCAAGACCGCGTTTGATAAGGCGATTGCGATTGATCCAAAAGACCCGCGCGCGCGCTATTTCGTAGCAGTGGCGCAGGACATAGCGGGCGACCATAAAGGCGCAATTGACGCTTGGCTTGCGCTCCTTGCTGACACACCCTCGGGCGCGCCGTGGGAGGCTGACGTTCGCCGCCTAATCGCTGACGTTGGTGCCAAGGAAAAGATTGAGGTCGCCAGCCGCCTTGCCGCAATCCGCCCGCCTGCGCCAACCGGCGGCGCAGCGATTGCAACGGCAGCAATTCCCGGCGTGTCGCGTGCGCAAATGCAGGCAGGTGCACAGCTTCCCAAAGGCCAGCAAGAGGCGATGATCGCAGGCATGGTTGATGGGTTAGAGACCAAGCTCAAGGCCAATCCCAAGAATGAAAGCGGCTGGATCATGCTGATGCGCAGCCGCGTTCAACTGGGTGAGGAGTCGAAATCGGCGACAGCCCTCAAAAACGCCCGCGCCGCCTTCGCCGACGATTCCGCCGCGCTCAAACGTGTGAATGAGGCCGCAGTCGAATTGGGGATACGGGGGTAATATTTAGCCCCACCCTCCAATTCACACACCTCGTCATGCTGAACTTGTTTCAGCATCCAACTATCCGCGCAGCCAACAGAGCTTTCCCTCGCACCGCGATGGATGCTGAAACAAGTTCAGCATGACGAGCTGGAGGTGAAGCTGTCGCGCGCCCTTGCCCCCGCACCTCCCCCTCACCCGGTGCTGCGCGCCACCCTCTCCCTCAAGGGGAGAGGGGCCAGATCAGAGACAGGTGCTTCCTACACAGTTTGTTTATGCTATGTTCTTACGATGATTCATGCGCCCAAAATAATATTCCCCAAAAGCCGCGTCGCGTTGCCGCTTGTGAGAGGCGCATTGGCATGAGGCCTTAAAGCAACAAAGGATACAATCGCACTATGATCGACCGTATCTTTTGTTGCTTTAGAGCATTGTGCAGTAAATTTGCATCAACCCTTCACCCCGTAAAACTGCCTGCCTTAACCCCGGCTTATACTCCTTCCACCGGGGCGACGACGCCCCCTTGCCCCCCGTTCCATCACCACAGATAAAGCAGCAATGATCGACTCGCGCAGAAAATTGGAGACATGGCTAATGGGCCGTCCTCGCCAATTTGGGCAGGTCATTGCCGCACGTGCGGCACTACGCGTGCTGCCTTTTGCGTTAATAAAGCCTGCCCACGATGACTGGGTTTCAGACTGTTCGCTTACGCTGTTCCGCGCGACAACTATATCATGGGCCTCAAGCAATTTTCCAGCCCAGGACATGAAGCGTGCAGCCGATGCCGCCGCAAATGCCGCCGTAAAGGCCGCTTTTAATGTCGATATCAATTTTATAATCTCTGCTGCGACAACTGCTGTCTGCAATGCAGCAAGCTCAGCCTCCCACAAAACAAAGAAGTCTTACGTCGTCCATGCCGTCGCCCGCGCCGCCGATGCCATAGTCAACAATTCAGGCAGCGTCGCTGTCGATGCCGCCGTCTGGAATAATTTCACCGCCGATTGCGATTCGTTCACAACCTTAACCGCCCCGGTCAATGACGCCCAACTTCTAACGCTTGAGCCGCTCTGGCCACGCGGCGCGCCCAAGGGCTGTGATAAGGTTTGGCAAGATGCCAAAGCTCGCCTCCTCGCGCTTGATCCAAGCAATAAAGTCTGGACTGAGTGGTACGACCGCCGCATTGAGGGGCATGACGCCGCCTTCGACATCCCAGGCGATACCGACCGCAGCGAAGACAAAGCCATCCTCGTTCGCCTCGCCGATGCCACCGACGAAGATTTCTGGGACAAAGGCGCAACCTACGTCAACACAACGCTCCAAGGCTGGATCGACGAAGCCCGCGCGCGCGTTGCGCCACTGCCTGAGCAAGACCCCGCCGCAATCACTTACGGGGTCAATGATCGCGGACAGCTTGATCGCCTGCCCGCGCACGATCAAAAGCACTTGCGCGATATCCCTGATCAGCTCTTTCTCTACGGGCGCATCCGTGAGGCCGCGTTTGATCTGCTTGGCGATGGGCAAAGGCTCGGCGTGCCGCTTTCGCGCGCGCTCAGTCGGTTTGCAGTGGCGATGCCAGAGGATTTTGCCGCTGCGCTCGCCCTGCCGATATGGGCCGAGGGGATCATCCTGCGCCGCCTTTACCGCGCGCATCGCATTGCCTTTGAGAGCAAGGAACTAAGCAGTGATCAGCTTGAGCCTGTCATCGCCGAAGGGCTTGGCGGGCTGCTTGATCTCTACAATCATTTTGCCTTTGGTGATGATGGCCTGCGCGCCAAGGATGAAACGACCATCCCGCCACAAGAGCGCGCAAGTGCGGAGGCCGAAGCGGAGGCCGCCGCGCCAATTGCCGCTGCCCTGCTCAAAACGCTCGAAGTTGCGACCGATATCGTCATTGATGACATCACGTCAGAGGTGGATGCTCGACCCGACGGCAGCCCCTATGATGACCAAGCGCGCGATCACACCAACCGCAACTGGCGCAACCGCGTTGCCGCGATCCTCACCGGGCTGCGAAAGGCCGTGGTCGGCGTTGGCAAGCAAACGGGCGGAGCGGCTTACGGGGCTATTGTCGGAATAATGATCACCGAAACCACACTCGGTAAATTTGTCGCTACCAACGCACAAGCCTTCATCACATACGCCAACACGGCATTTCCAACCTATAAACTCGCGCCTTTGATTGAAATGATCGCGCGGATGTTCAGTTAATAACGCTTCGTCGCAAATATACACCCCACGCCATTGCCCGCGATGCTCACTCGGCTCAAAGCTGGCTGAATCGGACATGCAATAATGAAAGGGTAGACGCTGAACTTATGCACTATCATTGGCACGCGACCTGAGGCGATCAAGATGGCGCCTGTCGCAATCGCGGCCAAGGTACGCGCGGGTATCGTACATCAGATCGTCGCCACGGGTCAGCAAGACGCGCTGTTTGATCAGGCGATTGACGGGTTCGATGTTGTCGTTGATCACCATCTCGGCGTTCAAACCAGCGGCGGCGATCTTGCGGGCCATATCGATGCAATGCGCGCGGCGTTGGCACACATGTTTGCCACCAACCGCCCCGATCTTATATTGGTTCAGGGTGATACCAATAGCGCCTATGCCGCAGCGCTTGCCGCCAATGATAAAGGGATTGCCATCGGCCATGTTGAGGCGGGGCTGCGCACGCACGTTGCAGGCCGCCCTTGGCCCGAGGAACGCAACCGTGTTGCCATTGCTCAAATCGCCGCGCTGCATTTTGCGCCAAGCCAGCAAGCGATGAAGAATCTCGGCGCTGAACGCGTGCCGGGGCTTGCCTTCCTAACCGGCAATCCCGGAATTGATGCGCTAATGATAACCGCGCGACCAGTACCAGCCCAACCAACCGACGGCGTTTACCGGATTATCGCCACTTGCCACCGCCGCGAAAATTTCGGTGAGCCGCTTCGTGAGATTTGTCTTGCGCTGCGCACGCTCGCCGAACGGGACGATGTGTTAATTACAATCCCGCTCCATCCAAATAGTCAGGTACGGCTTGCTATGTTGACATTGCTCGGCGATGTAGCGCGGATCAGCTTGATAGAGCCGCTTGATTATCCTGATATGATCGCGGCAATCCGTGCATCGCACTTCGTCATTTCAGACAGTGGCGGGCTTCAGGAAGAGTGTGCGGCACTCGGCATACCCCTCATCCTGATGCGCGATGAAACCGAACGGCCTGAGGTTGTTACGAGCGGCAATTGCATTCTTACTGGCGCTGATCCGGCCAAAATTATCGCTGCGGCCCGCAATCTGCTTGATGATCCAAGCCACCATAGTGCGATGAGCCGCCCGAGTTTTCCTTACGGCGACGGCCAGGCAGCCACGCGCATCCTCGACATTATTGAACATTTCGCCTGACCTCTTTCCTTGCGTTTTCGCACGTATTTGGCCAATGGGGCGCAATGACAAGTAACTGGACCCCCGATAGCTGGCGCGCACATGATGCTCAGCAAATGCCTGAATACCGAGACGCGGATGCGCTCGCTCGCGCAACGCAGACGCTCAGCAGCTATCCACCGCTGGTTTTTGCTGGCGAAGCGCGTGACCTTACCGCTGACCTCGCGCGCGTTGCCGAGGGCAAGGCATTCCTGCTTCAAGGTGGCGATTGCGCCGAAAGTTTTGCCGAATTTCATCCCAATAATATCCGCGATACATTCCGCGTTATCCTTCAAATGGCGGTGGTGCTGACCTTCGCGTCAAAGCTGCCGACGATTAAACTTGGCCGGATGGCGGGGCAATTCGCCAAGCCGCGTTCGGGGCCGACCGAGACGATCGGCGACGTCACCTTGCCCTCATACCGGGGCGACATCATCAATGATATCGCGTTTGAGGCCGCCGCGCGTGAGCCCGATCCTGAGCGGATGATCAAGGCCTATAACCAGTCGGCGGCAACGCTTAACCTGCTGCGTGCCTTCTCAAACGGCGGCTATGCCAACCTTCACCAGGTTCATGCCTGGACGCATGACTTCATGGGCCGCAGCCCGTGGACGAAAAAATTCCGCGACGTTGCCGACCGCATCGGCGAAGCACTTGAGTTCATGGCGGCGTGCGGGATCAACCCAGACACCGTGCCGCAGCTTAAAGGCACGACCTTTTACACCAGTCATGAGGCGCTGCTCCTGCCTTATGAGCAAGCACTCACTCGGCAGGACAGCCTCACCGGCGGCTGGTATGACACGTCAGCGCATATGCTGTGGATTGGTGATCGCACCCGTTTTGAAGGCAGCGCACATGTTGAGTATCTGCGCGGTATCGGCAATCCGATTGGCATTAAATGTGGGCCAAGCCTTGAGAATGACGCGCTGCTGCGGATGCTTGATACGCTGAACCCCGCGCGCGTGGCCGGCCGGATGACGCTCATCACGCGTTACGGCCATGATAAGATTGAGGCTGGCCTGCCGCCGCTAATCCGTGCGGTCAAGGCGAGCGGCCACCCTGTCGTCTGGAGCTGCGATCCGATGCACGGCAACGTCATCAAGGCGAGCAATGGCTATAAGACACGCCCCTTCGAACGCATCCTCGCCGAAGTGCGCGGCTTCTTCGCGGCGCACCGGACTGAAGGCACATTTGCGGGTGGCATCCATATCGAAATGACCGGCCAAAATGTCACCGAATGCACCGGCGGTGCAGTAGATGTCACCGAACTTAGCCTTGGTGATCGCTACCACACCCACTGCGACCCGCGCTTAAACGCTGGACAATCGTTGGAGCTAGCCTTCCTGCTAGCAGAAATGCTCAATCAAGAGTTGAAAGAACGCGAGCGCGTCGCGGCCTAACCCCCCCTCAACAAACTGCTGTCCTATTTTTATCGACTCGGATTATGTTCACTCTTCGTTCTATATGAAGGAGAGCAACCATGACCGACAACGCCAGCACCAATGATTTCACCGCCGCCCTAATCGATGAGAACGCGAGTGACA
>JANOXQ010000138.1:0-3117 GCA_031418495.1 Sphingomonadales bacterium
AGACATGCTCGAAGGCTGGCTCGAATCTGATGCGGATGCGATTGCGGAGCAAATTTCCAGACGGCTGGGTTTTGAAGCGCTAAACCGAAAGGAAGAAAAAAAGGCCGAAGAATCTCAGCAAGCGTCACCGGTTTTGTTTGGAGGCCATGGCGGCAGCGTGTTGGTTCCGCAGCACAACTATACCTATCTTTCGGCAATGGCTGTCGGCTTTATCGCGCGTGCCAAGCCTGATCACGATAGTTGGCTTAGTGTGCTTGAGCGACACCTAATGCGCCCCGAAGACCCTGAAATCTGGTCAACCTTGATACGACACAAAGGCGAATGGCTACACTGGGCCGACAGAAAACGGGTGCAAGCCTTGTTTTTGGCGCTATGGAACAAGCAACCTTCGGCGCTTTCCGATGTCAGTCTGATCGGCTTTTACCGGAGCAATCAGGCGCTGGTTCCCGACCAAGTGACCCATGAAATCATGAGTGAATGGCTTTCCTCGGACAATATCCGAGGACAGCAAGCGGCGGCTGAATTCATCACAGCGTTGCGGATCGTCGAACCCGAGCACTCTCTATGCAGCCAATATTGGGCAGGGCTTGATTTCCGCACACCTGTAGAAATTCTCGGCAGTGTTTTCAGCGCCGCTGCCGCGTGGCGAGAAACTGACGCGAGCCTGCGTGAACGGTCACACCCGCTGTTAATGAGCATTGCCCCTATAGCTTCGGGTGATCTGGCCTATGCCATATCGCAGGCGGTTGGCTATCGTGCCTCGCTGGTTGCTGACGAAAAAACGAAAGAGCTATTGCTTGCGATTGCGAGCAATCCCGAACTCCTTGCGGCGGCGACCAAAAGCAGGTTGATTGACGGATTGGATCAATTACTATCATATCCCGGCTTTGACGAAATCGTTTTGACAATTGTGGAGGGCGCGACAAATCTTATCGTCGAAGCCGAATCTTATCGCGCTGAAAATCTTGTCCATCTGGCAATAGCGCTACAACGGGGAAACGAAGCTGTTCGTTCGCGAGCGATGGATGTCTACGAACGCTTACTTGATGCGAACGTTTATGGCGCAGAAGCCGCCGCGCGCGCGGCAGCAGGCCGATAGGAGCTACATCACCGCCGCCGCCTAAGCAGCACAGCGAGCAGTTGAGCAATCGCGGCGAGTAATTGCGCGAAGGCGTTGAGCAGAAGAATAAATGTGGTGGTTGTCATGGTGTCCTCCCTAAGCCCCGCGCGGAATGCGCGAGCGTGAAGGAGCCAAGGGCCGACCGGATAAGCAGCCCGGTCACAGGCCGTGTGAGCGCCGCTTTGCGGGATAGGCGGGTGAAACCCCAGCCATCGCCTTGACCGGGATGCGCGGTTGGCCAGCATCCGCAACGTTTGAGCCATTCTGCGCGGGCTAAGGGGACGCCCATGCCGCCTACAGAATACACGAACATTTGTTCACCTATTGAGCCAAATTTAACGCTTTCTTAACGATTTTGTGTGCATAATGTGCATAGAAATTCCACGCGCGCATGAGGTATCTATAACCGCCAAAATGGCAGTCAGTGAGGGTCAACCGACCCTATCGGTTGACCCGGAGGCTAGCCTCCGTGCCGAATTGCTCGGCACCATTGCGGGCGCGCAGTTTGATATTGATAATGCCATTGCTGAATTAGCCCGCAGCGGCGCGGATGCGTCCGCACTCACCAACCAGCGCCAATCGTTACAGCAACTGCAAAAACAGGTTGGCACCGCAAACCTCACCACGCTTGTCGGACTTCGCGCTGAGATCGCGGGCGCGGTTGCGACGACGCAAGCACTTGCCGAGCAAGGCCGCGCCATTGCAACATCGGCGGGGCAAGCCGCCGCCGAGACACTCGCCACCGCTAGTGCTAACAGTCGTGCACAAGTGACATCGCTCATGCGCGACATGCACCGCTTTGACGCATATTTGCATTTTGAATCCGCCGAAGACGAAGCCGCCTATCGCAAGCGCGAAGCCGAGCGGCTTGCTTATATCAATGCGCAACACGCCAAAGGCACCCCTGAAGGCAATCTCAACGCCGCAGGTGCAGCAGTTGGCCAGCTAGCCGACGCCAAGGTAAACGGTGCTGGCGACAGTCCCGAGTTTGAGCGAAGCTGGAGTGAGTTGCTGGAAACGACCGAGCGGCTGCGCAGTGAAGTGCTTCGCAGCGGCGGCAGTATCAAAGCATTTGATGAACGACTTCGTGCTGACATCCGAGCAATTCTTTCTGCCAAAGGGTTGTCCGATCAGTAAATTGAGGCGCGCCTTGCGGCCCATGCAAATCCGCTTGAAGCTGTCAAAGCGCTTGTCAAAGGTGAGGACGCAGTTTCGGCACTTCGTCAAACGGTGGAAGCGTCCGTTGGTTCAGTAAGCGCACAGCCTAAAATTCCAGCCGAAGCTACAAACGTTGCACCAGTTTCCAACCTTGATGACGCTATGGCAAAGCTACGCAGCGCTGGAATTGTCATGGCCGAACATAAGGCGACGACGCCATTCGCACACGGCGTTTCGCAACAAGCGATAGCTCAAAGTTCCGACCGTTCGCCAACGCCGAGCTAGCGGGCGATCAGCGCCTCGCCACTCGCAAGCCGCGTTCCAATCGCATAGCCTATTGCCGCACAGAGCGCCGCATCAGGTTCGGTCGCCCGAAAGCAGCGTTCGGCAACAGGTCGCAATGTTGCCAATGTTGGCATCCCTCGTGCAACCGCTTCACGCTTGCTATACGCTGTCATGAATGCCGTATCTAGCGCCAGTGCCGTTGGCGCTGGATTGCCCTTGATACGCGGCGGTGCGCCAAACTGCCGCAGCCGTGCAACGCGCACAAGATAGGCAAGGCATTCGTCAACGACGGTAAGCGGCGCGTCATTGCCAATGGCTTTTTGCAACACATTGACCATCCGCCCACGCGCGCCGGTTGCGCATAGCAGCCGCCCTTCGCTGACGCTTGCCATTGGCATGGTGGTAAGGATTGTAATGGGATTATATGCAGCCGCGCTTGAGCGGGCGGTCGATGCGTTGCCAGACTGTTGACCAGTTGCGGACGACCCGATGCCGATGGCAACCAATGCGGCGACCGTGACCAACATACGCATGACAATAATCCCTCACCCAAC
>JANOXQ010000139.1:0-4124 GCA_031418495.1 Sphingomonadales bacterium
CAGTGCCGACGCGGTGATGATGTTGTGTTATCTCGCTCGACACAAACGGATCACCTTAAACAATCAACCTAAACCGCCGGATGGATTTTAACCTCAGCAGGCGGCGGCGTGAAATGCGCCTCGCTCTCGGTCATCGCGGCAAGCGCGCGGGCGCGGTCGTCGTTGGTGAAACTGCCCGTGGTCAGGCAAAATTCGACCAAATTATCATTGGGATCTTTGGTGTAGATTGAGCGGCACCAATTATGATCAACCTCCATCACTGAGCGCCCTGCTGCCGTCCACTGCGCACGGCGGGCGTCGAGTGCCCCCACACTATCCACCCGAAAAGCGATGTGGTTCATTTCATCGGGTAGGCCAGCCGCCTTACTCAGGCTTGTTTCGAAATCATCGCCGCCGGGCACGTCGTGCATTTCCCAGAACGCAATAAAGCAGCCATCGTCGCCGCCCATCCGGTAAAAATAATGCTTGGCCCATCCGCCCGCCATCACCTTGGCAACCTCAACCTTGACGAGTTCGAAGCCCATTACGCCTTCATAAAAATCATGGATCGCCGCGATGTCGCGCGTTGCGAGTGCTAGGTGGTGATAGGCCATCTCTCTATTCCTTTCGGTCAACCATTCGCATTGAGTCCGCATTAAAGCCTTCAGGCGCTGGCACCTCAACAATGCGTTCGGGCACATCATCAAATTCAAGTCGGAGCGCCTTGGTGGTCACCGCGTGCATATCATACCAAGCGACAATGTAACTCAGCTCGACGATTTGTTCATCATCAAGCGACTGTTTAAGCGCCTCAAAAATACCGTCGGCAACGCGCCCAGCCATCAGCACGAGGCCGTCAGTGTATGCGAGCACCGCGCGTTCGGTTGCGCTATAGCAGTCGGCGACCTGCCAGTGCGGGATTGCCGCTATCTGATCCTCAGTCACACCGTAAGCGCGCGCTGCCTTGCAGTGCTGCGAAAAAACAAATTGCGATCCGCGCGCCCAGCCTGCGCGCATCTGGCCAAGTTCACGCAATTTGGGATCAAGTTTGCGGTCGGGCGAGCGGTAATATTGAAATCCGCTGACGCAGTGGGCAAAGGTTTCGGGCGAATTGGCAAAAACCGTCCACCAATTCCCCGGCGTTCCGGTTTCGGTACCGGGTTCGACAACGGGGTCGCGATCCCCGAACAGTATCTTGTACAGCGCCAATACCAGTCCGCTTGCTTTGCCGCGCGGCACCTGACCAAGGCGCGGCATTAAAGCGCCCGCACCAAACGGACTGCGACGCCCGCCCAAGCGGGGTCTTCGATAATCTGCTGCTTTGCGCCAGCGCCTAACGGCAAGATTTGCAGTCTACTGCCCTCACGACCGATTAGCCGCCCGAAGATAAACCGCCCCATCGGACGCGGCAGGATGACATCACGGTTGAGCGCTTCGGCAAAGTGATCAGGCGCGATTGTGTTGCACCAAATTTCATCGCCTGCGCGGTATTCGCCTATGCTCGTCTCGACCAGAATCGAAACCGCCCCGGCACCCGGTGCAGGCGGTGAGACCGTAATTTCATGGCGCGGCGCATTGACACCGTCGCTGCTCAGTACCGCAACCACTGGCAAATCCGCCCGGTCGGGTAGCTTCACCAGATCGGCCGCACTGACGCCGAGCGCGCCTGCGATCCGATTGAGCCAACCAACCGATACGGTGCGCGTGCCCGTCTCAAGCCGACCAATCGTCTGCGCGGTTGTCGGTGGTGTGCAGGCCTCCGCGACATCAGCCAGCGTCATGCCCTTGGCGCGCCTTACTTCACGAATTGCGGTAATCATCAAATGGCCCCCAGCAAAAATTAATAACCAAACTGGTTTTCGCTTTCCTACAAGAATGGCTTCATGGCAAGGGTGATTCGTTGAGAACATATTGTGAACAAATATGAGGTTGCCCATGAAACAGATATTGGCCGAACGTAGCATTCGCGGGGATCAAACCGCCCCAGATCGTAAGCCCTCTCGCAGTGTGACGGTCAATCTGGCCGAATCACCGCTTGCTTGGCTTGGCGCGCGCAAGCTGATCAGTGAGCGGCAATTGGCGGCGGGGGAAATGCTGCGTCGTGATTATGAGCGCGCCGCCCTGCCACAGCGCACAACGATGCAGTGGGATGCCCCACCAAATGGTAAGGTTGCGCGCGGAAGCCAATCACACGGCGCCACCACGCTCGCGCAAATTGACGCGAAAGCCCGTTTTGATGGGGCGGTTGCCGCTGCTGGCGCAGGGCTTGCCGATATCTTATGGCGTGTGGTCTGCGCGGGTGAGGCCGTACCGACGGCAGAGAAGGCGCTTGGCTGGCCAAGCCGTTCAGGCCGGCTGGTTCTGCTACTAGCGCTAGACCGGGTCGCGGACTATTACCGCATAAACTAAGGCTGAGGAGTAGAGCGATGGCGGCAACAATCTGGATCAACAAGGGCGCGCTGACCGAATATAAGCTGCATCAGGAAAGCCTGCCCGCGCTGGGTGATGGCGAGGTGCGGCTGCGCGTTGAGAGTTTCTCGGTGACTGCCAATAATGTCACCTATGCGGTGATTGGCGATATGTTCCGCTATTGGGATTTCTTCCCCGCGCAATCGGCGTCGGCTGTTGCCGATGCCGACAACAGTATTGGTTATGGCATAGTCCCGATGTGGGGCCATGCCGTGGTTGAGGCCTCAAACCATCCCAAAATTATGGTTGGCGAACGTGTTTATGGCTATCTGCCGATGGGGACGCATCTTGATATAGTGCCGGGGCAGATCTCGCGCGGCCAGTTCACCGATATGGCGGCGCACCGCCAGCCGATGAGCATGTTTTATAACCAATATAGCCGCCTTGCCGCTGACCCTGAACATGATCCAGCGCGTGAAGCACAGCGGATGATCTTCGGCCCGCTGTTCAAAACGGGATTTCTGATTGAGGCCATGTTCCGGCGTGATGCGTGGTACGGCGCGACAGCGCTGGTTATGACAAGCGCTTCCTCCAAAACTTCAATGGCACTGGCAAGCGTTGCCCGCGAAAAATCGCCGGAAATCAAAAGAATTGGTCTCACCTCGGCGGGTAACGTTGCTTTCGTTGAGGCGAGCGGACTTTATGATCAAGTGTTGGCTTACGCCGATGTAGCGTCACTGGCGCAGGTGGCGAGCGTCTCGGTTGATTTTGCGGGCAATGCTACGCTGCTGCGTTCGATCCATGAAACGCTTGGCGATTATCTTAAATATAGCTGCATTGTTGGGGCAACGCATGTCGATGCGCGCGGCGGCGGCGGAGCCCCAATGCCCGGCCCAGCGCCAATTCTGTTCTTCGCGCCCGATCATGCGACCAATGTGATCAAGGAACTTGGCGCACGCGGCTTTGGCGAATCGGTTGCGGCAAGCTGGAAGGCCTTTGTTGCGACCACCGACGGCTTCGTTAGCGTTGATATGCGTGACGGCGTTGCGGCAGCGGCTGAGGCGTTTCAGGCGACGCTTGCAGGGACAGCCGACCCAGCGGTCGGGATTGTCGTGCGGCCTTAATTTTGATTTTGATTGGTCGTTCAAACAATAGCTTCGTCATTCCCGCCCTTCGACACATAATTTTGAGGATTGAGTCAAGACTCACCACTTTTTCAGTAAACAGTGCGTGAAGCTGCTCAACGACTAGATCAACTTCAACAACAGAATCAGGCGCGATGACCCCGTCACGCAAGCATGAGCTGGGTGACGAGGGATTCTCCGATTTGGCGAAACGTACAAAAAGCGCCGTGTGCGACCACACGGTGCGGGAAACGACAGGGCAGGGGTGCCCTGCCGTTCCAAACTCTTGCTTAGCCGCGTGGGGTCGTGTTTGAACGTGGACCACCGCCTCCGCTACCACCACCGCCAATTAGCCAATCCCAAAAGCTGCGCGTTGGTACGTTTGATCTCTTTTTCATGATGTAAACCTTTTGTTGCGCAACAAGGGAATCCTGTTGCGAAACAAAAGGCTAGTCACGCGGGTTTTGGTTTACAATTGGTTGCGCGGGGCGCGCACGTCCCAGTTTGTGTCGAGGGGAGAGGGGAAAACCCCCCCCACCAGGGGCGACGTAGGGCGCCCAACAACGGGTAATTGGGGGGGTTTTGGGGAAAACCCCAACCCGCGGGGCCAAA
>JANOXQ010000140.1:0-16690 GCA_031418495.1 Sphingomonadales bacterium
GGCCCGTCGCTTTGGCATGAAGGTCGTTGAGCCGCGCCCTGCGCTGGTACCTTTTACACTCGGCGGCGATGAAGTGCTGTTCCGCTCGCTTGCAGGGGTATCCGCCGAAATCATTGCACGCTGCGGGAAGACCGCGTTTCGTGAGGCAGCGCTGTTTACCCATAAAGGGCTTTCAGGCCCGGCGATCCTCCAAATCTCATCCTATTGGCGGCACGGGCAAAGCGTTGAGATTGACTTTCTGCCGGCGCATGACGCCGATTGGCTGCGAACTCTCAAACGCGCGCGCCCTAGATCAACGCTGCGCAGTGCGTTGGCTTCGGTTTTGCCTGACCGGCTTGCCGAAACGCTTGGCGAGCGGATTGGATTGGCATCATCGCTCGCCGATACAACTGATCGTGTGCTTGAGGGCGCTGAACAGCAGCTTAGAAGCTGGCGCTTCACCCCGAACGGCACCGAAGGCTTTGCCAAGGCCGAAGTCACCGCAGGCGGAATAAGCACCGCCGCGCTCTCCTCGCAGAGCATGGCCGCGCGCGATGTTCCGGGGCTTTACGCCATCGGCGAAGCGGTTGACGTAACCGGCTGGCTCGGCGGCTATAACTTTCAGTGGGCATGGGCGAGCGGCTGGGCGGCTGGGCAAGCAATTGCGGAGCAGAGATGAAAAAAGCCGATACCTTTGAATTTTACCGCCGCCTTGCCGAGGAAAACCCTGCGCCGGAGACTGAGCTTGCTTATGGCAATGTCTATCAACTGCTGGTTGCGGTCGTCATGTCAGCGCAGTCAACTGATGTTGGTGTTAATAAGGCAACGCGGCTGCTGTTTGAAGACGTCAAAACTCCTGCGCAGATGGTTGCGCTTGGTGAAGAGGTGCTCAAAGGCCATATCAAGACCATCGGCCTATTTAACGCCAAGGCGAAGAATGTGATCGCGCTCTCCGAATTGCTGGTGCGCGATCATGGTGGCGAAGTCCCCGCCGACCGCGACGCGCTTGAGGCACTGCCCGGCGTTGGCCGCAAAACCGCTAATGTAGTTATGAACACAGCATTTGGTGCCGAAACCTTCGCGGTTGATACGCACATCTTCCGCGTCGGCAATCGCACTGGCCTTGCCAAGGGAAAGACCGTACTCGCAGTCGAAAAAGCACTCGATAAGCACACCCCTGCCCCGTTTCGTGTTGGCGCGCATCATTGGTTGATCCTCCACGGTCGTTATGTCTGCAAGGCGCGCTCACCAGAATGCTGGCGCTGCATAGTGACTGATCTCTGTTCATTCAGGCCTAAGTCAGCTTTACCGGACAAGACTGTAAAATCTGCAAACAAAGGATGATTCGTCATGCGCAAACTGGCTCTATTTGTAACCGCTTCGCTCCTAATCGGTGGCGCTGGCGTTGCCGTTGCTAAGCGTGATCGGAATGTTCCTCCCGAGGCAAAAGAGGCTGGCAAAGCGTTAAGCTGCGTGCCTTTACGCCAAATCCGCGAAACCCGCGTTTACGGTGATCAGACGATTGATTTTCGGATGCTTGGCGGTAAAACTTATCGCAACAAGCTGCCCTATAGCTGCCCACAACTCGGCTTTGAGGAACGGTTCAGCTATAAAACCTCGCTCAGTGTGCTGTGCTCAACCGATATAATCACGGTACTCAACACTACTGGCGGCGACCTCAATCGCGGCGCAAGCTGCGGCCTTGGTGAATTTCAACCTGTTGAGATTATCAAAACAGCTGCCAAATGATTTACACTGGCGGAGCAGCCCGTGTTTTGCTAACGCGCTTCAATATGCACCGGTAGCTCAGCTGGATAGAGCGCTGCCCTCCGAAGGCAGAGGCCAGGGGTTCGAATCCCTTCCGGTGCGCCAATTCTGTTCTAATTTCGGGTCGCAAGAATCCAAATTGTCCAGCCGCTGAGCGCTGCCAGTGTCAGCCAAGTGGTAATTACGCCGATCTGGCGCGGCACGGGCGGCTTTCCTGGCGCTGCGGGCGTATGTAGCCCGATAATATGCGCAACGCGCCCAATAAGGAACAGCCCGCCGATGGCTATCAATGCCATATGATTGGCTTTGGCCATTTCGAGCATAGCGATCAGGAGAATGACGATTGGCGCGTGTTCGGCCAAATTGCCATGCGCGCGGCTTGCACTGACAAGTTTCGCATCGCCTCCATCGCCAAAAGCGGTGCTCGTGCGTAAACGTTGGCGTACTGTGTCAATAGCCGTAATGAGAAGCATCAGTCCGCAAATCGCGGCTACGAACGCGGTTATAGGTAATGGCATGTCGAATCCCCCTCCTGAGTGAGTGGTACGCTTACTCCATTTCGAGGATTATCGCATCAACCGCAAGGCTATCCCCCGCCGCCGCACTTAGCGATTTGACCACGCCTGATTTTTCAGCGCGGAGGATGTTCTCCATTTTCATCGCTTCAACAACCGCAAGCGGCTGCCCAGCCTCAACTTTTTCGCCTGCCTTAACATGGAGCTGCACAAGCAATCCCGGCATTGGGCAAAGCAGGAAACGCGACATATCGGGCGGAATTTTGTCGATCATATAAGCAGCAAGCGGTGCCACATGCGCCGGTAAGACACGCACTTTATGGATTGCGCCGCGCGTCGTCAGGGTAAAGCCTGTGCGGGTCTTGGCAATTTTAACTGAGAGCGGGAGATCACCAATCTCGGCATCAATCAGGCGGTCACCCGGCGTATATTCCATATCAAGATCGACCAGAATACCGTCAACGGTAACATCATCGCCTGAGAGTTCGACATCATGATGGATATCGTCAATCTTCACTTGCCATGCTGACGGCGGCTTGAGCCGATCGCCCAATTGCCCGTCAACACGCCGCGCACGGTCTGCCTCTGCCGTCGCAACAAAGGCAGCAATGGCAGCGAGGTTACGGGCCAACTCGATCGTGGTTGGTGCGCCGTGGAAACCGTCGGGATATTCTTCGGCGATGAAGCCTGTCGTGATGTCACCACTGCGGAAACGCGGATGCTGCATAATCGCCGAGAGGAAATCGATGTTATGGCCAAGCCCTTGAATCTCAAACTGATCAAGTGCCAAGATTTGCTTGTCAATCGCCTCTTCGCGGGTCGCGCCGTAGCTGGTCAGCTTGGCGATCATCGGATCATAGAACATACTGACTTCGCCGCCTTCGGCAACACCGTCATCAACGCGGACACCGTCCTCCGCAGCGGGTGGATTATAACGCACCAGTCGGCCTGTACTTGGCAAAAATCCGCGATAGGGATCTTCGGCATAGACGCGGTTTTCGACCGCCCAGCCCTCAAGTTTTACATCCGCCTGTTTTAAGGTGAGCGCCTCTCCGTAAGCCACGCGGATCATCTGCTCGACCAGATCGATCCCAGTGATGCACTCAGTGACGGGATGCTCCACCTGCAACCGCGTGTTCATTTCGAGGAAGTAAAAGCTCTCGCCGCTTGGGTCAGCGCCCGACACGATCAGCTCTACCGTACCAGCCGAATAATAGTCCACTGCGCGGGCGAGCGCGACGCACTGCTCCCCCATGCTTTTGCGCATTTGGGGGGTGACGAAGGGCGACGGCGCTTCCTCAACCACCTTTTGATGCCGCCGCTGGATCGAGCATTCGCGTTCATTCAGATAAAGGATATTGCCATGCTTATCCCCAAGTATCTGGATTTCAATATGGCGCGGGTTGAGGATGATCTTTTCAATAAACACCCGGTCATCGCCGAACGACGCCAGTCCCTCGCGCTTGGTCGCCTCAAAACCTTCGCGGACATCGGCTTCGGAATAGGCCAGCCGCATCCCCTTGCCGCCGCCGCCAGCCGAGGCCTTCATCATCACGGGATAGCCAATTTCCGCCGAAATCCGCACCGCATGTTCGGTATCGTCAATCTCACCCACAAAGCCCGGCACGACATTGACGCCAGCCTTCATCGCGAGTTTTTTAGACTCAATCTTGTCACCCATCGCGGCGATCGCGTTTATGGGCGGGCCGATAAACGCGATGCCGTTATCAGCGAGCGCCTGCGCGAAGCTGGTGCGTTCGGAGAGGAAGCCATAGCCCGGATGCACCGCTTCCGCGCCCGTCGCCTTGCACGCGGCAATGATCTTGTCCGCAAGCAGATAAGACTGCGCAGCAGGCGAAGGCCCAATATGCACCGCTTCGTCGGCCATTAGGACGAACGGTGCGCGCGCATCGGCATCGGAATAAACCGCAACTGTCGCGATCCCCATCTTTTTGGCAGTACGAATGATCCGGCAAGCAATTTCGCCACGGTTTGCGATCAGGATTTTTTTGAACATTGATCAACACTTCTGATTGAAAAATATGAAAGCCTCGAACGAACTTGTATGTCCGATCACACAAGCGTAATCTACGTTAGCGGAAAATTTCCGACATTGCATCATATCGTCATCGTTCCACACGGGAGCAACCACCCCCGAAAATGCATGGTCGTATTCCGCTTTCGGGACTCGACTTATGTCTCTGCCCGCCCACTCTATCTTGTTCCAAAGTTCGCTTTCGGTGGATCGGCTCGTACTATCTTGTGTACGTTTGAATTCAAATGAATATGCCTTCTGTCGAGCTACGAACCAAAGATCTGCTCTACCGTTTGTCCATTTTCGACCGTCTTGCCACGTTCTCTTCTTCACCGAATATTCCGTTAAGGGTAGAAATCCCGCTCTTACTGCACCTGCAACGAACAATCCGACTGCTGCATTTTCAGTGTCATGTAAGGGATGAATTACAGAATTATATTTTAGCAGGTCCGATGCAATTTGAGCTGATCCGCTCATCATTTCGTCAATCACTCCGAAGACCATTCCTCCACGGTATTTTTGGCCTTTGAGCCAGTTGACCTCTACCCTGTTCACTCCCTCACTCCCCCATCGGCGGCATATTATGCCCCAACAACCGCAGCACATCCGCCGCGCACTCGACAATATTGCTCCCTGACCCGTAAATGCCCTGCGCATCTGCGTCGAGATGCAACGCTTGCCATGCCACGCTACTCATGCTAGGAATCCCAAGTGATCAAAAGCTTTGCCAACCGCATAACAGAACGCTTTGCGCTGAACGGCAAGTCGAAGTTCACGGGGATGGATGTCACCAAGGCGATGGCGCGGTTTAAGATTTTGAGAGCGGCGCGGTCGCTTGATGATATTCCACCGCTCAAATCGATAGGTCTCCATCCGCTGGTCGGTGATCGGCAAGGCCAATGGGCGATGATGATCAACGGCCCGTGGCGATTGGTGTTCCGATTCAAAGACGGAAACGCCGAAGATGTTGAGATTGTTGACTATCACTAAGGACATGAGATGCCCCAATATGCATTCGAACAAATCCATCCCGGCGCAATCCTCAAAGAGGAGCTTGAGTCGCGCGGACTTTCTGCCAACGCTTTCGCTCTGAAATTGCGCGTCCCGCCACAACGCATCCAGGACATTGTCGCTGAAAGGCGTGGCATCAGCCCGGACACCGCCTTGCGTCTGGAAGCGAGCCTTGGAACGCCAGCACAGCTTTGGCTCGACATGCAATCTGGATATGATCTGTACTGGGCAGAAGCTCGATCAGGAGAGACCGTGCGCAAAGAGGTGATGGCGGCGTAGGTCACTCCGCCGCCTCCAATGCTTTACACGCCCTTAGCGGCTCCTCCGCCTCCATTGGCACTAGCCCCAGTTTCGCCATCAGCGCCGTATCCTTATCATCGCCTGCATTGGCGGCGGTCAGCAGTTTATCGCCGGTGAAGATGCTGTTTGCGCCTGCCATAAAGCACAGGGCTTGCGTCGCCTCGGACATAGACTCACGCCCCGCACTCAGCCGCACCATGCTCATCGGCATCGTGATCCGCGCGACGGCGATAGTGCGGACGAATTCGATGTCGTCGATCTTGGCCAGCGGCGTATCGGCGAGCATGTCGCCCAGCACAGTGCCCTTCACAGGCACCAGCGCATTGACCGGTACGCTTTCGGGATGCTTTGGCAAGGTCGCTAGCGTGTGGATGAAGCCAACCCGGTCGGCGCGGGTTTCGCCCATGCCGATAATACCGCCGCTGCACACATTGATGCCAGCGCGGCGCACCTGCGCCAGCGTATCGAGCCGGTCTTCCATCGTCCGCGTGGTGATGATCTCGTTATACCGCTCAGGCGAAGTATCGATATTATGGTTGTAATAATCGAGCCCCGCCTCGGCCAGCATATCGGCCTGTTTCGGCGTGAGCATCCCGAGCGTCATGCAGGTTTCCATGCCCATCTGGCGCACGCCCTTCACGATTTCGACTATCGCGGGCATATCCCGGTCTTTGGGGTTGCGCCACGCCGCCCCCATGCAGAAACGGTGCGAGCCACGATCCGCCGCCCGCGCCGCATTTTGCAGCACTTCGCGCACGTCCATCAGCTTGGTCACCTCAACGCCTGAGTTCGCCTTCACTGACTGCGAACAATAGCCGCAATCTTCGGGGCAACCGCCCGTCTTGATACTCAGCAAAGTGCACAATTGAATTTGTCCCGCCGCGTGGGCGGCTCGGTGAATGGTTTGGGCTTGAAACATCAGCTCATCAAACGGCAGATCGAAAATGGCTGCGATTTCGGGGCGTGTCCAGTCAGTACGCGGGGTCATTCAGTTTCTCCTAAAGGCGGCATATTATGCCCGAGCAGCCGCAGCACATCGGCTGCGCATTCCACAATATTGCTGCCCGGCCCGTAAATGCCCTGAACCCCGGCATCGCGAAGAAATTCGTAATCCTGCGGAGGGATGACGCCGCCAGCGAAGACTTTTATATCGCTGCGGCCAGCTTCACGTAGCAAGCGGATCAGTTCAGGGATCAGCGTCTTGTGGCCTGCCGCGAGCGATGACGCGCCGATGGCATCGACTTGGCGTTCAAGCGCGAGCGCCAATGCCTCCTCAGGCGTCTGGAACAATGGCCCGCTTATCGTGTCAAACCCCATATCGCCGAACGCGCTCGCGACGACATTGGCACCGCGATCATGGCCGTCCTGCCCCATTTTGGCGACGAGGACGCGCGGTTTATGGCCGATGCGCTTGGCGACTGCCTCCACACCCTCCACCACTTGCGCCCAGCGTTTATCGAATTCATGCGCGCTGCCGTAAATGCCTTTTACGGGAACGGGCGTGGTAGCGTAGCGGCCAAATACCAGTTCCATCGCATCAGATATCTCGCCCAGCGTAGCACGAGCGCGGGCTGCGGTTACGGCGAGGGCGAGGAGGTTATTTTCAAATCCTCCCCGGAACGGGGAGGTGGCGCGCAGCGACGGAGGGGTCCCAGCGTCGGACTGCACAGTGTGTGAAAGTTGGGCCCCCTCCACCACTTCGTGGTCCTCCTCCCCGTTCCGGGGAGGATTTCCGTAGCGCGCACCTTCCGTCAAAGCCGTCAAAGCCGCCCGGCACGCACCCTCATCGCGCGCTGCTCGTGTGCTTGCCAGCCTTGCAATCTGGCCCTGCCGCACTTTGTCATTATCAATATCAAGGAAGTCGATTGGCGTCGTGTCAGTTGGCTGATACCTGTTGACTCCTACGATAACATCCTCGCCCTTATCGACCCTTGCCTGTCGTGCGGCGGCGGCTTCCTCGATCAAACGCTTGGGCATACCCGAAGCCACAGCCTTGGTCATCCCGCCGAGCGCATCGACCTCACCGATGATCGCCCACGCCTGATCGACCAATTCTGACGTCAAGGCCTCAACATAATAGCTGCCGCCCAGCGGATCGACGACCTTGGTGATCCCGCTTTCCTCGGCCAGCACAATCTGCGTATTGCGAGCAATTCGTGCCGAGAAATCGGTAGGGAGCGCAATCGCCTCATCAAGCGCATTGGTGTGGAGCGATTGGGTGCCGCCCAGCGTCGCGGCCATCGCCTCTATCGTGGTGCGGATGACGTTGTTATAAGGGTCTTGCTCCTGAAGGCTGACCCCCGATGTCTGGCAGTGCGTGCGCAGCATCTTTGACCGCTCGTCCTTCGCGCCCAGCCCATCCATCACCCGGTGCCACAGCGTGCGCGCGGCGCGGAGTTTGGAAACTTCCATGAAGAAGTTCATGCCAATGCCGAAGAAGAAACTCAGCCGCCCGGCAAAGGCATCGATGTCTAGCCCGCTTTCCATCGCACGCTGCACATACTCCTTGCCGTCGGCAATGGTGAAGGCAAGCTCCTGCACCGCCGTGGCCCCCGCCTCATGCATGTGATAGCCGGAGATCGAAATACTGTTAAATTTGGGCATGTTGGCGCTGGTATATGCGATGATATCCGAAACAATCCGCATCGAAGGCTCAGGAGGATAGATATAGGTATTGCGAACCATGAATTCCTTGAGGATGTCGTTCTGGATCGTGCCATCGAGTGCAGCGAGCGGAACGCCCTGCTCTTCCCCTGCGACGATGAAGAAAGCGAGGATCGGTATCACCGCGCCGTTCATCGTCATGCTGACCGACATCTGGTCGAGCGGGATGCCGTCGAGCAGGATTTTCATATCCTCGACGGAATCGATTGCGACGCCCGCCTTCCCCACATCGCCAACGACGCGCGGGTGGTCGCTATCGTAACCCCGATGCGTGGCAAGATCGAAGGCGACGCTGAGGCCCTTTTGCCCGGCGGCCAGATTGCGTCGATAGAAGGCGTTCGATTCCTCGGCGGTAGAAAAGCCGGCATATTGCCGGATCGTCCAAGGCCGCCCAGCATACATCGATGCGCGCACTCCGCGCGTGAAGGGCGCAAAACCGGGCAGGCCGGGGGCATCTTCGCTCTTTGGCGCGTCCTCCGCTGTGTAAAGCGGCTTCACGGCAATGCCTTCCGGCGTGTGCCACGTCAGATCCTTGCCTTTAACCTCTTTAGCGGCGAGCGCTTCCCAATCCGCGCGGCTTGTCATCGTTTATTTCCCCGTAAACACCGGCTTGCGCTTTTGCAGGAACGAAAGTCCGCCCTCCATCGCGTCTGCACTTGCGCCCGCAATGCGCTGTCCTTCGGCTTCGCGCAACAGCGCAGAGGCATAATCCATTTCGAGTGCTGTCGCGATATTCTGACGCATGATGCCAATCGCCAGCGATGGGCCATTCGCAAGTTTGGTCGCAAGCACGCGCGCTTCGGTCATCAAATCTGCGTCCTCAACGCATTTGTAGATCAAGCCCCAATCGGCGGCCTGATCACCCGAAATCTTCTCACCAAGCAGCATCATCTGCGTCGCGCGGGCTTTGCCAATGAGGCGCGGCAGCATCCAGCTTGCGCCACCATCGGGAATAAGCCCGATGTTGACGAACGCTTGAAGAAAGTAAGCGGACTTCCCCGCAATCGCGAAATCGCTGCACAGCGCAAGGCTGCATCCAATGCCCGCTGCTGGGCCGTTCACCGCCGTAATGATTGGCACATTGAGCTTCGAAAGCTTTACCATCGTCGGATTGTAGCTGCGGGTCAGCGCGCCGTAAGGCCCGCTCGCGCCAATCGCCGCAGCACCACCACGCGCCTGCAAATCCGCGCCAGAGCAGAACGCCCTGCCCTCACCCGTGATCAACAACGCGCGCGCACCATCCAGATGATCAAGCGCATCGGCAATCTCATCGGCCATTTGCGGCGGCATCGCGTTTAAGCGCTCTGGCCGATTGAGCGTGATGGTTGCGATATTGTCGTGAATCGCAAAAGTGATGGTCTCGTATGTCATTGATGTGCCCCTTTTGGTGTTTCCATAATCTCGGTTAGCACCCCGCCCATATCCTTGGGATGCACAAAAAAGATAAGCGTTCCGTGCGCGCCGATACGCGGCTCACCCAGCACGCGCTTGCCCATGGCTTCAAATTCGGCCTTCGCGGCGTGAATATCTGGCACTTCATAACAAAGATGATGCTGCCCCCCGAGCGGGTTCTTCTCAAGAAAAGCCGCGATGGATGTGTTGCCGGGGAGCGGTTCAATCAACTCAATCTGCGTGCCGTTCATACCCGTATCAGTCGGCGTATCGACAAAGCACACCTTCACCCCTTGGTCTGGCAAATCAAACGGTTCGCAGATTTGCGTCGCGCCCATCACATCGCGGTAATGCACGATGCTGTCCGCGATTGAGGGTGTGGCGATACCAATGTGGTTGAGACGGCCTAGTTTCATTGTTCTTCGATCCTTGATTGACTGCTCGCCCGCCCGCCCATTTCGATCATAGTTTCAATTCGGATCACGCGTTTGTCCACGGCCGAAATATAGTTGTTAAGGCCACGCACATCTTCGGCAGTTCGGGATAGATCCGATCTCATCACGTCGAGCCGCTCCTGCATGAGCACAACGTTCTTGAGCGCAGCGAGTGCATCACCAAGCGCGCTCATTTCCGAATGCCTGCAGCGCGCAACGTCCGGTCAACCTCTTCATGGGTCACGCGCATTGTCTCAATCATTTGATCAATTGACGCATTCATCTTCGGCATCGCTTCATTCACCTGAGCGACCAACGCCGCAAGTTCGGCCTCTTCTTCACTCTCATCGCGAGGCTGCGCCATGTAACGCATCGTCGCCTCGCGCACGACATTGCCCACACTTTCCCCGCGCGACTTCGCAAAGGCCTCCAACGCTGCCTTTTGTTCGGCGCTGGTCAGATAGGTGACACGTTCGGTTTGCATGACATAAGGGTCCTTCACATTATAAGGTCATTATAATGTTTTACTTGAATGGGTGCAATGCAAATCCTCCCCGGCACGAGCGCCGCTTGGTGGGTTGCCGGGGGCAAGCCGCCCTGCAAGCTGTGGCGCGAAGCGACGGAGGGGTCCCGCCTATCATCCAAAGCGCAAACGTCACCGTGGGGCCCCTCCACCACCCTACGGGCGGTCCCCCTCCCCCTTCCGGGGAGGATTTGGTTGAGGTGGCCTAGTTGCATTGCGTCATCCGAAATATTTGCAGCGCTGCCAGCGCTCACCGTTTTCGCTGAATATGTTCGGCCCAATCTTTTGAATTCGGTAGCTAACGGGAGGAAGGGCCGCAGCACGGAATGAACCGGGCTCTTCGGCAGGATCTTCGACTGTAAGGCGACTGGTGTAGTGTATAATCCCGGATCGGACCGCAAAACGTCCTTGAGATTCTCCATCCTTATAGAGGCCGCCTCTGCGGAAATGAATTAATACATCGGTCTCGCAGCCATCTTCCCACTTCAGATCACCGTTGAACGGGCGCCAAGTGCCAGTTAGCCAACTCGTCGTGACGACTGCCGGAGTGGATTTCACAGGTTTAGCCACTAGGCCGCTTGAGCAAACCATAAAAGCAATCATTCCTGTCAACATGCTCAACGACGTGATCCGCATGACATCCTCCAACGGAAAAAAATTATTAACTTGGCGCGAAAATACGAAAAACCTCGTTCTCAATTCGATATCCAAAACCCAACTCAATCGCAGCCGCAATCAATTCGTCAACAGAGATATGGTTCGGCAAGGACTTTATCGTTCGATAAGCTTGCCCACCTGGCTTGGCCAAGGATTTTGTCTTGAAAATTTTTGCCACTGATTTCTTCACGCTAGAAGCCTTATCATATCGCAATACTAAAGCGGAATATTATCATGCTTTTTCCAAGGATTCTCCAACGCCTTGTTCCTCAATTTCCTTAACCCCAAAGCAATCCGCCGCCGCGTTGAATGCGGATAGATCACCTCATCAATAAACCCCTTGCTCGCCGCTACAAACGGATTGGCGAAGCGCTCTTCATATTCGGCCGTCTTGACCGCCTGCTCCTCCGCCGATAGCCCACGGAAGATAATCTCCACCGCGCCCTTCGCGCCCATCACGGCGATTTCGGCGGTCGGCCACGCATAATTGAGATCGCCACGCAGATGCTTCGAGGCCATCACGTCATACGCGCCGCCGTAGGCTTTGCGGGTGATGACGGTGATCTTGGGCACGGTCGCCTCGGCATAGGCGAACAGCAGCTTGGCACCGTGTTTGATGATGCCGCTATGCTCCTGCCCTACCCCCGGCAAGAAACCCGGCACGTCAACAAAGGTCACAATCGGTATCTCAAACGCATCGCAGAAACGTACAAAGCGCGCGGCTTTCTTCGATGAATTGATATCGAGGCACCCCGCGAGCACCATCGGCTGGTTCGCGACGACGCCCACTGTGCGCCCCTCGATCCGGCCAAATCCGATGATGATATTTCCCGCATGGGTCGGCGCGACCTCAAAAAAATCGCCTTCGTCAACCGTCTTGCGGATGACCTCGTGCATATCATACGGCTGGTTGGCGTTGGCGGGGATCAGCATATCGAGGCTTGGTTCAAGCCTGTCCCACTCATCCGCCGTTGGCCGCTCTGGCACGGGGGTGCGGTTATTTTCGGGCAGGAAATCAAAGAAATCGCGCGTCGCGAGCAGCGCCTCTATGTCATTCTCAAACGCATTATCGGCCACGCCCGATTTGGTGGTGTGCGTCACGGCCCCGCCGAGCACCTCCTGTGTCACGACTTCGTTAGTGACAGTCTTCACCACGTCCGGCCCGGTAACGAACATATAGCTCGAGTCCTTCACCATGAAGATGAAGTCAGTCATCGCCGGCGAATAGACCGCGCCGCCCGCGCACGGCCCCATGATCAGCGAAATCTGCGGCACCACGCCGCTTGCGAGCACATTGCGCTGGAACACCTCGGCATAGCCGCCGAGCGAGGCAACGCCCTCCTGAATCCGCGCGCCGCCGCTG
Organism: Sphingomonadales bacterium; assembly: GCA_031418495.1. Lineage (GTDB taxonomy): Bacteria > Pseudomonadota > Alphaproteobacteria > Sphingomonadales > Sphingomonadaceae > Aquisediminimonas. Next base: position 12,641 of record JANOXQ010000140.1, read on the forward strand.
TCGTTAATCCCGATCACAGGCGCGCCGACCTTCATCGCATTGTCCATCACCTTGCAGATTTTTTGCGCGTGACGCTCCGAAAGTGATCCACCGAACACTGTGAAATCCTGACTGAAGACGAACACAAGCCGCCCGTTGATCGTGCCCGAACCAGTAACAACGCCGTCGCCGGGGAAAACCGTATCCGCCATCCCGAAATCGACGCAATTATGCTCGACATAGGCATCAAGTTCTTCAAACGAGCCTTCATCAAGCAGGATCGTCAGCCGCTCACGCGCGGTCAGCCGCCCTTTGGCGTGCTGCGCATCAATCCGCTTTTGCCCGCCACCCATCTTCGCGGCCTCGCGGCGTTTTTCAAGTTCGGCGATGTTGGATGACATGGCGTGACACTCCCCCAGATGAAATGGTTTTACGTTCCATTCCCCTTCATGAAGCCAATGCCAAGCAAAAAATGATCAGACCTTTACAACGCCCTTTTCAATCAGGCTTTTTGCGGTGTCGAGGATGCTTTCCTGCGGGGAACGCGTTTCCCAGCCAAGCACTGCCTTGGCATGGCTTGCGTCCATATTGCGGGTTTTGCCAAGCTCTCCAACGACTTGCTTGACGAGCGGATCGAACATCGCGGTCAGCTTAACAAGGAAATCAGGCAGTTTGCGCATGGGCACTTTGCGCGCCTGCGCGCCCATACCGTTTTTGAGGATCGTTGCGATATCAATCATCTTGAGGAATGGCCCCGATGCGATGAAACGCTCACCCGCCATGTTGGGTGCGGTCAGCGCACGAACATGCAAATCGGCGACATCGCGCACATCAACTATGCCGAAGCCGAAATCGGGGCAGCCCGGCAGCGCGCCCTCAAGCAGTTTCTTCACCGCTTCAATCGATGATGAGAAATCATCGCTCCATACTGGCCCAAGCACCGCCGATGGGTTAACCGTGCAATATTCGATTGCGCCGCCTTCCGCCGCAACCCAATCACGCGCGGCACGCTCGGCAATCGTTTTGGATTTGACATACGCATAGGCATCGGGGCTGTTCACATTCGTCCAATCGGCCTCAGTAAAGGTCTGCACCTTGTTGCCGTGACCATAGGCAATCGCGGCTGCCGAAGACGTCATGACAAAGCGCTTCACGCCTGCCGCCTTGGCCGCACGCAGCGCGCGAAGTGCGCCATCGCGCGCTGGAATGATCAACTCGTCATCAGTCTTGGGCTTATCGGCGGGCAGCGGCGAGGCAACATGGACGACATGGCTGCACCCCGTCATGGCCTCGTTCCAACCGGCATCGCTATTCAGATCGGCGGCAAAAAATGTCAGCTTGTTATTATCAACAGCAAGCAGGGCTCTCACAGCCGCTTCCTTGGCGAGATTGCGGATTGTCGTGTGAACTGTCCAACCATCGCCAACCAACTGGCGGATGATATAGCCCGCGATATAGCCGCTACCGCCCGATACCAATACTGTGCCCGTCATAACCCATCTCCTTGTCATTATCTGACGTCTGATTAGTAGCAAAACGAAACGTAAGCAAGTTGACTTGCATGGACGCGCGCAAGCTGCAAAACGGGGTTAACAAGGGAGAAGTAGAGTGTCTGATCAGGATTTATTTCCGGTTCCCGCCGAATGGGCTAAGAAAGCGCGCATTACGTCGGCGAAATATGATCAGCTTTATGGGCGTGCGCTTGGCGATCCGGGGAGTTTCTGGCTTGAACAGGCCAAGCGGCTGAACTGGATCAAACGCCCTGAAATCGCGGGCGATTGGTCATTCAAAGAAGATGATTTTCACATCCGCTGGTTCTCCGATGGCAAGATTAATGCGAGCGCCAATTGTATTGATCGCCACTTGGCCGAACGCGGTGATATGGTTGCAATCATTTGGGAGCCTGATGACCCTAGTGAGCCATCAAAAAGTTTTACTTACAGACAGTTGCACGGCGAAGTTTGTAAGTTTGCGAACGTCATGAAGGCAGCGGGCGTTGCCAAAGGTGACCGCGTAACAATCTACATGCCGATGATCCCCGAAGCCGCATTCGCACTGCTTGCCTGCGCGCGAATTGGCGCGATCCATAGCGTCATTTTTGGCGGATTCTCGCCTGAATCGATTGCAGGACGCATTCAGGATTGTGACTCCGCGTTCGTCATTACCGCCGATGAGGGACGTCGCGGTGGCAAGACGGTACCGTTGAAGGTCAATGTCGATGTGGCCGCACTCCAATGCCCTAGCCTCAAAACTGTCATAACCGTTCGCGCGACCGGCGGCCCTGTCGCCATGACGCCGGGGCGTGACATTTGGTATCATGAAGCTGCTGCCCAGGTTGATAGCGCTTGCCCGCCCGAACCAATGGGGGCCGAAGACCCGCTGTTCATTCTTTACACTTCGGGTTCGACGGGCAAACCAAAGGGCGTGATGCACACCACCGGCGGCTATCTCCTCTGGGCGAGCCTGACGCATGAGCTTTGCTTTGATTACCGACAGGGTGATATTTACTGGTGCGCCGCCGATATCGGCTGGGTGACGGGGCATAGTTACATACTCTACGGCCCGCTGGCGAATGGCGCGACGACGCTGATGTATGAAGGCGTGCCCAATTGGCCAACGCCGTCACGCATCTGGGAAGTCTGCGATCGGCACAATGTCCACACCGTCTTTACAGCACCTACTGTGCTGCGTGCGCTCATGCGTGAGGGCGATGAATTTGTCTCAAGAACATCGCGTAAATCACTTAAATTATTAGGAACTGTTGGTGAGCCAATTAATCCGGAGGCATGGCGCTGGTATCATAGCGTCGTTGGTGACGGTCGCTGCCCGATCATTGATACGTGGTGGCAGACTGAAACGGGTGCTGCGATGATCGCCCCCATGCCCGGCGCGACTGACCTTAAACCCGGCAGCGCGACCAAGCCAATGCCCGGCGTCGAGCCACAGATTGTCGACGGCGAAGGCAACCTCCAATATGGTGCCGCCGAGGGTAACCTCGTCATCGCGCGAAGCTGGCCGGGGCAAATGCGCAGCGTCTGGGGCGATCACCGCCGCTTTTTCGAGACTTATTTCACGACCTTCCCCGGCAAATATTTCACTGGAGACGGCGCACGGCGTGACGCGGACGGCTATTATTGGATCACAGGCCGCGTTGATGACGTCATCAACGTCAGCGGCCACCGCATGGGCACCGCCGAAGTTGAGTCAGCGCTCGTCCTCCACTCCAAGGTCGCGGAAGCGGCGGTCGTCGGGATGCCGCATGACATCAAAGGCCAAGGCATTTACGCCTATGTGACGTTGAACGTTGGCGAAGCAGGAAGTGATGATTTGCGCGCCGAGCTTGTCAAATGGGTGCGCACCGAAATCGGGCCAATAGCGACGCCGGATGCGATCCAGTTCACGCCTGCATTGCCAAAAACGCGGAGCGGCAAGATTATGAGGCGGATATTGCGCAAGATCGCGGAGGGCGATGTCAGCAACCTTGGCGATGTGACGACGCTGGCTGATCCGGCGGTCGTGGGGGATTTGGTGGCGAATAGGGTGGGGTAAACTTAGACCAAAAAGCTATTTTAGGGCATTTTTTGGGAAAATGATATCTAGCATTGCTCCACAAAATTCGAGCACGGTTTCAGCCATTGGCGGCGAATGAACGCTTGAAGTACCGTGTGATAATTCGTTGCGAAGCTTTATCATTCCACTGATTGAATCCATCTGATGCCCTGCATTCAGTTTTGGCAAGACACCCTCTTTGCGCGCACGATCAACCAATATCTGAAGCGTTTGTTTAGGTGTGCCATTAAGTTTTATCCGTAAAGCCAGTTCAAATGCGCCAAAAGCCTGAATTTCTGCATTCACCAGCATTTCATAATGAAAATAGGCATAAAGCATAAGGTTACGCGCACAGTCAAACGCGTTTCGGACATCATCGGGAGGATTACCACTAAGCAAAATTGAGACCACAATTTCGTGATGGTTTGCGAGGGTCATGCTTTGAAATCGTGGGTAAGGCTCAAGGATTTTATCAAATGATTTTAGCATTGAGTAACTCGTTAGAATTGTCATTGCGAGCGC
>JANOXQ010000141.1:0-12268 GCA_031418495.1 Sphingomonadales bacterium
ACGGTGCTGACGGATATCTTGTGTATTCGTTCGTTGAGGTCGTCGCCGCAATGTTCCCGATGTATGTCATCCGCGCGGCGGGTGGTGCGCTCTATCTCTCTGGCGCGCTGATCATGGTCTACAACGTATGGCGCACGATTGTCGGGCATCAGCGGCAGGAAAAGCCGATGACCGAGACGCCGCACAACGTCGAGGCTGACCGTCCCTTCATCGCCGTTCCAGCCGAGTAGGAGTTTATAATCATGGCAAGCAAGCTGCTTGATCACAAAAAAATTGAACGCAATGTCAGCCTGCTTGGCCTGCTTGCGCTGGTCGCGGTGGCGATTGGCGGCGTGGTTGAGATTGCCCCGCTGTTCTGGATCGATTCAACCGTTGAAAAGGTAAAGGGGATGCGCCCCTATACCCCGCTCGAACTGGCCGGGCGCAATATCTACATCCGTGAAGGCTGTTATAACTGCCACAGCCAAATGATCCGTCCGTTCCGCGATGAAGTCGAACGTTACGGCCATTATAGCCTTGCGGCGGAGAGCATGTATGATCATCCTTTCCAGTGGGGATCAAAACGCACCGGGCCCGATCTCGCGCGTGTTGGCGGGCGATATTCGGATGAATGGCACCGCCAGCATCTGATTGATCCCCGCGCGGTTGACCCTGAATCGATCATGCCGCCCTATGCCTTCATGGCCGGTCGTGAACTCAAGGCCGGCGACATGATGGCGCACCTGACTGCGCTCAGCCGGGTTGGCGTGCCTTATTCGCAAAAGGCAATTGCCGCAGCGAATGAGGATTTGCAGGCACAGGCCAATCCTGACTCGGATAGCGCCGCGCTCAAGGCACGTTACCCCAAGGCGCAGGTGCGCGATTTTGACGGTGATCCAGCCAAGCTCACCGAACTTGATGCGCTCATTGCCTATCTTCAAATGCTCGGCACGCTCGTTGATGTCGAAAAGGCAGCGCCGCAGGAGCAGGCACGATGACCTACGACAGCTTGCGCCATTTCGCTGACAGTTGGGGGCTAGTGATGATGGCGGTTCTTTACCTCGGGCTTGTCGGCTGGACGTTTCGCAAAGGGGCAAGCGAGCACAATGACCAAGCGGCGAACATGATCTTCAAGGATGACGAGCATGGTTGATAACAAACGAATTGATGAGCCAACCGGGACGCAGACCGTCGGCCATGAATGGGACGGAATTGAAGAGCTTGATACGCCAATGCCGCGTTGGTGGGTGCTAACTTATTGGGCCTGTATCATCTGGGCGATTGGCTATGTAATCGTTTATCCCGCAATTCCTATGCTTAACAGTGCGACGGCGGGTCTGTGGAATTGGTCAAGCCGGGGGCAATTGGCACAGGAAATGACAGCCGAGGCCAAGCGCCGCGCGCCGATTACGAGCGCACTAGCCACCATTCCCGTCGAGCAGCTTGAGGCAAAGCCTGAACTGCTGAATGCCGCGATTGAAGGCGGCCGCGCGGCCTTCAAGGTTCACTGCGTCCAGTGCCATGGGTCAGGCGCTGCCGGGTCAAGCGGCTATCCCAACCTCAACGACGATGACTGGCTATGGGGCGGGGATTTATCGGCGATTCACTTCACGCTAACGCACGGCATCCGGAATCCCGATCATGATGAAACCCGGCAATCGCAGATGCCGGCCTTTGGCGGCGTCTTGACGCCTGCCGAAATTAACAGCGTCACGGCGCATGTCCGCACGATTTCGGGTCAGCAAAGACCGAATGCTGCGTCCGCCAGAGGTGCTGTGCTGTTCGCCACGAACTGCGTTGCCTGCCACAGCACTGATGGCAGGGGATTACGCGAATTCGGCGCACCAAATCTCACCGACCAGATTTGGCTGTACGGCGGCGATGCCGAAACGATCCGCGCGACAATTACTAAAAGCCGCTACGGCGTGATGCCGCGCTGGAACAACCGGCTTGAACCAGTGACGATCAAAATGCTCGCAGCCTATGTCCATTCGCTAGGCGGCGGCGAAGCACCACCACCGGTCAAGGTGGCCACTAATGTCCAGCCCTGAAGACCTGACCGGCCCTAAGCAGTCTCTCTATGCCAAACGGACGGGCGTTTATCCTAAAGCGGTGGACGGCTTTTTCCGCCGTTTCAAATGGGCGATTATGGCGGTAACCTTGGCGATCTATTACGTCACGCCGTGGATCCGCTGGGATCGCGGCGAATATGCCCCCGATCAGGCGGTGTTGATTGATCTCGCGAACCGGCGCTTTTACATGTTCCAAATCGAAATCTGGCCGCATGAATTTTACTATGTGGCGGGCCTGCTCGTCATGGCCGGGATCGGGCTGTTCCTCGTAACGTCAGCAGTCGGCAGGGCTTGGTGCGGCTATGCCTGCCCGCAAACCGTTTGGACTGACCTGTTCCAGCATGTCGAACGCTTTATCGACGGTGATCGTAACGCGCAGATCAAGCTGGCCGCAGCATCGTGGGGCCTGAAAAAACTCTCCAAGCGCCTCTCAAAATGGAGCGTATGGCTGTTCATCGCATTCTGGACGGGCGGCGCGTGGATCATGTATTTTGCCGATGCGCCGACATTGACGGTTAATTTTTGGACTGGGCAAGCAGCGCCGGTTGCCTATGCAACCGTCGCCATACTCACCGCGATCACATTCATCTTTGGCGGCTTCATGCGCGAACAAGTGTGCATTTATATGTGCCCGTGGCCGCGCATCCAAACCGCGATGCTTGATGAAAAGTCGCTGGTCGTCACCTATAAGGATTGGCGCGGCGAACCCAGAACCCACGGCATTAAAAAGGCGTTGGATACCAGCCTCAAAACCGGCGACTGTATCGACTGCAACCAATGTGTGTCGGTGTGCCCTACGGGCATCGACATTCGCGAAGGGCCGCAAATTGGTTGCATCACGTGCGCCCTTTGTATTGATGCGTGTGACAAGGTGATGGAGCAAATTGGCAAGCCGCGTGGCTTGATCGACTATTGTACCCTTGATGACGCCGAAGTTGAAAAAGCCGGCGGCGTCGGTACCCCGATCCTCAAGACATTGTTTCGCCCGCGCACGCTGGCGTACTTTGGCATTTGGGTGTCGATCGGTCTCGCGATGTTGTTCACGCTTGGCCAGCGCACACGGCTTGATCTTTCTGTCCAGCAAGACCGCAACCCGGTTTATGTGCGGCTCTCCGATGGGAGCATTCGCAACAATTACACGCTCAAAATCCGCAACATGGAAACCCGCCCACGTATTGTGGATGTGTCGATAGAAGGCTTGCCTGGCGCGGTTATATGGGATTCTGAAGGAAGCCGGGAATTTGCACGGCAGAGCATCAATTTCCCGGTTGCCGCTGACAGCGTGGCAAAAGTGCGCCTATTTATCGCGGCCCCGGCCAGCGGCCCTGAACATGCCGAATTCGCAATCAGCACACGGGCACGCACGGGCGATGAGCGGGGCGATTCAGATACAGTGATGTTCGAGCGCCCGGATTCTGAAGATGGAGACAGCGAATGACGCAGCGTTTTACTGGCTGGCATATGGCCACCATCCTTATCATCTTTTTTGGCATTGTGATTGCAGTGAACCTTGTCATGGCGCGCTTCGCGGTCAGTACCTTTGGCGGCACTGTGGTCGACAACAGCTATGTCGCCAGCCAAAATTACAATCGTTGGCTTGCTGCGGCAGATGCGCAGGCGCGGCTTGGCTGGGTTTCGAAAGTCAGGCTCGATCCCGCCCGCCGGTTGGCTTTGTTGGTGTCAAAGGATGGCGCACCACTTGCAAATTTGGCCGCTCAAGGCTTGGCAATCCACCCGCTTGGCCACACGCCTTCAATCCCGCTCACCTTTGAACTGTCTTCGACGGGCGCATTGCAGAGCAAGCAGACATTGCCTGCCGGACGCTGGCGGGTGCAGATCACGCTCCGCCGCAGCGTTGACACCGTCAAGTTGAACATGCCAGTCCAATGAACGCGACATCCTCACTTTTAGCCCCCGAAGCCCTTCCCCGTAGTGATTTCTCAGTACCAGGAATGCGCTGTGCGGGCTGCATCTCAAAACTGGAAAATGGCCTTGCGCTCCAGCCCGGGATCGTCTCGGCGCGTGTTAACTTCACTGCAAAACGGGTTATGGTTTCGCATCTGCCTGAAATGACAACGCCTGCGTTGCAAGCCGCATTTGCCGCTTTGGGTTTTGATGCACTTCCCATGGGCGACGGGCTCCAGCTTGGCGCATCAAGTGATAGCCGAAGCCTTTTGAAGGCGATGGCAGTCGCAGGCTTTGCAATGATGAACATCATGCTGCTCTCGGTCTCGGTCTGGTCTGGGGCAACCGGCGTCACGCGCGATCTGTTTCATTGGTTATCGGCGATGATCGCGCTGCCAACAATCGCGTATGCAGGGCGGCCTTTCTTCAAATCGGCGTGGCTGGCGCTCAGTCACAAGCGCACCAACATGGACGTGCCAATCTCCATCGGCGTTATCCTCGCGTCGGCGCTCAGTCTGTTTGAAACGATTACGCATGGGCCTCATGCGTATTTTGACAGCGCGGTGATGCTGCTTTTCTTCCTGCTCACTGGGCGATGGTTCGACAGCGTGATGCGTGACCGTGCGCGTGACGGCGTTACAGCGCTCCTCAAAAATTCAGCCTCCGGCGCATTGGTGCTTGACACAGACGGCCGCACACGCTGGTGCGAAGCGCGGGATTTGCAGCCCGATATGGTGATGATCGTTGCGGCCGGAGAAAGACTGGCGGCTGACGGAATCGTAACGCAAGGCAATAGCAATTTTGATCTGTCGCTATTAACGGGAGAAAGCGCGCCACAATGGGTGCGCACCGATAGCATGGTTCATGCTGGAACGCTCAACATGGATGCGCCGGTTCATGTGCGGGTAACGGCAGCAGGCGCAGATACCGCAATCGCCGATATCGCGCGGTTGATGGAGCAAGCCAGTCAAAGCAAATCGCGCTATGTCCGCATCGCCGACCGTGCCGCGCGCTATTACGCTCCCGCAGTTCACACAATGGCTTTGCTCAGCTTTGCCGGGTGGATGGTCGCGGGCGCTGGTTGGCATCAGAGCCTGCTGATCGCAGTCGCTGTCCTCATCATTACTTGCCCATGCGCGCTTGGCCTCGCGGTTCCTGCAGCGCAGATTGTGGCAAGTGGCGCATTGATGCGCGCGGGCGTCTTGGTGAAAGACGGGTCTGCGCTTGAGCATCTCGCCGAAGTCGATATTGCGCTGTTTGACAAGACTGGCACACTCACATTGGGACGACCAGAGCCGGTCAATCTGGATCAAGCGACGACTGATCAAAAAGCGGTGCTATTGGCCCTTGCTCGCAATAGTCGTCACCCGTTGAGCGAAGCCATACGCCGTACGCTTGAAAAGGATGGCGTAACCGCTGCGTCTGTATCAGACATTTCCGAAATCCCCGGCTCAGGCGTATCGGGCGTGTTTCAGGGGCGTAAGGCAACTCTTGGACGGCCAAAAGGGGTGCAAACAAATGCAGTCACTTTGACCGAACTGTCGATTGAAGGCGCTCCCTCCTTCCTTGTCACATTCGATGATCTACTTCGCCCAGCGGCAGCGCACATGATTGCCGAACTGTCTGCGCTTGGAATTCAATCCGCCATTATGTCTGGTGACCGCGCCGCTGCCGTTGCACCAATCGCCCATGCACTCGGTCTGACGGCGCAAACATCGATGCTGCCACAAGATAAGCTCGACGCGATTAGCCGACGGACAGCGCAGGGCCATAAAGTGCTGATGATCGGTGACGGACTGAACGACGGGCCTGCGCTTGCCGCTGGTTTTGCATCAATGGCCCCTGCATCGGCGAGCGATGCCGGACAAAACGCCTCCGATGTCGTCTTTCTGGGGGATAGCTTAGCGCCCGTATCCGCTGCTGTGCGTGCGGCGCGCAAGACGCAGACAATTGTTCGGCAGAATTTTACTCTTGCGATTGCATACAACGCGATTGCTGTTCCGCTCGCTGTGGCTGGACTGGTGACGCCCCTGATCGCGGCGCTCGCCATGTCGGGATCATCGCTGATCGTTGTTGCCAATGCCTTACGGCTTCGGAGTGCGGCAAGGTGAACGGGATTGCAGTTTTGATCCCGATTGCCCTCGGGCTTGGACTAACAGGATTGGCGGCATTCTTCTGGTCGATCCGGGACGGTCAGTTTGATGACCCAGACGGCGCAGCGCTGCGCATATTGAATGATGATGATCGGCCGACGCCGTGAAGCGAGACTATTCGGCATGGGTCCTTATTATCATAGCATTAGCGCTCGGTATGCCCGTTACCCCAGCGCATCCGAAATGGTAATTATCGCCTTGCGTCATGTATGGGGGTAGATGTGGTATACGGGGATGCGCCGAATCATTTATGACGCCCTTTGGGCCTTACCGTCCCGCTTGCTATCTGCAACGCTCGGCATTGCGGGTATTCTTGCCACCCTGTCGCCAGAAAATTTCAAAAGTGGTTCGCACAAGTCATGACTGCCGATCAAATTCAGCACTACGGGGGGGACGCAATTTTGGTCACCTTGTGCTATAAATCGCTCTAATCGCCCGATCTTTCGGAGAAGCCCCCCATGGCCGCAAGGAGAGGCGCGTGTGGGAGCGTCACTCGATACAGATGTGATGTTTAATAAATTTGAGGTTGAAAGGGCTTTGAATGAATAGCGACCCCGCAAAACTCCGTTTCGACGCGCTGCTATACGCAATGGCGCACGGCGAAGCGCCGTCTAGCGCGCGAAAGAAACCATCAAGCGGTCAAGCATCGCGTGGGGACGCTGACGCATGTTCCAGCGAAACTCAAACTCACCAAGATACTTCCAAAGATGCTTCTCGCTGACATGAATATGCGTTCCGTTAATCCCGCGCTTTACCGCAGCCCAAAAGCCCTCGATGCTATTGGTGCTAGAGCCTGTGGCGGAGACATATTGTTCGTGCGAGTGATTGACCGTTTCGTGATAATAGCCTTCGGCTCTAAGCGTCTGATAAGCCGAATTCTCGTCGGTATGAACGAGGCTGTAAGGCCGCACCGTATCTTTGATGATCGGCAAGAGCGTATCACAGCGGCGGCTGCTAACGACTTCGCTTACGACATTGCCACCACGTTCCAACATGCCAAGCACAACGGCTTTGCCCTTGCCGCAGTCGCTGCAATATTATATCGACTGGCAAGCCATGGCGCGTGACGCTGAATTGAACGGCGACCTATTCACCATCAGCACCGCGCACGATGAGGCGCACGTATTTGCGCGCGGATGAACCCCGCGCGCATGTGGACGGCCCACCACTTTGGCTGGACGCAACGCGCAGCACAGTGTAGCAATCCATCAAATCCGCACAAAGGTTGAAGTTTTTTCTACACAGTTCCTGCACAGGTGATTTTAGTGTGAAAAAGACCAATTATATCAGATATTTAAGAAGGATTCATCCTTTCGCGGGAGTGACGACCAACCCAAGGCCCATTCCGACCCCGGCAATCTCTGGTTAACCCTATTTCGCTACATCTGTGATTGAAACAGTTTCGCTTAGCCCCAAAATCGGCTATTCAACTATGACTGTATTTTTGATAGTGACAAGATAATGACCAGATCCATGTTCCGCGCTACCCTTGCTGTCTCGGCAGTTGCGCTAATTCCAGCGACAACCGCCGCGATTTCGAGCGTTGACGCCGCGACTTACCGTGAATTTGATGCGCTGATCAGCGTGTTTGAACGGGTGCGCAGCGAATATGTTGAGAAGGTTGATGATAAGACGCTGATCAAGGGCGCGATTGATGGGATGCTCGCCAGCCTTGATCCGCACAGCAGCTATCTTGATGCGCGTGATTTTGAACAGATGCGCGTGACGACCGACGGCAATTACGGTGGGCTTGGCCTTTCGGTTTCGCTTGAGGACGGCGCGGTTAAGGTCATCGCGCCGACCGAGGATACCCCTGCGTTTCGCGGCGGCATGAAGGCGGGCGATTATATCACGCATCTTGACGGTGTGCTGATTTACGGCGGGACGCTTGATGAAGCGGTTGATAAAATGCGTGGTCGCCCCGGCACAAACATTCGCCTGACCGTGGTTCGCCCCGGCCGCGAAAAGCCGTTTGACGTGACGCTGACGCGCGAAATTATTGAGCTCAAGCCGGTCAAATGGGAAGTCAAAAACGGTGTTGGCATTATCAACATCAACGCCTTTTCAAAGACCACCGGCGCAAGCGTGCGCGCCGCAATTGCAAGCATTGATAAATCGCTTGGCCGCAAGCCAACGGGCTATGTGATTGATCTGCGGTCAAACCCCGGCGGTTTGCTTGATCAAGCGATTGAAGTGTCCGACGCGTTCCTTGATCGCGGCGAAATCGTATCGCAGCGTGGCCGCGATAAGGCCGATATTGAGCGTTATTTCGCGCGGCCCGGAGATTTTACGCGCGGGCTTCCGCTGGTTGTGCTGGTTGATGCGGGTTCGGCATCAGCGGCGGAAATCGTCGCTGGCGCGCTTCAGGATCATCACCGCGCGCTGATCATGGGCGAACGCAGTTTTGGCAAGGGATCGGTGCAGACGCTGCTTCCGCTTGATGATACCACTGCGCTCCGCCTGACGACGGCGCGTTATTACACGCCGTCGGGCCGTTCGGTTCAAGAAGGTGGAATTGAGCCAGACGTTATCGTGCCGCAGCTTTCGGACGTTGATTACAAGACGCGTCCGCGCTTCCGTGAGGCTGATCTTGGTCGTCACCTGATCAATGAGGCAAAGGTTGATAACTCGGTGCTCGAAACAGATGAAAAGCCCGATCCGCGCTTCACGGCAACGCCTGAGCAGTTAAAGGCCAAGGGGATCACCGATTTCCAGCTCAACTATGCACTTGATACGATTTCACGGCTTGCGCGGACGCAGACGGTTGCAGCCACGCCAGCGCGTAAGGGCAGCCGATAAACGGATTTCAGGCGTGACGGATTTTACAAAAGCGCGCGCTCTTGCGCTGATCATTCCGGGCGCGCTGATGGCGGGTGCGCTTGGATCGCAATATATCGGCGGTCTTGTTCCGTGTGAGATGTGCCTGTGGCAACGCTGGCCGCATTACGCTGCGATTGGGCTCGCCGCGCTCGCCTTTGCCGTGCCGCAGCGCGCGCTCGTCTGGCTCGCGGTGCTGGCGATTTTGATCAGCGGTGGGATTGGAATATTTCACGCAGGCGTTGAATATAAATGGTGGGAAGGGCTGACCCAGTGCAGCCAAATTCCTGGTGCTAGCAACAGTGGCAACATCCTCGCCGATATTATGAAAACGCCGCTTGTGCGCTGCGATCAGGCACAGTGGTCTTTATTCGGTATTTCGCTTGCGGGATATAATGCTATTATCTCAATTGCTGGTGCGCTGCTGGTCACGCGCTTGTTGATGAGGAAGAATTGATGAACGAGAGTGAGACCGCCGCAATGATCCGCGTTAATCAAGCGGGTGAATATGGTGCATCGCGAATCTATGCGGGTCAGCTTGCGGTGATGGGCAATCGCACGGCTGCAGCGCGCTCGATCCGGCATATGGCGGCCCAAGAGCAGCGGCATCTGGAACGCTTCAACGCGATGATGGCAGAGCGCGGCGTTCGCCCAACTCTACTCCACCCTGTTTGGCATGTCGCAGGCTACGCGCTTGGTGCAGCCTCGGCAATTGTCGGGCCAGAGGCGGCGATGGCCTGCACCGTTGCGATCGAAACTGAGATTGACCGCCATTACGGTGAGCAATTGCAAGAAATCGGCGAAAGCGATCCTGAACTTTCGGAGGCTATTGCCGATTTTCAGGCCGAAGAGGTTGAGCATAAGGAAACTGCGCTTGCCGAAGGGGCGGAGCGCGCGCCGGGCTTTCCGGTGATGAGCGCGCTTGTCCGGCTTGGTTGCCGCGCGGCAATTATGGTGTCAAAACGCATTTGATGTGATGCACTTCATTTGATGTTCATATAGTTTGGGGAATGATGCGTTTATGAAAAAGCTCTTGTCATTTGCCTTGGTCATAGGCGCGCTTCCGCTCTCAACGCCAGTAATGGCGCAGGAACGGGTTCTCACAATTTTTGGCAAAGACAAATGCCCTGCGAATACAATCTGCGTTACCGCGCCTGAAGAAGAGCGTTACCGCATTCCCAAGGCATTGCGCCAGTCCACACCTTCGCCCGATAGCCAAAGCTGGGCGATCCGCTCACAAGCGACGCTCGCCGAAGGTTATTCTGGCCCCGGCTGTTCAGCCGCAGGTGGGATCATCGACACCTGCTTTGCCAAGCAGCTCCGCGCCGCCCGCGAAGAAGCGAAGTTAGCACGCGAAGCCAAAAAGGCTGAAGAAGACCGTTAACCCCGGCCTTTCTCGCTCGCGATCCAATCGTCAATCTGCCGTTCTAGCACTTCAAGCGGCACAGCCCCTTGCAGCAGCACCGCATCATGGAAACGCCGCACGTCGAATTTAGTGCCTAACCCAGCTTCGGCCTTGGCGCGCAGTTCACGGATTTTGATCTCACCGATTTTGTAGCCAAGCGCCTGCCCCGGCCAACTGATATAGCGGTTCACTTCAGCCTCAATATTCGCCGCCGATAACGCGCTGTTATCAGTCATAAAAGCAATCGCTTGTGCCTTGCTCCAACCTTTTGAATGCATTCCTGTATCAACGACAAGCCGACACGCGCGCCACATTTCATACGACAACCGCCCCATCATCTTCTCGGGCGTGTCATATATCCCCATCTCTTCACCGACATATTCCGAGTACAGCCCCCACCCCTCAACAAAGGCTGTGAAGCCCGCTGCATGTTTGCGGAAATCGGGCAGCGGCAATTCCTGCTGAAGCGCGATTTGATGATGATGGCCTGGCACCGCCTCATGCACCGTGAGCGCGGGCAATTCCCAAAGCGGCCGCTGCGGCAGCTTTGACGTGTTAACATAGTAAAAGCCCGATATCCCGCTTTCGGGCGATCCGGGATTATAATATGCGGTTGTGGTCGTCTCCGCTGTCTCCTTGGGGATTTGCTTGAGACCGTATGGAAGACGCGGCAGCGTGCCAAAATATTGCGGCATCTTACCATCAATGATCTTGGACATTTGTGAGGCCGCCGCCATCAACTCATCAGGCGTCTTGGCATAATATTTGGGATCGGTACGCAACTTCGCAATCATCGCCGCACGCGAGGGATAGCCAGCTCCAGTCGCAACCTTGTCCATCCGTGCGCGAATACGGGCGACCTCATCAAGGCCAATCTTATGGATTTGATCGGGCGAAAGATCAGTCGTCGTGTGCGAACGCGCGCGGAAAGCATAGTAGGCTGCGCCTTCAGGGAGCGCTGATATGCCAATCGTCTTTGCGCATTTTGGCTGATACTCCTTCGTATAGAAATCATAGAATTTGCGATATTCGGGTGTCAGGACATCGCGAATTAACGCCACCGCGCGCATCTGCATTGCTTTCCAATCAGCCTCATTAACATCACCAGGGCGTGTATTTTTGAATGGCGCGTAGAAACGCGTTGCCTCTGACGCGCCAGCAACCGCACCTAGGATCGTCTTTTCAAACCCGCCAAGTGCGGCGCAAGGTTGAACAAAACCCTTCGCCACCGCCTCACGCGAAATCGCGATACCATCACCGTTGAGCTTGGGATAAAGCGTCAAGCGCTTGAGATAGCTTTCATAATCGGCGCGAGCGCGGAACGGCAGATTGTTGGCCATCCCGGCAAACCCCTGATGCCAGCCATCATAGGTGGAAAATAGCATCATCCGCTGGCCGTAACGATTGGCCTCGATATCCTCGGTCAGCATCCGCGCAAGCACACCTTTATTGGTGCGTTCAGGCGGAGCAAGGCCATCATCGGGAATCGCATTTAACCGAGTAAGAAAGCCGCTCGCTGTAACCACATCTCGGTCTCTTGCGGCGAGGCTGATATCGCCAATCCGCTCATCATGATCACGCACGCCAAGCGCCGTCGCCGACACTGGATTGACCGAAAGCCACCATTTCCAATGATCAGCGATCACGCTTTTCAAATCATCAGCAGGTGTGGCATGACCCGCAGTGGCCATCAACAGTGCCAATGCAGCGAACACTCGTTTCATAGTCTCTCTCCCCACGCGAATCATGCTTTGAGGAGTGTACAGTCTTAAAGTGGATTACAACAAATCTCGATTATCCGTCATCAACTCAGATGATTTGTGCATCTCTGATTTTGGCGTTTGCGATTGTGATGAGTTTTCGCATTGTTGCGGTGAGGGCGACGATGGGTTTTTTGCCGTTGTCGATGAGGCGTTGATAGAAGGTTTTGAGGGCTG
>JANOXQ010000142.1:0-3270 GCA_031418495.1 Sphingomonadales bacterium
CTGCTCAAGCGGCTGGAAGCCAATGCCGGGCTGACGTTTACGATAGAAGGATAGTCGAGCCTTCGTTTGACAAGCCAATATTTCAACCAAGGAGAATAATATGTTCAGTCACATCATGCTCGGCGCAAGCGATCTTGCCGCGTCGAAAAAATTCTATGACGCGACGCTTGGCGCGCTTGGCGTTGGGCCAGGGAGCCAAGATGATAAGGGCCGCGTTTTCTATATGACCAAAACCGGCATTTTCGCGATCAGCACGCCAATCAATGGCGAAGCGGCATGTGGTGCAAATGGCGGCACTGTCGGCTTTGCGGTCGAATCGACTGAACAGGGTGACGCTTGGCACGCAGCGGGCGTCGCGAATGGCGGCACAGCTTGCGAGGATCCTCCCGGCCTTCGTGAGGGCGCGATGGGCAAAATGTATCTTGCCTATCTGCGTGATCCATCGGGCAACAAGATTTGCGTCTTGAAGCGGATGGGCTGAACTTAAATGACGTTCGAAACGCTTTCGACCAACGCATCACACAGCGGCGTTCAGGGCGTCTACCGCCATCTTTCGGCGGCAACGGGGACTGAGATGACCTTCTCAGTCTTCGTGCCGCCGCACGAGCCGGGGGTAAAACTCCCGGTCGTCTGGTATCTTTCGGGCCTCACCTGCACCCATGCCAACGTCACTGACAAAGGCGAATTTCGGCAGGCGTGTGCTGAATTTGGGCTGATCTTTGTCGCACCCGACACCAGCCCGCGCGGTGAAGGTGTCGCCGATGATCCGGAAGGTGCCTATGATTTCGGGCTTGGCGCAGGTTTCTACGTCAATGCAACGCAAGAACCCTTCGCCAAGCATTACCGGATGCGCGATTATATTGAGGCTGAACTGCCCGATATCATCGCCGCGAATTTCCCCGCCGATATGGCGCGCCAATCCATCACCGGCCACAGCATGGGCGGCCACGGCGCGCTCACCATCGCCATGCGCAATCCGTCACGTTTCAAATCCGTCTCGGCGTTTGCGCCGATTGTTTCGCCGCTTAACTGCCCATGGGGACATAAGGCGCTTGGCGGTTATCTCGGGGCCGATCAGTCCGCGTGGCGCGACTACGACGCGTGTGCGCTGATCGAAGACGGCGCGCGCTTATCTGAACTGCTGATCGATCAGGGGATTGCGGATAACTTCCTGACCGAGCAACTCAAGCCCGAATTGCTTGAAGCGGCCTGCGCCAAGGCAGGCATCGCGCTCACCCTGCGGATGCAGCCGGGCTATGATCATAGTTACTATTTTATATCGACCTTCATGGCCGATCATCTGCGCTGGCACGCGGCGCGGTTGCGCTAAACCAGCCCCGCCTCAGCTAAGGCCGCGATCATATCGCCCGGCAGTTGATCAATCCCGGCGTCACCGCCGGCAAGATCGGGCGGAGCATCCTCAGCAGTCAGATAACGCCAGCCCTGATGCGCGCGGCGCGGCATTGGGACAACCGGGATCACCCGCGCCTCAAGCACGATATCGGTGCGCCCGCCCTCAGCATCTTCAAACCCGATCAGATTGGCACGCGCAACCAGCTGGTGCTTGATGATCCAATAGAGCGAACCGCCAACAATTTCCGCGTGCCGCTTGGGCCGATAGCGCGTCGTCATGAAAATCCGCCCACCCTGCGTGCGGCGCTCAACGGCTGCGATGAGTTCAGCGAGCGTACCCATCCCGTAAGCAACCTTAGTCATGTGCAGCGCCATGGTTAGCCGGTCAGCCCCGCCAAAGTCGCCAGCCCAAGGAAGGCGAGGAAGCCCATTGAATCGGTAATCATCGTAACGAAAATCGATGACGAAACCGCCGGATCGATATCCATCCGGTCAAGCAACACCGGCACCAGCACACCGGCAAGCCCAGCGACAATAATATTGGTGAGCACCGCCGAAGCGATCACGCCGCCGAGCAACGGATTGGCAAAGATCAACGCAACCCCAACCCCGATAACCGCCGCCACCGTAAGACCGTTAAGCACCGCCACGCGAATCTCTCGAATGATCGTCCGCACGGTATTCGCTTGGGTCAGCTGATTGGTGGCGAGTGCGCGCACCGCAACCGCCATCGTCTGCGTTCCGGCATTGCCGCCAACGCCAGCAACAATCGGCATCAGCGTGGCAAGCACCACCATCTGCTCAATCGTCCCCTCAAACGCGCGGATGATTGATGCTGCGACAAGTGCTGTGATCAAATTGGCGAGCAGCCAGCGAACGCGGCTGACATAGCTTTCAAAAATCGGCTCATTAATATCACCGTCGCCAGCGCCCGACAGCTTAAGGATATCCTCGCCCGCCTCTTCCTGAATAACATGCACGACATCATCAACGGTGATCATTCCGACCAGACGACCACTTCCATCAACCACCGCCGCTGAAATCAGGCCGTATTTTTGGAAGCGCAGCGCAACCTCTTCCTGATCCATGTCGATGGGGATCAGCGTCTGTTCGCGCTTCATCACATCAGCCATAGGCACACTGCGCGCTGCGCGGAGGATCCAGCTCAGATGGCAAGTACCAATCGGCTTATGCTGCGGATCAACGATGAACACTTCCCAGAAATCGGTCGTAAGGTCTTGGTTCTCGCGGAGATAATCGATCACGCCGCCAACCGTCATATGCTGCGGCACCGCAATCAGATCGCGCTGCATCAGGCGGCCAGCCGAATCCTCGGGGTAGGACAGCGCTTCCTCAATCGCCGCACGGTCATCGGGGGAAAGCGCACGCAGCACCGCGCGCTGATCCTCTTCCTCCATGTCCTCGATGATCGCAACCGCGTCATCAGTGTCCATGTCGCTCGCAATATTGGCGACTTCGCTTGCATCAAGCGTATCGATCAGCTCTTCACGGACATGCTCATTGAGCTCAGCAATCACGTCGCTGTCGAACAAGTCAGCCAGCGTCTCGGCAAGCCCTTCACGCGCACCGGAGGGTGCTTGTTCAAACAGATCAGCGATGTCTGCTGGATGGAGTGGCGAGGCGAGCTCACGGACGCGCTCGCCGTCACCTGCGGCAGCCGCATCAAGCACTTCGCGCACAAAGGCTGATTTTAGATTGTCATCCTCATCAAAGCGCGATTGCGCGGCTTCAAGTTCGCGGGTTGGGTCAGCTTCGCTCATCTCGCCCTCCCGCTGGCAGTACAAGCGCGCGGCCTAGCCGATTTCCGTCGGAGTGTGAACCCGTTTAACGCTTTATGATCTTAACATTAAACCACGCCCGTTCGTGTCGAGCGAAGTCGAGACATCTGCGCATAGG
>JANOXQ010000143.1:0-10859 GCA_031418495.1 Sphingomonadales bacterium
GTCCGGCGGCCGCCGTACACTGTGCTTTCCGACTCATAACATCCCCACAATCCCCCAAACCCAACCGACATTTGCGAGCAACGCGCGGCAATCCAGTTCCACCATTGCTACTGGATTGCCGCGCTTCGCTCGCAATGACAAAGAAAAATACTCCGCGCCTCCGCGCGAATTAAAAACTCAGACTTTTCCGTTCCTAAGCGCTTGAATTTCACGCCCGCCCCTCCAGCCAATCCACCACCACCTGTACCGGCTCAACATCGGCATATTTTAGCTGAAGATCAGTCAAATTGGCAAAGTGATAGCTTTCATGCTTATCGGCGCACGTCTCAATCGGAACGATGGTGCGATATCCATGCGACAAAGCATCAACCGCCGTTGCGCGGACGCAGCCCGATGTGCTGCCACCTGTCACCACCACCGTATCAACCTTGGCCCAAGTCAAATAACTGGCGAGCTGTGTTTTAAAGAATGCGCTTGGCATCCGCTTGGTGAACTGCAAGTCGCCCGCCTCAATTGCACAGCGCGGATCATAGGCATGGCGCTCTGAACCATATTTGATGTTCTGGAGGCTATCAGGCGTATCTGTGCGCGTACCCCAAATGCCTGCGTCACTTGCATCATCCCGGTAACCAACCCGGCTCCAGACCACTGGCATAGCGCGCGCGTGCCAGACGCGAGATCAAGTTCACATACTCAATCTGGCATGGATCGCTCTCATACGCGGTCGCAAACATATCAGTACGCGTATAGACCTGCTGAAAATCGACATTCACAATCGCGAGTTTTTTCCCGAAACCAAATTTCTTGCGCGCCGGATTTGCCATCACCTCATCAAAAATCATCCGTGCGGTTTTGCCGTCACTGATCATTTTTGTGCCAATCAAACTCATTTTGCCCCACTCCAAAGCTTGCGTCCGTTCTGACCAACCGATAAGGCATTGTCGAGATAAAGTTGTCCGGACAACTTTGATATAGTGATTATCACCCGACACTATCTGACGATCAATGGACGCCTTGTCCATTACCGTCGCTTTGGCGTCGGGCCACCGTTGATCATGGTGCATCAAAGCCCGCGCTCTTCAGCCGAATATGAGGCACTAATGCTGGCATGGGGCGCGCATTTCACATGCATTGCGCCTGACACGCCGGGCTTCGGCCAATCGCAGCCGCTCAGAAAAGCAGACCCCGATATCAATGATTATGCCGATGCGATTGTCGAATTTATCCGCGCACTTCGTCTTGAGAAGACAGCGGCCTACGGCTTTCATTCAGGCGGGATCATCCTTGTCACAGCGCTTAAACGCCATCCGGAGGTTTTTACTGGTCTCGCGGTCGGCGGCTATGCAATCTGGAACTCACAGGAAATGGCGGTTTTTGGCGAGGCTTACCTTCCGCCATTTCTCCCATCAGCTTACGGCGAGCATCTGACATGGCTGTGGAACCGCATTCTTGAACAAAGCTGGTTCTTCCCGTGGTTTGATGTGCGTGAGGAGGCCCGCCTGTCAGTGGCGCACGATGATCCGGCGCGGGTTCATGCGGTGGTGATGGAAATGCTCGATAGCGGCGATGCGTATCGGCTTGGCTATGGTGCAGTCTTACGCGCGCCGCGTGATATTCCGCCAGCGGGTACGATCACCCCGCCAGTCCTGATTACCGCCTATGACGGCGATCCGCTGCAAGCGCATATTGACCGACTTGGCACAATACCCGCCGGATGGTCAGCCGCCAAGGTCGCCACGCCATCGGCGCATCAGGAAGCGAGCCTTAGCTTTCTGCTGCAACATCAAGGCGCTCCTGCTGAGCGTTATGCTGAGGATGAGCATCAGGGTTTTCTTCATTTGAAAACCGATGATTTCAAAGGCCTGATCCACTGGCGTGGGCCGCCCGGTGCTGACCGAATGATCATTCATGCGCCGGGACGTGAAGCTGATTTGATTGATAACGCGGCGGCGCTGCGGATTGATTTGCCAGGCCACGGACTGTCAAGCGGATGGGACAATGAAGCCCCGCAAACCCGCGCGCTTTGGCAGGCGGTGATTGATGCACTTGTATCGCATTTTGGAATCAAATCTGTTGTGCATGAACCGACCCCAGCAGGCGATGCTAATCGACTATTTCCAGTGCTTCATCCTGACCGCATGGGCGCATACCTCATCACCGCATGGAGCATCATCCGGGCACAGCACTTCTTTAACCCATGGTATGAAGCGAGCGCTGCGCGTGCGATCCCATTTGATCGCGCAGCACTTGACCCGGCAGCACTTGCGCGTGAACATCGCGCCTTGATCCGGGCGACCGCCGCGCGAAACTATCAATATGCACTGACGACAGGAGGACAGGATGGGAATTCGTGAAGATATGCCGCTGCTTGCGCGGCACGAAGGCGTTTGGGAGGGCACCTACACTTATTTTAACGCAGCCAATGAAAAGATTGACGAACATAAATCGCGGCTGATTTGCCGCTTTCCTGAAGATGGCCCCCATCCCTATGATCAGACCAATCATTACACTTGGGCTGACGGCCGCACCGAAAAGCGCGAATTTCCCGCCAAGTATCATGACAAGTGCGTCTGGTGGGACAATGATCTTATTAAAGGCTGGACCGCAGAGGTTGAGCTTGATGAATATAACCGCAGCGTTATGCTCTATTGGCAGCGCACGGGCGACCCGTCGCTTTACCTTTATGAGATGATCCAAATTGCCGACTCAGGGGTTGATCGTTGCCGCACATGGCATTGGATCAGGAGCGGCTTGCTCGAAACGCGCACCGCGACTCAGGAAAAGCTCGTGACCAGAGATTGGCGTTCATTGGACAAATAGGTGCCCGCAACGCTCTTCAATAAAATCTGGAATGCCCATGTCATCACTGATCTGGGTGAAGGCACAGCGTTGATCGCAATTGACCGGGTGTTTCTGCACGAACGCACTGGGGCGGCGGCGCTAAAATCGATGACGGCTGCAGGACGGCGTGTGGCCGATCCGCGCCGGGTGTTTGCGGTGATGGATCATATTGTCGATACGCGCGCAGGGCGCACTGATCAGACGGTGGTTCCCGGTGGGCAAGCGTTTATCAGCGAAACCCGCGAGGCGTGTCATGAGGCAGGCATTACGCTGTTCGATGTCAACGATCCTGATCAGGGGATCACCCATGTCATCTCACCCGAACTCGGTATTGTGCTGCCTGGCCTCGCTTTGATTGCGCCTGACAGCCACACCTGCACACAAGGTGCATTTGGAGCGCTTGCGTGGGGGATTGGCTCGTCCGAGGCCGAACATGCGATGGTAACGGGGGCGCTGCGCGTCAAAAAGCCAGAGACAATGCGGATCACCTTCACTGGCAAACTGCGCGGGGGCGTTACGGCCAAGGACATGATCCTTCACCTATTAGCTGCATACGGCGCAGGTGGCGGCAAGGGTTGCGCGATTGAATTCGCAGGTGAGGCCGTTACCGCACTCGACATGGAAGCGCGAATGACGCTGTGCAACATGGCGACTGAATTTGCTGCCTTCACTGGGCTGATCGCGCCGGATGATGTGACCTTGGCTTATCTGAAAGGCCGCCGCTACGCGCCTAATCCGCTACCCGATTGGTCAGACCTTAAAAGCGATGCTGACGCGCATTTCGTCTATGAAATTATAATCGACGCAGGCACAATCGAACCAATGGTCAGTTGGGGCACGTCGCCCGAACACAGCATCGCACTCTCTGGCACCGTCCCTGAAGATGCTGATCCAAATGCACTCGCGTATATCGGGCTTGTCGCAGGTCAGCCGATTGCGGCCACCCCGATCAACGTTGCCTTCATCGGCAGTTGCACCAACGCCCGCCTGTCCGATCTGCGCAGCGCCGCTGCTATCATTAAGGGCAAGCATGTCGCGAACGGCGTCCTCGCGCTCGTCGTCCCCGGATCATCCGCCGTCAAACGCGCCGCCGAAGCCGAAGGGCTTGACCAGATATTCACTGACGCTGGCTTTGAATGGCGGATGAGCGGTTGTTCGCTCTGCTTTTATGCGGGCGGTGAAGGCTTTCCGCCGGGTAGTCGGGTAATCTCATCAACCAACCGCAATTTTGAAGGGCGGCAGGGGCCGGGCATCCGCACGCATATCGCCAGTCCTGAAGTGGTCGCCGCAAGCGCGATTAGGGGATTTATATCAAGCCCCTCCCCTTTTGGGGTGGGGTTGGGGTGGGGATTGTCAACAGACTCCGACGCTGGTGTTCGCGGACATTCCCCACCCCCGGCCCCACCCCTAAAGGGGAGGGGAGAATGACCCCCTTCACCACGCTCACCAGCATCGCTGTGCCGCTGATCCGCGATAACATCGATACGGATACAATCATCCCGTCGCGTGAGATGAAATCGACAGGTAAAACAGGCTTGGCGGACGGGCTGTTTGCGCTTTGGCGTTACACCGATGCAGCCGCCCGAACCCTTAACCCAAGCTTCGTCCTGAATGATCCCGCCTACGCTGGCGCGCAAATCCTGCTTGGCGGAAAAAATTTTGGTTGCGGGTCAAGCCGCGAACATGCCGTCTGGGCCCTCGCCGAATACGGTTTTCGCTGCATCATTGCCGAGAGTTTTGCGCCCATTTTTGAGGGCAATTGTATCCGCAACGGCCTGCTCCCAATCACCTGCGGTTGCCCCGTTGATCCGCTGTTCCACGGTCAGGTCATGACGATTGATCTGGCCGGACAGCATATGTCGATCCTCGGCCGCTTTCGCCCATTTCATATTGATGAGGAGAGCAAGGCAATGCTCTTCCACGGCCTCGACGCGATTGATTTGACGTTGCAGCACACTACAGCCATCTCGGACTGGCAAGCACAGGATAGAAAGGCACGACCGTGGGTTTACCTGTAATTCTCGTCAGCGAAGTCGGCCCGCGTGACGGGCTGCAATCGACCGACCGGATCATGTCGCTCGACGCCAAAAAAGCCTGGATCAAGGCAGAGGCCGAAGCGGGCGTGCGCGAGATTGAGGTTGGCAGTTTTGTGCCGCCCACGCTCCTCCCACAACTAGCTGACACGGCAGAGGTGGTCGCCTTCGCCAAAACAATTCCTGGCCTCAATGTCGTTGCGCTGATCCCCAACGTTAAGGGCGCGGAGCGGGCGATTGATGCTGGGGTACATGGTTTCTCAATCCCCTTTTCAATGTCCGAAACGCACAGCCTCAAAAATGTGCGTAAAACCCATGCCGCGATGATTGATGAGATCAAAGTAATTGCCCAAATGGCGCGCGGCAGAGGCATCCATTTCGGTGTAAGCCTCGCCACCGCATTCGGCTGCACCATCGAAGGCCCGGTTTCTGAGGATGTGGTTGTCGCAATGGCCGAGGCCTTAATTGCAGCAGGCGCTGATGAACTCACGCTGTCTGACACCACCGGCTATGCCAATCCCGCCCAAATCAGGCGGCTGGTGCGCAAGGTAAAGGCGGCGGCGGGTGCCGAGCGGCTCCACACCCTCCACCTCCACAACACGCGCGGGCTTGGCCTCGCCAATGTGCTTGCCGGACTTGAGGAAGGGATCACCACCTTCGATGCCTCGCTTGGCGGGATCGGCGGTTGCCCGTTTGCGCCCGGAGCTTCGGGCAATATCGTGACCGAGGATTTGGTCTTCATGCTCCAGTCAATGGGTTATGAAACTGGGATTGATCTAGCGAAACTGATGAAGGTGCGTGAGATTGTGACGAGCGCACTGCCGGGTGAACCGCTTTACGGATTTACGGCTGACGCTGGACTGCCGATTGGTTTTAGCACGTGAGTGCACCGCTCTCTGGCCTGCGCGTTGTCGAGTTCACTCATATGATCATGGGGCCATCGGTTGGTGCGATCCTTGCAAGCCTTGGCGCTGAAGTGATCCATGTTGAGCCGATTGGCGGCGATAAAACCCGCAATCTCGTCGGCTCAGGCGCAGGATTTTTCGCGACCTTCAATCGCGGCAAATCAAGCATTTGCCTTGATCTCAAATCACCCGAGGGGATCGCAGTTGCCAAGCGCCTGAGCGATAGCGCTGATATCCTCGTTGAGAATTACCGCCCCGGCGCGATGGATCGGCTTGGGCTGTCCTACGAGGCACTTGCGCAAACCAACCCGCGATTGATTTATTGCTCGGCTAAGGGCTTCCTCGCAGGGCCATATGCAGAGCGTACAGCCCTTGATGAAGTCGCGCAGATGATGGGTGGGCTTGCCTATATGACTGGGCCACCGGGCAAGCCACTGCGCGCAGGTGCAAGCGTGATCGATATTACCGGCGGCATGTTCGGTGTGATCGCGATCCAAGCCGCGCTTGAGGAGCGCCACCGCGCTGGGCGAGGCCAAAAGGTGCAAAGCGCACTGTTTGAAACGACGGTTTACCTCATCGCGCAGCACATGGCGCAAATGGCGGTGACGGGTCAGGCCGCCGCCCCAATGCCTGCACGGCTTTCAGTCTGGGCGATTTATGACGTGTTTGAGACCAAGGATTTGCCGATCTTCATAGGCGTTGTGACTGACAGTCTGTGGCAGAAATTCTGTGCGCTGTTCGAGCTTGATGCGCTCTGGGCTGATTTGAGCTTGCGCGAAAACAACGCCCGCGTGGCCGCACGTGACCGGATCATCCCAGAAATTCGAACGATGGTAAGTCTCTTCACGCGTACCGAAATCATCGCCAAACTTGAAGACTCAGGACTGCCTTTTGCACCCATTGCGCGGCCTGAAGATATGTTTGACGACCCCCACTTGCTAGCCAGCGGCGGACTTGAGCCGGTAACGCTGCCAGACGGTCGCGAGACGATGCTGCCGATGCTGCCAATTGAAATGGATGGCAAACGGCTAGGCACATCGCAGACCATTCCTAAAGTTGGTGAGGATAGCACCACTATCCTCATCGCACTCGGTTTTGACGAAACTACGATTGCCGCGCTCAGAGCAAGTGGCGTGGTTGGGTAAGCGTCCCTACTGAACCGTAAGCGTCACCGCGCGGCGATTGCGCGCCCAGCTTGCCTCGTCAGATCCAAGCGCGTCAGGGCGTTCCTTGCCGTAGCTGATCGTTGAAATCCGCGCCGCATCAACGCCGAGCGAAGAGAGGAAATTCTTCGCCGAATTGGCGCGTCGTTCACCAAGCGCGATATTATAATCACGGGTGCCGCGTTCATCGGCATGGCCTTCAATCGTCACGCGCTTATTGGGATATTTGGCGAGCCATGCTGCTTGGCTGCGCAGCACTTCCTGATCTTCACCGTCGACATCGAACTTATCAGTATCAAAGAAAATCCGGTCGGCGGTAATGCTCGCCACAAAATCTTCCTGACTGCCCGGCGTTGGCCCCGATGGCTGCGTTGGCGTGGTGGTTTGGCCGTCACCCTGCGTACCAATCGGTGCGGGCGGGAGTTCAACCCGTTTTTTGGCGCACGCCGAAAGCGCGATCAGCGCGACTGCGATCATCAAGCTATTGCGGGTTTTGATCATATAAACACTCCTCTTAGATTCACGGAAGCAACGGCCCCCACGCGGGATCAGAGCCTTCGATTGGCGTCGGGATACGCCGTTCATTAACACCCGTTAGATCAACCTGCCAAACACTGGCCTTGCCTGATCCCTTTGCGGTGCGGAAAAACTGGATGACGCGGCCATTGGGAGACCAGCTCGGTGCCTCATCCTGCCATGTTTCGGTCAGCAGCTTTTCACCATTACCGCTCGGCGTCATAACACCGATACGGAAATTGCCTGCGATCTTGGTGAAAGCGATCAAATCACCGCGCGGGCTCCATTCGGGCGTCGCGTGGCGGCCGCCACCGAAGCTGATCCGCTGTTGATCCGAACCATCGGCGTTCATTACATAGATTTGCTGGCCACCCGAGCGGTCGCTTTCAAACACGATCCGCTTGCCATCAGGGGAGTAGCTGCCGCCGGTATCAATGCCGGGCGTGTTGGTCAGCCGCTGCGGCGTGCCGCCATTTGCTGAGATGCGGTAGATATCAGTGTTTCCCGCAATGGCCATTGAATAGAGCACCGTCTTACCATCAGGTGAAAAGCGCGGGGCAAAGGTCGGGTTCGCGCTTTCGGTCACCAGCCGCTGCTTACCGCTGGCGATATCATAAATAAAAATGCGCGGGCGGTTGTTGAGATAGCTCAGATAGAGGATCGATTTATAATCGGGCGAAAAGCGCGGGGTGAGCGCAAGCGTCTGGCCATTAGTGATGAAGCGGTGGTTGGCACCGTCCGAATCCATGATTGCAAGCCGTTTCACGCGCCGATCTTTGGGGCCGCTTTCGGCGATGTAGGCGATGCGGCTATCAAAGAAGGGGCTTTCGCCCGACAGCTTGGCGTAAATCGCATCAGCACATTTATGCGCTGCACGCCGCCAGTCAGCAGGAGAAACAACATAGCCAGCACGGGTCAACTCAGACTTAAGTGCCACATCATAGAGATAGCAGCCGACCGTTATCGCGCCGTCGGGGTTCGCACGGACAAAACCCTGAACCAGCGCCTCGGCCCCCTTGCCCGACCAATGGTCGAATTCTGGCTTAGTCACTTCTTCGAAGGCAACGCCTTTAAGGCCAGCCGGGCCAGCGGGTTTGAACAGACCGCTACCGCGCAAATCGGACGCGATCACTTCAGCGACTTGGCGTCCAAGTGTAGTCGTTGATCCTGCTGCGGTTGAAGCGTCAGCGGGCGTTGGCATTGCAGGCACTGCGATATTGAGATCAGCCTGGATATCGCCCGTCACGTCAACGCTCAATTGCGCGAACGCAGGTTGGGCCAAGAAAATGGTCGCAATCAATAACAAACGCTTCATCGGGATAGTCTTCCATCGAAATTGAGCGGCTTCAACCATTTCCAGCCGTCATAGAACTGCGCAGGCAAATTAAACGGTGCCGCGCGACGAACCGCCTGAATTGCACGATCAGCATGAAGTTTGGCCTGCGCGCGATTGCTATCATTGATCCCATCCTGCGTAATCACTTCGGGATCGGAGGCAAGCGAGCCATCCTTGTTTAGCCGCACGCTCAGCCGCGTGATCAGCAATTCCGCATCAGCCCCCGAAGGCGGCCGCCAATGGGGCTTGAGTTGGGTATAGATCAATGAATTGAGGCTGGCCTTTTGCGCGCCCGTCATCGCGGCAACAGAAACGCCAGCGGGTTGTGTCGGCGCGGCAGAGGGTGGCGCGACCTTACCGAGTTTCGTTGGCTTAGCTTGGCTCGGCGTATCGGACAGGCCCGAAACAATGCTATTTGAAAGCCCCGACCTGCGGCGTGCCTCGGGATCAGCCTTTGCAACCTTGATCGGCTTAGTAACCGGCTTTGGCTTGGTTTCTGCCTTTGGCTTGGGTTTTGGCGCAGGTTCAAGTTTAGCAACTGGCTTGGGTTCAGGCTTTGGCTGAGGTTTTTCGATAAGCGGCGGAGGGGGCGGCGCAGCAATGATTGGGGCTGGCGCCGGCTCTGTCGGTGCAGGCTCGGCTTGTCGCTGCGCAGGGGCTGGCGGCGTGGGTGCTGGAGCCGCTGACTCGAGATCAACCTCAGTCGCAAGCGTGACTTCAACTGGCTGACTATCAAGTTTTGGTAGGTCTGGCGCACTCAACAACCCAAGCGAAAGCGCGCCGAACAAAGCAACATGGCCCGCAAGCGCAACGCCAAGCCCGGCTTTTTCAGCGCGATCCATTACTCGCCGCCGTCCGCACTCGCCGTCGTAATGAGCGACACTCGGTTTAAGCCAGCGCGGTTAAGCTCCCCCATCACGCGCATGACTTCGCCGTAATCAAGACCCGTATCGGCGCGGAGGTAGATTTGTGGTGGCTTGTCTCCGCCGTTGTCCGCAATCGCCGCAAGACGCAGCGGCAGATCAGCCATCGGCACTGCATTTTCTCCAATGAACAGCTTACCGTCCTGATCAAGCGAAAGCTGCACTGGCTCCTTCTCCTGTTCAAGCGCTTTGGCGCGGCTATCAGGCAGATTGACCGGAACGCCTGCAACCAGCAGCGGTGCTGTCACCATGAAGATGATCAGCAGCACGAGCATAACGTCTACCATCGGCGTAACGTTAATCTCCGCCATAGGCGCGCGGCGATTGCGGCCACGGTGCGAAGGAAGCGGGCCCATCGCCATTAGCGCTCCAATTCCAATTCGCGGCTGAGCGTTGCGTGGAATCCGTCGGCGAAGCGATTGAAGCGTGCCTCCATCCGGTTCATACTGTGGCTGAAACGGTTGTACGCCACCACCGCCGGGATCGCCGCGAACAGCCCAAGTGCGGTGGCAAACAGTGCCTCAGCAATACCCGGCGCAACCACCGCGAGTGAGCTATTCTGCTCGGCGGCGATAGCGGTAAAGCTGCGCATGATCCCCCAAACCGTGCCAAACAGCCCGACGAACGGCGCAACGCTGCCAACGGTTGCAAGAATATTCAGCCGATCAGACAGCCGATCAATTTCAGCAGCAATTGTCGCGCCCATCGCGGTGGCGAGCCGTGCGCGCGTTCCATCCCGGTCAACGATCTTGGCCTTGGTTGAGCGCCGCCACTCAACCAAGCCCGCGTTAACAACCTTGGCGCTCGGCACATCAAGCCCACGATTGGCCTCTTGAAATGCATCAACATCCTCGGCTTTCCAAAAGTCACGTTCATAGCGATCAGACTCGCGCCTCACGCGGCGCAGCTTTGTCCACTGGGCAATAATAATCGCCCATGTCCAGACACTCGCGATCAGCAGCCCGATCATCACAAGCTTCACAATAATGTCTGCCTGAAGAAAAAGCGCAATCGGCGAAAGCGTGGTTGCATCCGTATTCAGTAAAACCGCGTCCAAAAATCTACTCCTTCAACAATCGCTCAAACGCCGCGATCCACGCCGCAGGCTGGCGCTTTGGCCGACCACGGCGCGAAAGAAAAGC
>JANOXQ010000144.1:0-22157 GCA_031418495.1 Sphingomonadales bacterium
GGATCCATGCTGTCGGAAATAAGTACGCGTGGTTTGGTCATGATTTTCTCCCTCTCCCCTTCAGGGGAGAGGGCCGGGGAGAGGGGGCTGTCTCTCATTCCGGCCCTTACGAATTAATTTGGAGGGACAGCCCCCTCTCCCTAACCCTCTCCCCTGAAGAGGAGAGGGGACTTAAGCGTGAAGTTCCGCCCAGGCCCAATCGAGCCAAGGGCCGAGCGCTTCTATGTCGGCTGTATCAACCGTCGCGCCGCACCAGATGCGCAGGCCCGGAGGGGCATCGCGGTATCCGGCAATGTCATAGGCCGCATCTTGCGCCTCAAGCAGGCCCGCAAATTTCTTGATGAACGCCTCGCCGGCACCCTCGACCGTCAAGCAGACCGAGGTGGTGGAACGGGTGGCGGCGTCCTTTGCCAGATGACCAAGCCAAGAACGATCCGCAACGATTTTGCCAAGGGCTGCGGCATTGGCATTTGACCGCGCCATCAGCCCCTCAAGCCCGCCGACCGACTTCGCCCATTCAAGCGCGAAGATGACATCCTCTAACGCGAGCATCGACGGCGTGTTGATCGTTTCGCCCTTGAACACGCCCTCGGCAAGTTTGCCCTTCGAGACGAGCCGGAAAATCTTCGGCAGTGGCCAAGCGGGGGTATAGCTTTCAAGCCGCTCAACCGCGCGCGGGCCGAGGATAATCACCCCGTGCGCGCCTTCGCCGCCAAGCACTTTTTGCCAGCTAAATGTCGTTACGTCGAGCTTATCCCACGGCATGTCATAGGCGAACACCGCTGAAGTCGCATCGTTGAAGGTCAGGCCTTCGCGGGTGTCGCTGATCCAATCACCGCCCGGAACACGCGCACCCGATGTGGTGCCATTCCATGTGAAGGCAACATCATGTGCGAAATCGACCGCGCCGAGGTCAGGAATTTCGCCATAGGACGCATTCACGACCGTTGCGTCGAGTTTCAATTGCTTGACCGCATCGGTCACCCAGCCTTCGCCAAAACTTTCCCACGCCAGCATCGTGACGGGGCGCGCGCCCATCATCGTCCACATCGCCATTTCAAATGCGCCAGTGTCCGAACCCGGAACAATCCCGATCCTGTGCGTGTCGGGCACCTGAAGCACGTCACGAATCAGATCAATCGCGAGTTGAAGGCGTGTTTTGCCAATCTTTGAACGATGTGAGCGTCCCAAGCATTCTGTTGCTAATTTTGAGGCTTCCCAGCCCGGCGGCTTTGCGCAGGGGCCAGAGGAAAAAAACGGACGCGCAGGGCGCACTTCGGGTTTTGCCGATTGTGCAGGCCAATCGGCGTGCGCGGGTAACGAACTAGTCATGTAAGCGTCTCCTTGCAGAGAGCAGCGCGGCGTTGGGGCCGCGTGGCCCGGAGCCGCCATTAGAGACGGCTCCGGCAAAGTCAAGCGATGCGCATAAGCGCTTTGCGATCAACGCACCGAATGTGCGGATCAGCGCGGCACAAAATTAGCATTTTGTTAACCATAGCCGGGTCAATATCGCTCATATGTTTCGTAAAACCTCAATCCTTATTCCATTGATGGTGGTAACGGCCTGCGTCGGCCCGCCCAAAGGGCGTTCTGCTGACACGGCGCCGCGCAAAGCACCGGCGGTGGTCAACGAAAATATCAAACAATGCGTCGGTGAGCTTGATCGGCTTGGCGCGCGTTATATGGCCATTGCCGATCAATCGCTTGGCAATGGATGCAGTACGATTGGCAATGTCCAACTGCTCGGCGTTGGCGTGCCGATTACCAATGTGACGGCGGTTCGCTGTCCGCTGGCCCGCGCACTGGCGCTATGGACGCGTGAGACGCTTCAGCCTGCTGCACGCGATGTGTTCGGGAGCCGCGTTGTCAAAATTGAGAGCATGGGCGGTTATTCATGTCGCAACATTATCGGTGGACGAGGCACGGGCAGGTCAGAACATGCCACGGGCAACGCCGTTGATATTGGCGCGTTCGTGCTGGCCGATGGGCGGAGGGTGTCAATTCGGCAGGGCTGGAACGGCAGCGATGATGACCGGACGTTCCTCCGCAATATTCGCGGGGCTGCCTGCAAACGGTTCCAAACGGTGCTCAGCCCTGACTATAATGCGGCGCATTTCGATCATTTGCATTTCGATCTGGGCGGCAAGCCTTTTTGCCGCTAACGCATATTCAATGAAAAACGAAAAATTACCAAAGCGCGTATTTGCGCCCGCCGCCGAAGATGCTGCTCAAGCCAAAAAGGCCATCTCGACCCCACAAACCGAACATCCGGCCTATAAGCTGGCGTTTCAGGATGAAAAATTCCTGCTGCGTGAGGATTTGCGCCCGGTGCGTTTCCAGCTTGAGCTGCTTAAGCCTGAGCTTTTGCTTGATGAGGCCAAAATTGGCTCAACATTTGTGATGTACGGTTCGGCGCGGATCCCGGCACCCGGCGTAATGTCAGGCCATGAAAATCCCGATGTTGCCAAAAGCCTAGAGGCCAAATCACATTATTATGATGAAGCGCGTGCGCTGGCGCAGACCGTCAGCCAAGTGCCACCTCAGGCAGACGGAACGCGCCATTTTGTTGTCTGCTCGGGCGGTGGCCCATCGATTATGGAGGCCGCCAATCGCGGCGCAAGTGATGTTGGCGCTGAATCAATCGGCCTCAATATCGTGCTGCCGCATGAACAAGCCCCCAACCAATATGTGACGCCGGGGCTTAGTTTTCAGTTCCACTATTTTGCGCTGCGCAAGATGCACTTCCTGCTCCGCGCGCGCGCGGTGGCTGTGTTTCCCGGCGGGTTCGGTACATTTGACGAAATGTTTGAGCTATTAACGCTCATCCAAACGGGCAAGATCAAGGCGATCCCAGTGATCCTGTTCGGCAAAGCCTTCTGGACGCGCGTCGTCAACTTTGAGGCGCTGGTCGAAGAAGGTGTGATCTCAGCGCACGACCTTGATCTGATCCACTTCGTCGAAACCGCCGAAGACGCGTGGGCGATTGTCCAGAAATTCTACGAAACGGTTTAGCGATTAGCCCTTAACTGGGGCCGCTAGCGCTTCGGCGGCGGGTGCCCCACCTGCGGCTGGGGCTGCCTCAGCGGCGGCGGGCGCGCCCTCGGCGGGTGCGGCTGGCACTGGCAAATTTGAACCCTGCGCATTGAGATAAACGATTACGTTGGCGCGGTCTTCAGCTTTGGACAGACCGGCAAAGCTCATCTTGGTGCCCTCAACATATTTTTTGGGGCTTTTCAGCCACGCATCCATGCCCTCAAAATCCCAATTGCCCGGCTTTGCGAGCATTCCAGCCGAATAAGCAAAGCCAGCGATATGGCCGTGCTTCTGCCCCATTACGCCGTAAAGATTGGGGCCAATGCCGTTTGCGCCGCCAGATGTAATACTGTGGCATGACGCGCATTTCTTGAAGGTTTCAGCACCCTTTGCAACATCGCCAGCGGCAAAATTGGTTGGCACAGCGGCTGCGGCACCGCCGCCCTCACCAGCAGGAGCGGCGTCAGCCACTTCATAGCCGCCCTTTTCAGGCGCTTCACCCTTAAAATATTCGCCGGTCAATATCATTGAACCCAAGGCAACGATGCCACCAAATAGCGTCCAGCCGAAAAATGTATTCGTATTGTCGCTCATCCGTTGAAATCCCTTGGCCCCGGTTAGTTTACTTTTGAATCGTGTGGGCGCTTTAATGCGCGCGGACGCGCTTCGCAATACCGTGGTTGCGGCTTTTCGCCTTCGCCGTTATGCGCCGCACCAGTTATGGAAAATTACCCTGCATCCGCCCGCCCGCTGGTAGCTGAAATGAGCGCTGCCGCCAAATCTGATCCTTCGCGCGCTGTGGCGTTTCAAGGCGCACCCGGAGCCAATTCGCATATTGCAGTTAATCAGGCGATTAGTGATGCGCTGCCGCTGCCGTGCTTTAGCTTTGAAGATGCGATTGATGCAGTTGTGAATGGCCAAGCGGGTTGCGCGATGATTCCAATTGAGAATTCGCTGCACGGGAGGGTCGCCGATATTCACTTTCTGCTCCCCGAATCAGGGCTGACGATCACTGGCGAATTTTTCCTGCCAATCCGATATGCCTTGATGGGCAAGGGCGCGCTTGAGGATGTCCGCGATGCGATGAGCCATCCGCAAGCGCTTGGCCAATGCCGTCATTGGCTGCGCGCGCGGGGAATTCAGCCGGTTGCTTATCCTGATACTGCTGGCGCCGCTGCTGAAGCCGCGAGCCGTGATGAACCGGGTCTTGCAGCAATTGCACCGCCGGGAGCGGCGGCGATTTACGGCCTTGATATCCTCGCTGAATCGCTTGAGGATTCAGATGATAATATGACGCGCTTTGTGATCTTGGCCCGTTCAGGCGCGCCCGCGCCCAATGTCGGCGCGGTCATGACGACCTTCATTTTTGAGGTGAAAAATATTCCCGCCGCGCTTTATAAGGCGATGGGCGGTTTTGCGACCAATGGTATTAATATGACCAAACTTGAGAGCTATCAACGCGGGGCAAGTTTCGCCGCGACGACCTTTTTCGCTGATATTGTTGGCCATCCGGATGATCCTGCGGTCGCGCGGGCGCTTGAGGAACTCCGCTTCCATTCAAAAAGCGTCCGCCTGCTCGGCACCTATCCGCAGGCGCGCAAGCGGGGCGAATGACGAGGCTTTCGACCGCAAAGCCCTTTGTCCTGCTTGACGATGCTCGGGATGATGGGGCGGCGCCTGCACGGCTTTATACTGATCCGATTGAGATTATCACCACGCGCGATGCGGCAGCGGTTCCAGGGTTACTTGCCGGGCTAAAATCCCAAGGATCTCATGCTGCGGGGTTCATTTCCTATGACGCTGGCCACGGTCTTGAACCAAAACTCTCATCGCTTTCCAAAAGCGCCGACGAGGGCGCGCCACCACTCCTCTGGTTTGGTCTGTTTGACGGCTATCAGGAGATTGCGCCCGATACAGTGGCTCACCTGTTTCCCCCGGAGCAGGGTGGCTGGATCGGATCACCAAGCCCAAGCATCAGCAATAGCGCCTATGAAACCGCGCTTGCCACCGTCAAAGACTATATCGCAGCGGGTGATATTTATCAGGCCAATCTCACCTTTGTGTGCGATGTCCCGCTGATTGGTGATCCGCTTGCGATTTACGCCGGGCTGCGCACCCGCGCTAAAGCGGGCTATGGCGGGGTGATCTGGACGGGCGAAGAATGGTTGCTCTCGCTTTCGCCTGAGCTTTTCTTCGCGCTTAAAGACGACAAGCTGACCACCAAGCCAATGAAGGGCACCGCGATGCGCGGCGCGGATGCGGCATCCGATGCAGCGGCAGTGGCGACGCTGCAATCTGACCCAAAACAACGCGCCGAAAATCTGATGATCGTTGATCTGCTGCGCAATGATCTTTCGCGCGTTGCAGTGCCGGGCAGTGTTGCGGTGCCACAGCTATTCCATGTTGAAACCTATCCAACCGTGCATCAGATGACTTCGACGATTACCGCGCAGTTGCGTAGCGGCGTTGATGCGATTGATGTCATAACCACCATTTTCCCCTGCGGCTCAATCACTGGCGCGCCCAAAATCCGGGCGATGGAGGTGATCGACGAGGTAGAGGCCGCACCGCGCAGCGCTTATACAGGATCAATCGGGCGGATTGATCAGGGCGGCGATGCCGCGTTTAACGTCGCCATTCGCACGTTGTATTTACGCGGGCATGAAAATCGCGCAACGATGGGGCTTGGATCGGGCATTATTGCCGATAGCGAATCGGGCGATGAATGGCGTGAATGCCTGACGAAGGGAGGTTTTGTGGCATCAGAAAAGACGTTTGATCTGTTTGAAACGATGCGCTTCGATCCAGCGGTTGGCATCCAACTGCTTGATCGCCATATCACGCGGATTGGCGAAAGCGCGCGTATTTTTGGCTTTCCCTTTGATCGCCATGCTGCGCGCAATGAGCTTCAAGCGGCAACCTTCCGGATTGCAGAGTCGCGCCGGGTAAGGCTTATGCTCAGCCCTAGCGGGCGGATCGCGATTGAAATCCAGCCGCACCAAGGAGTGCCAGGGGATTTTGTCGATGTTCGCATCGCGCCGCTTCCAGTTGAAAGCTCAGATTTTCGCTTGCGGCATAAGACGACAGACCGCAGCTTCTATGTTGAGGCGCGGGCGCAAGCGGGCAGCTTTGAAGTGGCATTGGTTGACAGAGAGGGTTTCATTACCGAGGGCAGCTTCACCAATATCTTCGTGCGTGGCCCCGGCGCATTGTTAACACCGCCACTGTCGCGCGGCTTACTCCCCGGTGTGCTGCGCGCTGAACTGATCGCCAATGGCAGCGCGGTTGAGGCCGACCTCCGCCCCGAAGACTTGTCCGAGCCATTCTTTATCGGCAATGCCAGCCGCGGTTTGCTTCCTGCGCGGCTGATCACTTAGCTGCGGGTGCGCGTTTGTTTTTTAGATCGGCCTGAATCCGTTTGAGGAAACTGCCGGTCGACCAATCAAAATCAGCCATCAAGATATCTGGACTATAGAAAACCCCATTGCCGCGCGGTCGGTTGACATACATTTTCATCGGGATGATGGCTTGTGCCATTGTCGAAGGCAGCGCTTCGGTGCGAACCTCCATGTAGGTTGAATCTGCACTGCTTGGGGCGCCAATCAAGCGCGTTTGCGGGAAACGCTTAAAATAATCCACGGCATCAAGACAGGCGCTTGCGCATTGGCCCGGTACAATCACATAGACTGGCGTCTTGAGCATGGCCGGTTCTATCTCACCGCGTCCCGCCTCTGTTTCAGGCGCATCTGGTTCAACCAGAAATGTATCACCTCTGGCAATAGCGGCTTCAAAAACCGGAATAAATTGTTTAATGAGCGCTACGCTTTTAGCATCAGCTTGCTGCTCAAGCAGTGGTACAAATTCCTTGATTGCCGTAAGGTTTCCCGCTGTCGGGCGCCACCATGTCTGGGTCTTAGCAAAATAAGTTTTTAGCGCGCGCTCAACGCGCGCTTTGCCCCAAAGATTTTCTGCAAGCATCTTGCTCCAGTTTGATGATCCACCTTGGTTAAAGCGTAAATCAAGCACGATCGCGCGCGCTGTCATCAGCTTGGGCCGCGATGCAACAAGATCGGCATACATCTTCTTGTAAGCGGCAGTACCAGCCTCATCAGGCTGAAAATCAGGCATCGCAAACCAGAATAGACCCGGTGCACGCTCAGCCATTCCGATTGGCAGCCGATCACCATTGGCCGACCCATCGCGCCAGCTTTGATAATAGTCAGGGGTGGCCGTCCAGTTGAGCGTGCGCGTCACGCTCTTTCCATTAATCCGAAACTGGCAATTTTTTGGAAGCGTAACAAAGGGATTGTTATCATCAACGAACAGCCGTCGTGCCAATGACCAAAACTCTCCGGGCACCTTAACGCCGTTTTGGAATCCAAACACGTTCCGTCGCACGAGCGTGGGCACTGCAACGTTGTCGCACGAAAGAATCTGAGCTCCAGCAGGCAGATCATTTATCGCACTTTTGTAGACATACATGGCCTCACCGCGCCAAGCTGCGACAAAGCCGGGCCATTTAATTTTGGGCTGATGTACGTCAGGCAGCTCGGCATATACGCCCGCATGGCCATCATCGAGTACGGCTTTGAAACGTCCAAGGCTTGCTTCAAACCCTGCTGACGTTGACGTTTTTCCAGCGAGCAGGAGCGCTTCAGATCGCGCTTTTTCGAGGAGAAGAGAGAAACCGGGGTTGGATTTGTCATGCATCCCTGGATGCTGCTCACGCGTAATCCGGTAAGCCGCCTCGATATCGCCAATGGCTAAGGCGCGCCAATCGATTGGATTCTCTTCGGCGAACACAGGGGTTGTCGCTGTTGCAAGCAGAATAGAAAGCGTTAATTTGCCTATACGCATTTAAGACTCCCAAGCGTCTATTTTGCGCCTGTATTAATAATGCAATACACCTTGGTCAATCCTAAATCCCACTATGCGCGATCACATCGAGCGGTTAAAGCGCGGGCATGTCCGAAATTACCCCACAGATCGTCGCCGAACACGGCTTTTCCGAAGAAGAATATGTGCGCGTTCTTGCTGCGATGGGCCGTGAGCCCAATCTGACAGAGCTTGGTATATTCTCGGTGATGTGGTCGGAGCATTGCTCCTACAAATCATCGCGGATTCATTTGAAGAAACTGCCAACCACTGGCCCGCAAGTGATCTGCGGCCCCGGCGAAAATGCGGGCGTTGTTGATATTGGTGATGGTCAAGCGGCGATCTTTAAAATGGAATCGCATAATCACCCGAGTTACATTGAGCCTTATCAAGGGGCGGCAACGGGCGTTGGCGGCATCCTGCGCGATGTCTTCACAATGGGCGCACGGCCAATTGCGAACCTCAATGCGCTGCGTTTCGGGCGGCCTGATCATCCCAAGATGCGCCACCTGATTGACGGAGTGGTGCGCGGCATCGGCGGCTATGGCAACTGCGTCGGTGTGCCGACTGTCGGGGGTGAGGTCAATTTCCACAAGGCCTATGACGGCAATATCCTTGTCAACGCGATGACCGTCGGGATCGCCGAAACGGACAAGATCTTCTATTCCGCCGCGAGCGGAATCGGCAATTCCATCGTCTATGTCGGATCAAAAACCGGGCGTGACGGCATCCACGGCGCGACGATGGCTTCGACTGATTTTTCTGACGATACTGAGGAGAAGCGCCCGACGGTTCAGGTTGGTGATCCCTTCACCGAAAAGCTGCTGATTGAGGCGTGCCTTGAGCTAATGGCGTCCGACGCGATTGTCGCGATCCAAGATATGGGCGCGGCGGGCCTCACCAGTTCAAGCGTAGAAATGGCGAGCAAGGGCGGCGTTGGCATCGAACTTGATATGAACAAAGTGCCGTGCCGCGAAACGGGCATGACGCCTTACGAGATGATGCTCTCCGAATCGCAGGAGCGGATGCTCATGGTATTGAAGCCGGGGCGTGAAGATTTTGCGGAAGGCATTTTCAAGAAGTGGGAGCTTGATTTCGCGGTGATCGGGACTGTGACAGAAACCGGCCATATGGTGCTCAAGTGGAACGGTGAGACGGTCTGCGATATCCCGCTCGGCCCGCTTGCTGATGATGCGCCGCTTTATGATCGGCCCTATATGAGCCAGGACGAATATAAGGCGTGGGCGCAGGTCAAACCGCTGGGTGATATTCCTGAAAGCAGCGATATTGGCGCTGATCTGCTCAAGCTGATGGCGTCGCCAGACATCGCCTCGCGGCGGTGGATATGGGAGCAATATGACCATATGGTTGGGGCCGACACGGTTCAGCGCCCCGGCGGCGATGCGGCGGTAGTGCGCGTTCATGGCACCCAAAAGGGCTTGGCGATGACGACCGATTGTACCCCGCGCTACTGCTATGCCGATCCGGTTGAGGGCGGCAAGCAAGCAGTGGCTGAGGCGTATCGCAACCTGTGTGCGGTGGGCGCAAAGCCGCTCGCGATCACCAATTGCCTCAATTTCGGCAACCCCCAGCGCCCCGAAATCATGGCGCAGATCGTCGGCTGTCTTGAGGGCATGAGCGAGGCGTGCATCGCACTTGATATGCCCATCGTAAGCGGCAATGTGTCGCTCTATAATGAAAGCAAGGCGACGGGCGGGGGCTCAGCGATTTTACCGACGCCCGCAATTGGCGCGATTGGCCTGCTCGACGATTGGAGCAAAAGCGCGACGATTGGGTTCAAGGCGGAGGGGGAGGCAATTATTCTGATTGGCGTTCCACCAAAAAATCAAGAATGGATGAAAGGTATAGATCCTTCGAGCGATAAAGGGCTTTCGGCTACTGAATATGGTAAAGTGTTAGCACATGGCGGCTTTGCTAATTGGGGGCGTTACATGGGTCAATCGCTATGGCTTCGAGAATTCGGTGGTCGCGAAGATGGCCCACCCCCTGTAGTTGACTTGGTGCAGGAGTGTGCAACGGGTGAGTTCGTGCGCTCGTTGATCACAGATGGCCGAGTCACTGCTGTACATGATGTGTCAGATGGCGGAATTGCTGTGGCCGTTACTGAAATGGCTCTCGCTGGCGGATTTGGTGCACGCGTTCAAACATATGGTGACCATAGATTTGACTATTTCTGTGAAGATCAAGGCCGTTATTTGATTACGATCCTGGGCACCAAAGAGAACTACGACTTGCTTCAACAAAGCGCCATCGTTGCTGGTATTTCCATCGAATGTATTGGTGAAACAGGCGGTCAAAATATGATATTGATGGGGGATCAAGATAATGTGGTTGCTGATATCCCCCTCGTAACCCTCCGCACTGCGCATGAAGGCTTCTTCCCCGCGCTGATGGGCAAAACTACTTAGGGCCGATCAAAAAAATCAACCGTGCCGCTATCCAAATCATAATAAGCTCCGACCACTTTCAACCGCCCGGTCGCTTGCGGTTCCATTAGCATCGGTTCGGATGCGGTGCGCAGGCGCTTGACCATGCGACGGACATTTTCGCGCACTGACGCGTCGAGCAGATCGCCGTATTCAGGCAGGCTGCGCTGGGCGTGGAGAACGGCAGGGATGATTGGCTCAACCATCTTCCCCATACTGCCCGAAAGTTGGAGATCATCGGTGACAATCTTGACCGCCGCACCCACCGCTCCGCACCGTTCATGGCCGAGCACGACGATGAGCGGCACGCCGAGCTGCGCCACCGAAAACTCAATTGACCCCATCCCGTTGGTGCCGACATTATTGCCCGCCGTCCGCACGATGAACAAATCGCCGAGGCCAACGCCGAACAATTGTTCAGGGCCAACGCGGCTATCCGAACAGCCAACCAGTGTGGCGAAGGGAAATTGCTCGCGCGCGACTTCAAGGCGGCGGCTGCGCGAAATATCGCCTGATATCGGTTCATCGGCAACATAGCGGTTATTGCCGTCAATTAATCGGGTGAGCGCCTCATCGGCGGTGAGTCTGGCTGGCGTCATGATTGCCAATATTGCCACAGGCTTGCCGGGCGTCAAGCGCCGTGGCACGTTGCCTCATGGCAAGTGCAGGATATTCAGGAACCCCGCTCGCGAAGAAACTTTCGCTGAAGGACGAGATGCGCGTTTGGTTCGATGCGATGCCTGAAAGCGTGCGCGCGGAGATTGGCGATATCGCGCTTATCGAATGCGCAGCCCCCGAGCCGGGCCTTGATGCCGCACATATCTTCGTCACGCAGCGCGCCACCATGGAGGCAAGGCTGGGGGTGCTTCTCCCGCTGCTCAAGCCTGCCGGGTTTATCTGGGTGTCATGGCCAAAGAAGGCGTCAAAGGTTGATACTGATATTACCGAAGATACGATCCGCGCGGTAATCTTGCCCGCGACGCCGCTGGTCGATGTAAAAGTCTGTGCGGTCGATGCGGTGTGGTCGGGGCTAAAACTGATGATACGGAAAACTGCACGATGATTGAGCATGAAACTCTGCCCTGGGTACCTTATCCAGCAATGACCGACGAAGAGCGGGCGGCGGCGGCACGCGCCTTTTACGAACATATCGCTATGCGGCGGAGCTGCCGTCAGATTGGCGATGCGCCGGTCCCGCGTGCGATTATCGAAACGGCCATCCTTGCTGCAGGCACCGCACCAAATGGTGCCAATCATCAGCCGTGGCATTTTGCAGTCATCGGTTCGCCAGACGCCAAACGCCAAGTGCGCATCGCCGCCGAAGAAGAAGAACGCGAATTTTACAGCGGCAAGGCAAGTGCCGAATGGATTGAGGCGCTTGGCCCGCTCGGCACTGATGCGGATAAACCTTACCTCGAACAAGCGCCGTGGCTGATCGCGATCTTTGGCCAGCGCAAGGGCGGGCTCCATCCCGGCGACGCGCGGCAGAATTATTATGTGACTGAAAGCGTCGGCATTGCGACGGGTTTGTTGCTCGCCGCGCTCCATGCGGCGGGGCTGGCAACGCTCACCCATACGCCCAATCCGATGCGTTTCCTCAACACGCTGTGCAAACGGCCAAAGGATGAAAAGCCGATGATGATTGTCGTCGTCGGCCATCCAACGGCGGATGCCACCATCCCAGTTCATGCCACGATCAAGAAGCCTTTGGATCAAATTTCGAGTTGGATTTAACCATTACAAACACCCGCTATCTCAGCCTCGATGCCATTCGCGGCATCGCCGTCATGGGCATTCTCTTGATGAACATCATATCATTTGCGATGCCCGAGGCCGCTTATTTTAGCCCCGCAGCTTATGGCGGAACCAGCCCACCCAATGTGATCAGTTGGGCGATCATGTCAGTGCTGGTTGACAGCAAGATGCGCGGGCTGTTTTCGA
The DNA here is from genome assembly GCA_031418495.1 of Sphingomonadales bacterium. Classification (GTDB taxonomy): domain Bacteria; phylum Pseudomonadota; class Alphaproteobacteria; order Sphingomonadales; family Sphingomonadaceae; genus Aquisediminimonas. Next base: position 12,297 of record JANOXQ010000144.1, read on the forward strand.
TGCTGTTTGGCGCATCAATGCTACTTGTATATGAACGCGCCGAGGCCGCGCAGGGTGTTGGTAAATCTGTCCATATCCGGCGGATGGTGTGGCTGCTTCTGTTTGGGCTTGCCCATTATTATCTGATCTGGCTTGGCGATATATTGACGCTGTATGCGCTGTGCGGCTTGGTCGGGATTGGCTTGCTGCACAAAGATGAGGCGCAGCTTCGCCGTATCGCGATATGGCTGCTTTCGATCAACTTTTTGATATTTGGCGCACTGATGGCTGGGCTGTGGGTGCTCAAAGGGATGGCCATGCAACCGGGTGCAAATCCCGAACTCGTCAAAAATTTTGCCGAGGCTATGGCCGAATTTGGTGGAGCGAATTCTGAGATAATCGCCAAAAGCATTACGCTTTACCAAGGCGGCTATTTTGAAATCGTCCACCATCAGTTGACTGAGGGATTGTTTATTCCACTTATCAGTTTTCTGGTCGGTGGCCTTGAAACGCTTGGTCTGATGGCGCTTGGCATGATGTTTTTTCGCAATGGATTTTTGACGGGTGATTGGGATGATGCGCGCTATGTGAAGACGATGCGGCTCGCTTATCTTATTGGAATTCCCGGACAGATCGCCTTGGTGTTTTGGGGATGGGTGAGCGGTTTTGATGCCTTAGCGGTGATTGGCAGTATGTGGGCCTGGTCTGCACCGTTCCGGATCGCGGTCATGATCGGCCACGCCGCACTCGCAATGCTGCTCATCAAGCGATTTGCCAAAACCGCTTTGATCGGGCGGATTAGCGCAGTGGGCCAAGCCGCCTTCACAAATTATCTTGGCACATCAATCCTGATGACCACATTATTTTACGGCTATGGTTTTGGCTTGTTCGGTCAGATGTCGCGCGGGCAGACTTATTTGGTCGCGCCATTCGTTTGGGGGATTATGCTGCTTTGGTCAAAGCCTTGGCTTGACCGCTATCGCTACGGCCCGCTTGAATGGCTCTGGCGAAGTTTGGCACGCGGGCAAATCCAGCCTGCCCTGAGGTAAATAGCTTATACCGAAAGCAGCCGCCCAGCCTCGGCACAATCTTTGTCCATCTGCGTCGTCAACGCCTCAAGCGTATCGAATTTTGCTTCGGGGCGGAGGAAAACGATCAGCTCAACCGCGATGGTCTGATCATAAAGCGACTCATCAAAATCGAAGAGATAAGCCTCTAGCAATTCCTTGGGAGGATCAAAACTTGGCCGAATGCCAAGGTTTGCCGCGCCGTCAATCACGCGCCCATCGGCCAAGCGTACGCGCACTGCGTAAATGCCGTAGCGCGGGCGCAGATAGCTTCCCATTTCAAGGTTAGCGGTTGGGTAGCCAATCGTCCGGCCAAGTTTTGCCCCGTGCTGAACAACGCCTTCAATCGTGTAGGGGCGGGTCAGCAGATGCGTAGCAGTGGCGCAGTCTCCAATCGCAAGCGCGCGGCGAATGCGACTTGAGGAGATCACCTCGCCACCTTCGCCAACTGGGCAGACGGCCTCCGCAACAAAGCCGTAACGCGCGCCAAGCTCAGCAAGCACCGCAACATTGCCGCTTTTGCGATTGCCGAAGGTGAAATCCTCACCAGTCACGACACCGGCAAGCCCTGCAAGTCGCTGTGCAACAAATTCATCGGCGCTAAGTGCGGCGAGGGCAGCATCGAACGGAAAAACGATCATGGCATCTGCCCCGACTTCAGCAAACAATCGCTCACGTTGATCAAGGCTGGTCAGGCGAAAAGGCGGAGTATCGGGCTTGAAATAGCGTACTGGATGTGGGTCAAATGTCGCAACAAGCGCAGGCACGCCTTTCGCCTTTGCCAGCGCAACTGCCCGACCAACCACAGCTTGATGCCCACCGTGAAAGCCATCAAAATTGCCGAGCGCAACGATGCCACCGCGATATTTGGGCGGCACTGCCGCGCTGCCGTCAAGCCGCTCCATAGTCATTCGCTATAGGAAAGCGTTGCAGCGGGCGCAATCGCCTGTTTATTGATCGCTGCGCTCGGCTAACAGCGTTGCACCATCATACCATTTGAGCACCATTTGTTTGGTGCCAACAGGAATGAATAAGGCTGCCGCACCGGCTTCGCCCGGCCCCCAAGTACCGCCGCCGACACAGCCAAACCGGTGAAGCGGCTCGCGTGCTGAAACTGATATCCCAAAAGGCTTAAGCGCCGCAGTCAAATCGCCGCCTTCTTCCTTTTCAACAATAGCGGGAAGCGGGCCAGCCGACGGCTGCTTGCACACATCATCGGATGTGAACCCAGCCGAGGCTTTGGTTGTCCATTTGATTTCGCGCTGGGTAATGGTGAATATTGATCCAAGGATTGCTTTGTCATTTTCGACAAAGGCTTGGACGCCTTCGGGATTCACATGAACACGCGTGATTTTCCAGTTGCCAGCAAATTTATCGACTCGCACGTCGGACTCAACACATTTGTCAGGATCAAAATTCGGATTACGCTCATCAAGACAAGGGTCTTCAGGTGGAACAGCGAGTGGTTCGGGTTTGCGTTTGGCGGGGGCGTTTTCTGCGGCAGGAGCAAATGGGGTGGCCACATCCTCACTTCCTGCCACAGATGCGTTACTTTCAACTTGGCAACCTGCAAGCAGCATTGCCAGAACGACCAATGGTCGTAGTGTCATTGAAATTTCCTTACGTCACTTCGAACCGTTGACAAGAACATAGCTGAAGCTTTGCTGCCCGCCAAGTGACCTAAGGAAGTTGTTAAAGTCGGTTGGAGCCATTGTCTGGCAGCCGGCCGAATATGTATTATTTGAACCACCTTGGTGGATCAGCATCGAGGTGCCTGCGCCGCTGCGATCAATCCGGTTGCTGTCTCTGGAATCGAACCGGCCATCCTGATTTGTATCACGCTCAGCAACTTGAGTCCGTGTTGCCCTGAAGCTTTGATTGCCAAGGAAGTTGCCATCGGCGACGAAGCGATAATTGCCCGCCACAAGCCGTCCCTGATCTACTTTGCCATCGCCGTTCATATCATTGCCCATTGGTTTGCGACCATTGTAAGCATATTGGGCCGATGGCTCAGTATTGCCTTTAAATTCCTTTACACTGTAACTGCCGTCCTTGTTGCGCCAGACAACCGCCATTTTATCATCATAAGCGCCATTACCGCTATTGGCACGTGTGCTTGTTTCATTGCGGATGGCAACAACAACCTTCTTGCCAGCGGCAAGATCAGCCTTGGCCTGAGCGTCGCCTGACTGGTTGATTTGGTTAACATAAGCCTGTGCCGATCCACCGGCTGCTGAAGTGGTTGCCGCTGCTGCTGTAGAGCGCCCCGCCTGACTTGTTGTCGTTCCTTGTGGCTGGCCTTGTGGCTGGACTGTAGGAGAACCTGCTTTGTTAAAAAGAGCCACCTCATCATTGCGGCGATTGACAAGCCCCTGCATGACCCCACCGCCGGACTTGTTAAACAGCTTCATTGCCTGGGCACCGCCCGACAAATCGCCAGCGTTGATTTTGCGCAGCGCTGTTGAGCCCTTGAATGCCCCTTCGCCAACATTATAGGCAAAGGATACAAGTGCATCGAACTGGTTCTGTGTGAGAGGTACCTTCACATTATCAGCAACGACTTTTTCAAACTTTTTAGTTTCGATCTTGAGAAGTGCTGTTTCCTGCGCTGGCGTAAGGTTCACAGTGCCTTTATTATTGTTGGCAAAATTGCGCGCTGCGCTGCCCTCAAGACCAGCAGCGCGTGCAACTGACGTTGCTGTACCGCGATCAACCCCGACTGCAGTCAAGTCGCGAACGATCTCAGCGCTGCTTTTACCCTTCATGTCATAGCCAGGCCCTAGCGTCACACCGCTAGCACCGCCTGGCCAATGCAATTTATTTGATACGCCGCGCACAGCTTCGTGGTCAAAAATGAACTTAGCGCCATTTGCCGAAAGTTTGCCTGTTGAAGCACCTGAGGCGCTGCCAGTCGTTATGGGCTGTGTAGCAGTAGTAGTGGGTGCTGCAGGTGCTGCGGTCGATCCAGTTTGCGTAACAGCGCCGGTTGAGCTGCGATTAATTTTTAATACTTGGTTTGGCCGAATCAGGTTAGGATTGGTGATACCATTGTCACGCGCAAGTGTTTCAACGCTTGTGCCATTGGCAGCGGCAATCGCGCCAAGCGTATCACCGCTCTTTACAGTGTAAGATGTCGCTTGATTGGTTGACCCGCCGGGCAGTTTGATCTGCTGATTTGGCTGGATCATATCGGGGTTTGAAATACCGTTAATCCGAGCGAGCGTTTGCCAATCGGTTCCATTGGCCTTTGCAATGCCCGAAAGTGTGTCGCCGCTTTTGACGGTGTAACTTGATCCTTGAGTGCTGCCGAATTTTTCAGAAAGGCCTGATGATGACATCAACTGGTCAAGGCCTGTAGCACCGAGGAAAGCTTCAAGAACCGCTTTGCCAAATTTTTCAGGAGAAAAACCCACTGAAGGGTTTGTCGCGAAATTTACTTGTTGAGAATTCATGTCACTTTTCTCCAATCAAATCTCACCCTGCCTTTTTAATTTAGGTTGTTTGCGCAACGTGACCATAGTCGATTCGACTAGAAAACTAGTCGAATCGACTAGTTTTCTAACCAAAGTTGCCGCGAACAAGGCCTCGGCGTGAATGCCAAACGCCGTCCCAGTCCGGATTGGGCGTTTCGAGAAGTATGGTTGCGCGTTCGCGCATGATTGCAGAGGGGTGATCGTAAGGCTCTATTGAAAGCGCATGTTCAAACGCTGCTACAGCTTCGGCCCAGTTGCCACTGGCGAGATGCTGTCGGCCGATATCGTAAGCCGCAATAAGCGCGTTTTGGACTGTAAGATCACCGTCCTGCCTCGGCAAAATCTCATAAATGGTTGACGGCGTCTGTCGCCCGCGCACGCGAATCAAATCAAGTTCGCGCTTCAGGATGTTATCACCAAGCGCGGCAGCCGTTTTTTCGCAGACAATGATATCAACATGATAATATTTGGTCGAATTCTCAAGCCGCGCAGCAAGGTTCACACTATCGCCAATCACGGTATAATCCATCCGCTTGGGCGATCCAATCGTACCTGCAATGACTTCGCCACTGGCAATCCCGATCCCAAGCCGAATCTCAGCAAGCGATGCGCCGTGACGACGCACATTGATCTTCTTGATCAGATTTTGCATTTGGATCGCGCTGGTTACGGCATTGGCAGCATCATTCGGGCCGGCAATGGGCGCACCGTAAACCGCCATCAGCGCGTCACCAATGAATTTGTCGAGCATTCCGTCAAACGCGGCCACGGCCTCAAACAGTTCAGTGAAAATTTCGTTGAGCATGTCAACCGCTGCACGCGGTGAAAGCTGCTCAGCCATTGCGGTGAAATTCCGAATGTCTGCAAACATTACGCTTGCCTCACACGCAGTTCCAAACGGCAGATTGTCTTTGCGACCAAGCACCTGATCAACGACATTTTGCGTCATGAAGCGGCGCATTGCCCCTTCAAGACGTTTTTCCTGCGAAATGTCCTCAATCAAGAGGAGCAAGCCCTGCCGCTCCCCCTCATTCATGAGTGGTACCATTGAAACATTGGCTGAGATCGTCCCGCCATTCAGCGTAGTCAGATCAACGTCAAAAAATGTCCGCGATTCGCCAGTGCGGGTTACTTCATCAATTTCGCCAATCGATCTTGGATTCGCCTCGGTCAAAAATGCGCGAAGATCGGTCGTTTGGGCAACATCGGCGGTCACCCCAAAAATGCTGGCCGCCGCTTCATTAACTTTGATGATCTGCCCTTCACGGTCGAGCGTGATCACCCCGCCAGACATTGAGCGCAAGATGCTCTCGTTATAATTGCGCGATTCAACGATTTGCGAAAACAGCGTTGCATTATCGATAGCAACGGCAGCTTGCGCCGCAAAAGCGCCCATCTTCGCGACATCTTCTAATGAAAACTTTGTGGCTTGCTGGCGGTTGAGCGCTTGCATAACCCCAAGTTTGCGCCCGTCGCGCGCGATAATCGGCATACTCAAAATGCTTTGGCTCTTATAGCCAGTTTCGACATCCGTCTCCCTAATGAAACGGGGATCATTGTAAGCATCAGATATGTTTACAACCTCACCCGTGCGGAGCGCATGGCCTGCCAGACCTTGATCAGCAGGAAAGCGGATTTGCTTTGTTTCAACCCCTTCAGCAACCAGCGACCACAGCTCATCACGCTTTTCATCATAGAGAAACAGCGATGAGCGATCCGCCTGCAAAATCTTGGTCGTCACTTCAACGATTTTTCTGAGCAGTGATTCAAGCTGCATTTCGCTGGTGATCGCAAGGTTGACATCAAGCAACTGGCGCAGATCATCATTCATTTGCTCGGCCGTAAAAATGGCCGCTGACCAGCGCTCGGCAAGCACAATGATGTGCGAAAACAGCAATATCAAGATGCCGTAGCCGGTGAGATCATAGACAACCAGCTTATCACTTGGAATAATGCCATAAGCGACAACCGCAAGCATTGTGATCGACAGGAAAAAGATGCCCATCCCAAGCAGGAATATCATTGCGCCATCACGGTTGTGCCTCACCGCGCGGATAAGCACCACAAAAACATAAGCAAACACCATCTGCATGACGACCATCAGACCGATGTTAACCTTTGAGGCGAGCAGAGTGCCGCCTACAAAAAATGAGCCAATTTGAAAGCTCGTCTGAACCACGAACACGCCAATCAATGCTCGGAAAGCGCGGGTTGGGCTTTCAAAGGGAAAGAGCGCATGAACATAGGCAAGAAAGAAGCCAAGCGAGACAGTCGTCGCAAGATAATGCGCCGCGAGCATCTGAGCGAAACTAAAGCCCGGAAACGCCATCAGAAAGACATTGTCAAAACCCTGCACGGCTGAAGGCACAAGAAACAGAAAGCTGCTTATCGCCAAATAAAGCGACGGCTTATCCGAACGGCGAAACAGAAAGACACCAAGCCCAAATGTGCCGAGCAAAACCAACGTAGTGTGAAACAGAAACTCCTGACCCCATTGCAGCGCCGTCCAATATTGCATTGGTTGGGCAAGCCCGAACACAGGCGGAGTTTCTAGGCCGTTATCGCGGTGTAGAAAGGCAGCAATATCAATGCCAAGCGTAACATCACGCCCATCCGCATTGAAAAAAACCTCGTGAGACCGCGCCTCATAGCGTGTAGTCGCAGCATCTGCACCTAGCCTGCCGTGGCGTGAAACCACTATGCCGTTAACAGAAACCTGTGTCGCGCTGTAACTAAGCGGCACATAAAGCCGGTATCCACCCGGCTGCAATCCCTTCAGCACAACTTTATAGCTTGCCAAGCCTTGGTCGGGAATCACGCGCCGTTCGGAGGCCTTGTCATCTGTCCATTTGCCCGGCACACGCACAAAAAAAGGAGGGGAAGTTCCTGCAGCCTGGTTTCCAAGCGCTGATCGCCATGTAAACGACCAATTGCCTTTAAGTTCAACTGGGCGATCAAGCGCCCCCCAACCCTCAAAAGAAATGGCGCCTTGTTTTACATCTGGGGCATTTTTTGCAGTTGGGTCCACATAAAAAGGGGCTGTAAACAGGCATAAAAGCGCTAGTATGATAATGCCATACCAAAGCCGCTGCCGCTGCGTCGTCGGCTTGAAAAATTGCGGTTGGGTTGCACTCACGTCAACCATTTCCCTCAGCGCCGTTGGAGTGTAACAAAATCATAGGCAGGGCGATTCCCCTCGACGAGATGAGGTGTCCTAGCGGTTTCATGCCAGATTTCTAAATCTATCTCGGGGAAAAATGTATCGCCAACAAATGTGCCGTGAACTTCGGTCATTTCGATCCGGTCAGCATGAGGCAAAAACAGTCCATAAATCTCTGCCCCGCCGATCACTGAAACGCGCGGCGCATTGGCTGCGCGCAATGCTGCCTCAACCGAATGCACCACCTCTGCGCCCTCTTCAGTCCAATCTAGGTTCGAGGTAAGCACAATATGACGACGATCTGCGAGCAGTCCCGGCAGACTGTCAAATGTCTTGCGCCCCATGATCATTGGTGCACCTGTTGTGAGTTGTTTGAAGCGGCGCAGATCGGCGGGCAAATGCCACGGCAGCGTGCCATCGCGGCCAATGATTCCATTTGTCGCGCGGGCAACAATAATTATAATTTCAGGATGGTTCACACCGCCACCGGCGCAGAAATATGCGGGTACGCATCATAGGCTTCGATCACAAAATCCTCATAGCTATAGGCATCAATTGCCGAGGCGCTGCGTTTAATCAATAGTTTTGGCAACGGCTTTGGTTCACGAGTTAGTTGCAACTGCGCTTGCTCCAAATGATTTGCATAAAGATGACAGTCGCCCCCCGTCCAGACGAAATCACCAACCCCAAGCCCGCACTGATCAGCAAGCAGGTGAGTGAGCAGCGCATAGGAGGCGATGTTGAAGGGGACGCCGAGGAAGACATCGCACGACCGCTGGTAAAGCTGGAGCGAGAGCTTGCCATCAGCCACATAGGTTTGGAAAAGGCAGTGGCACGGCGCGAGCGCCATCCGATCAAGTTCAGCAGGATTCCACGCGCTGACAATTTGGCGGCGTGAGGCTGGATTGGTGTTGATCTGATTGATTAGCAGCGCGATTTGATCAACCGATACGCCGCCCTCGCCGCGCCAATCGCGCCACTGCTTGCCGTAAACCGGGCCGAGGTCGCCGTTCGCGTCGGCCCATTCATCCCAGATGCTGACTTTATTTGCTTTGAGCCAAGCGGTGTTAGTATCGCCGCGAAGAAACCAGAGCAGCTCGATAATGATTGAGCGCAAATGCAGCTTCTTGGTGGTAACGAGCGGAAAACCTTTGGAAAGGTCAAACCGCATCTGATGGCCGAATACCGAGAGCGTCCCAACGCCGGTACGGTCAGCCTGCTCAATCCCCTCGTCGAGGATTCGCTGCATAAGATCAAGATAGGCGCGCATTAAGGTTCCTTATGCGCGCCTATTGAATTTGGCTAGAGTGCAGCCTTAAGCGCTTCAACCAGATCGGTTTTCTCCCATGGGAAGAAATCGCCCTCTGGCTTACGGCCAAAATGGCCGTAGGCGGCGGTCTTGCGGTAGATTGGCTTGTTAAGGCCAAGGTGGGTGCGGATGCTGCGCGGGGTGAGACCGCCAAGCGCTGCGATGCTCATAATCGCGGCTTCGATTTTGTCATCACCAACAGTGCCGGTTTCATGCGTATCGACATAAAGCGACAGCGGCTTTGATACGCCAATCGCGTAAGCAAGCTGGATCGTGCAGCGCGTGGCAAGGCCAGCCGCGACAATATTCTTCGCCAGATAGCGGGTAATGTAAGCGGCTGAGCGGTCAACCTTGGTTGGATCTTTGCCGCTGAATGCGCCGCCACCGTGCGGGGCTGCGCCGCCATAGGTGTCAACGATGATTTTACGGCCAGTAAGCCCAGCGTCCCCGTCAGGCCCGCCGATTTCAAAGCTGCCCGTTGGGTTGATGTGATATTCGGTCTCAGTCAGCAGATTGGCTGGCAAAATATCTGCGATCACTTGTTTGACATAGGCATGCAGCGTGGCTTCGTTCGCACCGTTGTCATAACCGGGGGCGTGCTGCGTTGATACGACGATTGCGGTTGCCGCAACCGGAACGCTGCCTTCGTAACGTAGCGTCACTTGGCTCTTGGTATCGGGTTCAAGGAATGGTGCTGCGCCTGAGTGACGATCAGCGGCCATCCGCTCAAGGATTTTGTGGCTGTAATACAGCGTGGCGGGCATCAGGTCGGGGGTTTCGTCGGTCGCGTAACCGAACATGATGCCCTGATCGCCAGCGCCTTCGTCCTTGTTGCCGCTCGCGTCCACGCCTTGTGCGATGTGCGGCGATTGC
>JANOXQ010000145.1:0-36081 GCA_031418495.1 Sphingomonadales bacterium
TCGCCGCTTAAATTATTTTTTTTTTTTTCGGGATTACCCCGTGGTTATGCTGCTTTTATTTTAATCCTTCCTTGTCGCGCGATGCCTATACCCCCTCGCCCGGGTGTCTCGAGTCCCCTCGACACGAACGGACAGGTAATTTATCCCCCCTCGCGGGCCAGCCATTCTTCAAGCCATTTGATTGTGTAATTCCCGTCAATTACGTCCGGCTCACGCAGTAGTGCTTGGTGGAGCGGGATTGTCGTCTTGACGCCGTCCACCACCATTTCCTCAAGCGCACGGCGCATCCGCATCATGCAGCTTTCGCGGGTGCGACCGTAGACGATCAGCTTGGCGATCATTGAGTCGTAATATGGCGGAATGCGGTAGCCAGTATAAAGCCCGCTATCGACGCGGACGTGCATCCCGCCGGGTGGGTGATAGGCAGTAATCGTGCCCGGTGATGGCGCGAAGGTCGCCGGATCTTCGGCGTTGATCCGGCATTCGATCGAATGGCCACGAAATTCGAGGTCTTCCTGTTTGACCGAGAGCCCGCGCCCTTCGGCAATGCGGATTTGTTCGCGCACTAGGTCAAACCCAGTGATCATTTCGGTGACGGGATGCTCGACCTGAATCCGCGTGTTCATTTCGATGAAGTAAAATTCACCATTTTCCCAGAGGAACTCAATGGTGCCTGCGCCGCGATAGCCCATTCCAGCCATTGCATCCGAAACAACTTTGCCCATCCGCATCCGTTCCTCATGGCTGATGACGGGCGAGGGGGCTTCCTCAAGCACTTTCTGATGACGCCGCTGGAGCGAGCAATCGCGTTCCCCCAGATGGATCGCGTTGCCATTGCCGTCGCCAAACACCTGAAATTCAATATGGCGCGGATTGCCGAGATATTTTTCGAGATAGACCGTCGCATCGCCGAACGCGGCCTTAGCCTCGGTTCCCGCTTGAAGCATTTGCGTCTCAAGCTCTTCAGCCGAATTGACGACCTTCATGCCGCGCCCACCGCCGCCCGACGCGGCCTTGATGATCACTGGATAGCCAACCTCAGCCGCGATCCGCTTGGCCTCACCAACATCTTCAATCGCGCCTTCGGAACCCGGCACGAGCGGCAGACCAAGCGCGCCGGCGGTACGTTTGGCCTGAACTTTGTCACCCATTGTGCGAATATGTTCAGGCTTCGGGCCGACGAAGATGATCTTATGTTCTTCAATGATTTCGGCGAAACGCGCATTTTCAGAGAGAAAGCCATAGCCGGGGTGGATCGCATCAGCTCTGCTGATTTCAGCGGCGGAAATAATCGCGGGGACGTTAAGGTAGCTATCCTTGGCAGCAGGTGGCCCGATGCAGATTGCTTCATCGGCTAGGCGAACATGCATCGCATCGGCATCCGCAGTCGAATGCACCGCGACCGTCTTGATCCCCATTTCATGGGCTGCACGGTGAATGCGCAGCGCGATCTCACCGCGATTGGCAATCAGCAGTTTTTCAATGGCCATCGCTATTATTCAACAATCACAAGCGGTTGATCAAACTCAACCGGCTGGCCAGCGCTGACGAATATCTGCGTCACTTTGCCCGCGCGCGGGGCAATGATCGGGTTCATCACCTTCATCGCCTCGATAATGATCAGCGTATCGCCCTCAGCAACGGTCGCGCCGACGCTCACAAAAGGAGCCGCTTCGGGCGACGCGGCGAGATAGGCAGTGCCAACCATCGGCGATTTGATCGTGCCGGGGTGATCAGCAGGCGGCAGCGCAGCAACGGGTGCCGCAGCCGGAACAGCAGCGGCAGGCGCAGCAAAAGCCTGCGCTGGGGCCGCAAACGCCGTCATCGTGCGCGCGACGCGGATCTTGCGCCCGCCATCCTCAACCTCAATTTCGGAGAGCTTAGTTTCATCAAGCAACTCAGCAAGTTGGCGAACAAGTTTGACATCGACGTGCATCGTGCCAGCGGATTTGTCAGTCATTTGACCCCCAAGATGTTGTTAATATTGCCAATGTCAGAGCTTTGCCGCCGCGTCTAGCGCTAGCGTATAGGATTTGGCACCGTGCCCCGCAAAACAGGCGGCGGCGGCCATGCCAACATAGCTGATATGGCGGAATGCCTCGCGCTTATGCGGATCGGACAGATGCACCTCAATAACGGGCACTTTGATTGACTTGATCGCATCATGAATGGCGATTGAGGTGTGGGTGTAACCGCCCGCATTGAGCAAAACTGCCTTTGCGTTATGGGCGTTGGCTTCATGCAGCCAATCAATCAAATGGCCCTCATGGTTCGATTGGCGGACATCAACGCTAAGCCCAAGCTCGCGCGCCTGATCCTCAAGCATCCCGGCAATATCATCAAGCGTATCATGCCCGTAAATCTCAGGCTCGCGCATCCCGAGCAGATTGAGGTTGGGGCCATTGAGGACATAAACGGTGGGCAGATCAGCCAAGGGTGCGCTCTTTCGGTTGCGGCATCGTAGAAGCGCCCCCTATATGGCGTCCGAAACAAAAGCGCAAAGTGGCGAGGGCAACTCCGGCTCTTTATCCAAAACGTCATGCTGAACTTGTTTCAGCATCAAACTCTCCACAAACCCTACCTTCCCTTGCTGATAGATAGACCCTGAAACGAGTTCAGGGTGACGGTTTAGGTTTGGTGCTAATGTTTGTTTATAAAAACAGAAGGGCTTCAGCATACACCGAAGCCCATCTATCAACCGGGCACTCCCAGCCTCGAAGCGAATGGCGAACCAAACGCCGACCGGAATTTCCAGTCCACTTATTCACAAAATCGCTGACATACGCTGAGAAGTCAATATAGACGCCGGATATGTCCATTACCATTACCCTAAACGGCGAACCGCGTAGCATCGCCCCCGGAACCACCATCGCGGGGCTTGCCGCCGAGCTTGGGCTTAATCCGGCCAAGGTCGCGGTTGAGCGCAATTTGGAGATTGTGCCGCGTTCAACGCTTGCCGATGTGGTGATTGGCGAGGGCGATCGGCTTGAGATTGTGCATTTCGTTGGGGGTGGGCAGCAAGATACTTGGACAGTGGCAGGTCAGACCTTCACCTCGCGGCTGATCGTTGGCACTGGCAAATATAAAGATTTCGCGCAGAATGCGGCTGCTCTTGAGGCGTCGGGGGCGGAAATCATCACGGTTGCCGTGCGCAGGGTCAACGTGTCTGATCCGAGCGCACCGATGCTGACCGACTTTATTGATCCCAAGAAATATACCTATCTGCCCAATACGGCGGGCTGCTTTACCGCTGACGACGCCGTCCGCACGCTGCGACTGGCGCGTGAGGCGGGGGGATGGGATTTGGTCAAGCTTGAGGTGCTGGGGGAGGCGCGCACGCTTTATCCCGACATGCGTGAGACGCTCAAGGCCACCGAAACACTGGTGCGCGAAGGCTTTAAGCCGATGGTTTACTGCGTTGATGATCCGATTGCCGCCAAGCAATTGGAAGAGGCAGGCGCGGTTGCCATCATGCCGCTTGGCGCGCCGATTGGTTCAGGGCTTGGTATTCAGAACCGCGTAACGATCCGCCTGATTGTTGAGGGGGCAAAGGTGCCCGTGCTCGTCGATGCAGGCGTTGGAACGGCTTCGGACGCGGCGATTGGCATGGAGCTTGGCTGCGACGGTATCCTGATGAATACCGCGATTGCTGAGGCGAAAGACCCGATTGTAATGGCGCGCGCAATGAAGCTCGCGGTTGAAAGTGGGCGGCTGGCCTACCTATCGGGGCGGATGGGGCGGCGGATGTACGCCGACCCGTCAAGCCCACTGGCTGGGTTGATCTGAGGCGCGCTATTCGGATATTTAAGCTTCAATAAGAACTAGGAATGAAGTTATGGATGGAGTGTCCGCCACAGCAGCTAAGGCTGAAAATAACGACGTTGCGTCTGTTCCCAAGCGGAGCATAGCCGAGATGGTTGCGCGAATGAGAGAGATCGGCGCCCCCGAGGATGGGGTACAAGCGCGTGAGCCGCTTGAAGTTCCTGACCGCCCCGGCCTTTGATGGGCTTTTTGTCTAGTTAGCCAAACTAAACAACCGTCACTCCCGCGCAGGCGGGAGGCCATCTCCCGGTAAGGAAGATGGTGCAAATTTGGAGATGGATTCCCGCCTGCGCGGGAATGACGGTGGCAAATAATTGCTTCAGTCTATATGAAACAGAATTGAGTAAGCTCGCCCGAGCAAAATCCCTTGTGCAGTGCGGCTTTGCGGTGCAGTCTCCGCTAAATGTCTGGGGCACCATTTGACGAGATTCGGGGATTTGGCGAGGGCAATGCCTGTCGCCCTGAATTTGCTGCCCTTGGCGACTGGCTTACCAACACGCCCCATGCCGAACTTGATCGTCGTCAGCAGTCAGCCGAGGCGACCTTCCGTCAGCTCGGCATTACGTTTGCGGTTTACGGCGAGGCGGATTCGGCGGAACGGATCATTCCGTTTGATATCGTTCCGCGCGTGTTCAAGGCCTCTGAATGGGCATCGCTTTCGGCGGGGCTAACGCAGCGGGTTGAGGCAATTAACGCCTTCCTCACCGATATCTACGGCGAACGCAAAATCCTGCGTGACGGCATTTTGCCGCCCGATTTGATTTTGGGCAATGCGCAGTTTCGCCCTGAAATCGTTGGCTCTACGCCGCCGCATAATGTCTGGTCGCATATCTGCGGGATTGATTTGGTGCGGACGGGTGCTGATGACTTCTGGGTGCTTGAGGATAATGCGCGGACGCCCTCTGGCGTATCCTACATGCTCGAAAACCGTGAGGCGATGATCCGGCTGTGCCCCGAACTCTTCCGCCAATATCAGGTTGAGCCGGTTGATAGCTATACGGATTTGCTCCACGAAACATTGCAATCTGTCGCGCCGCGCGGTTGTGGCTCTGATCCTGTTTGCGTGATCCTGACGCCGGGCCATTATAACTCGGCCTATTATGAACATAGCTTCCTTGCCGATACGCTTGGGATTGAATTGGTTGAGGCTGCCGATCTTGAGGTTGATGATGATAAAGTGTGGATGCGCACCATCACAGGGCGGCTTCAGGTGCATGTCATTTACCGGCGGGTTGATGATGATTTTCTTGATCCGTTGGTGTTTCGCCCGGACTCAATGCTCGGCGTGCCGGGGCTGATTGCGGCGTACCGCGCGGGCAATGTCACCATCGTTAATGCGCCGGGAACGGGGATTGCTGACGATAAAGCGGTCTATTCCTATATGCCCGAAATCGTCCGCTATTATTCAGGTGGTGAGGCGCTGTTGCCCAATGTGGAGACATACCGCTGTCGCGAACCGCAGGCGCTCAAATATGTACTCGATAATATCGAAAAGCTGGTGGTGAAGCTGGTTGATGGATCAGGGGGCTACGGTATGCTGATCGGCCCGACCTCAACCAAAGCCCAGATTGAGGAGTTTCGCGCCGCCCTGATTGCGCAGCCAAGCCGCTATATCGCGCAGCCTACGCTCGCGCTTTCAACCGTGCCGACGCTCACTGATCAAGGGATTGCTCCGCGCCATGTCGATTTTCGGCCCTTTGTGCTGAGCCAGCCAAATAAGGTCAAGATTGTGCCCGGCGGCCTGACGCGCGTTGCGCTTAAGCAAGGCTCGCTCGTGGTCAATTCAAGCCAAGGCGGCGGCACCAAAGACAGCTTTATCCTGTCTAACGATGGGGAGGCGCGCTGAATGCTGTCGCGTACCGCCTCATCGCTTTATTGGCTTGGCCGCTATGTTGAGCGCGCCGAATTTACCGCGCGGCTGGTTGAGGCGACGCTTCGGCTTGATGCGCTGTCAACCCGGCCAGCGGGGGAGGCTGCTTGGACAAGCGCGATGAAAGTCATTGACGCTGATGAAGCCTTCGCCAAAACGCGTGCTTCGCTCACCCCGCAAAATGTCACGCGGTTCCTCACTGTTGATATTCGCAATCCCGGCTCTGTGGTCAGTTGCCTTAACGCCGCGCGCGATAATGCGCGGGCGGTGCGCACTTCGCTTTCGCGTGAAGCATGGAGCGCCATTAACAGCGCGTGGTTGCTGTTCCACGGCAAGAATAGCCCCGGTGATACCGATGCTGTGCTCAATCTGGTGGCGCAGGCAGAGGCTGAAACGCGCGGCTTTGAAGGTGCAGTCAACCGGATGCTGCGCAATGCCTCGTCGCGGTTCATGCGGCTTGGCGCAGCGATTGAGCGTGCAGATAACAGCGCGCGCTTACTAGATGTCAAATATCATATTTTGTTGCCCGAAGGTGAAGTGGTTGGCGGTGCGGTTGACCGTGATCAATGGACGACGATTCTGCAAACGGTATCTGCGGTGAACGCCTATCGCTGGCTTTACCGTGAGGGCTTGAAGCCCAATTGTGTGACCGAGTTGCTGATCCTTCGCCGTGAATTGCCGCGTTCGCTTGCCGCGTGTGCTGAAGAGGTGGTTCAGCACTTAAGTGGTATCGGCAAGGATACCGGGCTTCAGGGTGAGGCTGATCGGCTTGCCCGCGCCCGGCATAACCGGCTTGGTGAGGCCAATGTTGGCGCGATGATTGAAGCGGGCTTGCATGAAACGCTAGAGGCTTTCATCGAAGATAACGCAGCGCTGCATCAAGCGATTTCCCGCCAGTTCAAATTTGTATAGAGTAGCTTATTGAATGCGTCTCACGATTGATCATCACACCCGTTATCAGTTTAGCGAACCACAAGCACGCGTTGTCCAGCTTCTGCGGATGACGCCGACCGATTGCATTGGGCAGACTGTTACGGAATGGCGGATTGACGTTGACTGCGATGCGCGCCTGCGTGAGGGCCGCGATGGCTACGGCAATATTACGACGATGCTTTATGTTGACGGCCCGATTGATGCGATCGCGCTTAAGGTACGCGGCGAGGTGTTGACCGACGATTCAGCCGGGCGGGTTGGTGGCTGTATTGAGACGCTGCCGCCGCTGTTCTTTACCCGAGTTACCCCGCTGACTGAGCCTGATGACGCGATTACGGCGCTTGCCACGATGGTTGTTGGCAAAAATGTGATCGGGCTTGATCAGGCCCATGCGCTGATGTCAGCTGTTCATGATGTCATCGCGCCGCAATCGGGACGGACGGAAAAATCTGTTACAGCGGCTGATGCGCTTTCGCTTGGCCGGGGGAGCGTGCGTGACTGCGCGCATGTTTTGATTTCGGCGGCGCGCGCGGCGGGCTACCCTGCGCGCCTTGTTTCGGGGCATTGTCTTGATGGCCCTAACGCGGCGAACCATAGCTCGGCACATTGCTGGGCTGAACTTTATGTTGAGGGGGTCGGCTGGATCAGCCTTGACCCATCAACTAACCGGATTCCGCGTGATAGCTATGTCCGCGTTGCTATTGGGCTTGATGCAAGCGATTCAACCCCACTTTCGGGCACGCGGCGCGGCGGCGGGATTGAGGTGCTTGATGTTGATGTGCGTGTGGCAATGAGCCAAAATGCAAGCTGAACAGGCCGGGGATGTGAATTTATGACCTATTGTGTTGGAATGCGCCCCAAGTCAGGCTTGGTGATTATCGCCGATACCCGAACGAATGCGGGGATCGACAATATTTCGACTTATAACAAACTTCATACGCTTGCCGAGGATCGTGACCGGCTGATTATCTGTGCTTCGGCGGGCAGCCTGTCAGTTACCCAGTCAATGCTGTCGATGCTTGCCGAAGGGCTTGAACCGAAAGATACCGATGAACCGCGCCGGACAGTTGCGAATATGCCGACGATGTTCCGTGTGGCGCAGTTAGTGGGCGAAGCACTGTCTGACTCGCGGCGCGATATTGCTAAAGCCGTGCATGGCACAGGAATTAATGCCGAGGTTTCGCTGCTGCTTGGCGGGCGCATCGGCGATGGGCCTTTGATGCTTTACCTTGTTTATAGCGAAGGCAATTTCATCGAATGCCAGCGTGACAGTCCTTATGCGCAAATCGGCGAGCTTAAATATGGCAAACCGATCCTTGATCGTGCGCTGCAATGGGAGTCGCCGCTTGATGAGGCGGTCAAGGTTGGGCTGATTTCGTTCGATTCTACGATGCGATCAAACCTTTCGGTTGGCCGTCCGCTCGACATGATCGTTATTCCGCAAGACCGCAGCGCCCCGATCATTCGCCGCCGCATCACCGAGGACGACGCATATTTCAACGAACTTTCGGCCAATTGGGGGCGGCTGATGAACGAATCGCGCCAGCAAATCTCAGATCCGCCCTTTATGAAGCCATAAAAAGCCCCGCGCATTTCCATGTGCGGGGCCAATATTCGCTAATAAATTTAGAGATAGTTTAAGCGAAGGAAACGTTGACCCGTGTACGACGGCGACGGGCCGCAGCACCCGCAAAACCGAAACCAACCAGCATCATTGCCCATGTGGCAGGCTCTGGCACGGCGGCAAGGCCGGCTAGGCCAAATACTTGTGCTGTATTGAAAGTGTAACCAGGATTACGAAGTACGTCGATGTCAAGATTATACCCGATCGCATCAAACGCCGCGAGGTCATTTGACGTTACCGTCAGTACTTCGCAAGGCACGGCTGTCGGATCAAGAATACCGACCTGTCGTGAACTCAAGAAGCAAACGCCGCTATCATCGACAAAAGCTTCATTGTCCTTGAAATGCGATGCCTGCTGACCATCACCAACAAAGCGTCCGGTCGATAGGTTAGTAAACTCAGCAACACCAGCATTGCCAAAATTAAATGGCGTACTGCCATCAATTGAGAAAAATGCAGCACGGTTTGCTGAAAGCTGAAGCAGACGATCACCTGTGATTGGATCAAACCCGTTGCCATAACGGAAGAGATCAAAAACCGAGAAAATTGAGAAATTATCAAGTTGGAAACGACCAAATCCTGCATTTCCAGCTACAAAGTCATATGTGTCAACGCCGCTTACGAAGCCAAGCGCATGGCCAATTTCATGAATAGCAATACCTGTGAAATCGAATGCACCATCATCAATGCCGTTCGTAGGATCAAAATCAAAATTGAATGTGGAACTGAAATTAATGCATCCATCGGCTTGTGAGAAAGTTGAGCTGCATCCAACAGTTGTGTTTGGATTGTTGAAATCAACCGCAATACCAAGCGCCTTTAGGTTGGCCGTGTTTGCGCTTAAAAAATTGTTGTTGAATGAGTTGTTGTCATCAAGAAATGTAACATTGCCCTGTGCGCCACCACCGATAATACCATTGTTATTCGCAGCAGCGAGTGGTGCGTTAGTGCGGAATTTCAATGACCCGTTGCTGTTAAGCGGGAAGAGGTTGGCGGCAGCAACGCGGTCAAGCGCTGTCGTGCCTGTGGTTGCGAGTTGACGGTAAACATCACTTACGCGTGCGTCCTGCTGAGAACTGCCCGTTGATCCGAGTACACCAGGAGGAAGTGCCGCAAAACCAATCTCAAGATTAATGGTTACATCATTCCTAAGAACGGTATTCCAATAATTTGCAGCCTTTTGAAACGCAAACAGGGCTGCTTGGCCGCGCGCGCCTTGGCTCGCAAATGAGCCTGAGGTATCACGCAAAATGATATTCGCGGCGGATGCTGGTGCAGATACAGACATGGCTGAAATAGCGGCAGCTACTAAAAATAAAGATTTTTTCACAAAACACTCCCTAAAAAAAGGCGAGCCAAATAATTTGAAATTTATTGGCCTTAACGGTTTGTTAGCTTTTATTAAAAAACTGTCAAAGCCCAAAACAAGGTAAATTTGGCGGAATCGCTAGCATAATTTCAATTATGGCTCGTTTTGAAACAGATAGGGAGGTTTTGCTGTAGCAAGAGACAAGGTGTCACGATGCCTTGTGGATCGTTTACCAATGTGGATTTTAACCTGAAAAAAAAAGCCCCACACATTCACATGTGCGGGGCTAGTATTCGCTAATAGATTTGGAGATCGATTAAGCGAAGGAAACGTTGACCCGTGTACGACGGCGACGAACCGCTGCACCAGCAAAGCCGAAACCAACAATCATCATCGCCCAAGTTGCTGGTTCAGGAACGCCGCCGCCAACGGCTTGGTTGATACCAATGATGCCAATAAAGGTGCCGTAGCGAGCAGTACCGGGAACACCCGCTACGTTATTGAACAAGTCAGCAAACTGGTTGATGACATAGAAACGGTTGTCGTTCGTTGGATCAAGCGAAACTGAACTGTAATCGCCAAACCGCTGACGACCTGCCGCTGGCCGACCTTGGACTGAGCCTTGGTGAAAATCATCAACCTCACTTCGTTTGATCAGAATGTCCCCACTGGTTGACGCAATCGTTCCGTTTGCATTGGTCGTGTATGATCGCGCAAATATGCTGATGTTGCCATCAACAGGATGGCTTGCATCGCCTGAACGGACATAACCGACCACGAATTCACCGCGACTGTTTACGGCGAGTGAACCTTCGTAGAAATCATATGTATCGTCTGGCCCTGTGATATCAGTTTCTGACAACAAATTCTTTGTTGTGGCATCAAGAACCGAAATGCGAACCACAGTGTGATCTTGACCAACAGGCGTTACGGTATGGACAGCATAGATTCTGCCATTTGCCTCATAAACTGACGACGAAACGCGGTCATCAAGTGTGTCAACCACACGGGCATTACCAGTGTTAAGCAAATCAGGCTGACGTCCTGGGCGATTCCCCTGATAATTGCCACCGCCAAGAAGCCTCGTTGGCCCCTTAACGCCAGAATTGCTGATGTTGAATGTGATCAATTCATTGGTCAAATTTGATGCAGCAACGACGTCTGTGCCATTACCAACACCGGGTGCACGATTGACACCTTGCTGAGCAAAGCCATCATTGCCGGCAGCCGGTGTATTAAACTGACGTAAGCTGGCAACCGATGGAGCGCCAGGGCCAAAAAGATCTGAGCGTGAAATCGTGTTTAGCGTGACGCCAACAAAGCCTGGATTGAAATTATTGGTGCCGATGGTGACGGTGTTACCCGTTAACGCTAACGTTGGATAATCAGCTGTACCGGCTGCACCAATGAAGCTGGTCGCCCGGAAGGGGCCAAGCGCATCGGATGTTGTCGAAACCGCGATCTGAATAATGTTAGTTGTCGCGCCAAAGCCTGTTGCGATGTAGCGCTGCGAGGTTGGATCAAATAAAATCCGCACATCACCGCGTGTCGCGGTGCCGCCGGCATTAATGAAGAACTGACTGTCGCTGATACGCGGCGCTTGAAGCGCACCAGTATTTTTATCATAAACAGCATAGACGCCGTTTTGAAGCTGAGCATATTGCGTTAAGCCGACCGTACCATTAACATCGGGTGGATTGAACAATCCCGATATAGGTTGTGTGTCTCGCTGCGAAGTGCCAGCAAAGCTATTAACAAGAACGGTTACTGCAAAAGCCTCTGCCGGCACTGCCATCAACATCGCAGATGCAATTAATAGCGCTGTTTTGCGCGCCTTAGGGGCATTTATTATTTTATTCATGTTCAACCTCCCGATTATCAAAAACTATAAATTTTGATCGTGAGAATCGAAAAAACCCCTCGACTCTTGCACCGATTATCAAGAGATTAACCCTATTTGTTTACTGGTCAAGAGGCGAATAAGATAATTATTATTATAGCAATGACAGAATAATTGTGAAATTTCATTTTGATAAAGTAAATTTCAGCATAGTCTATGCCATAACATTAAAGGCAGCGTACCAACTTCTCGCTATGCCCCTGATGCAGAACATAATTTTGTGGTTTGGCAGCGCCGTTCGCCAAGATTGCAAGCCTTAATGTATCGCCGACAATCTGACCACGAAAGACTGCTGGCTTACCCTTGGCTGCGAAATCTTCTGCACGTGTTGGGCCACCATACTCCTGATCAAATGTACCGCGTGCAGTAAATCTGCCTTTGGCATCAGGAATAATTTTACCCTTAATAACTCCGCTAGCGCAATCCATACTTATCTGGCCACCAGTTGCACTCATTGCGAGATTCATCCGATCTCCGCCCCAACTACCACTTAACATTCTTGGTTTTGCCGCCGCGCCCGAAGCTGATGCTGTCATAATCATCATCCCAATACTTGTTGCCAATAGCCCAATTTTGAAAACTGATTGCATGTTCTGGTTCCTTTAAGCCGTCGGCGGTGTTGCCATAATAAAAAGGCGGACGAAGCATATCTGCCCCGCCCGCCTTTTTAAGGTTAAGACTATGTACCAGCGATTAAGCTGTTACTGCCTTTACCATAGTACGACGACGGCGCACTGCACCACCCACAAAGCCGAAGCCTGTGATCATCATCGCCCATGTTGCTGGCTCAGGAACCCCGCCACCAACGGCTTGATTGATGCCAATGATGCCGACGAAGGTGCCGAAGCGGGCAAAACCGCTACCTGCTGGATTTCCACCAGCGGCATTATTGAAGAAGTCAGCAAACTCATTGATGACATAGAAGCGGTTATCGTTCGTTGGATCGAGCGAAACCGAGCTATAATCACCGAAGCGCTGACGACCAGCCGCTGGCTGACCCTGTGGCGAACCAAGATGATAATCATCAACTGGGCTCTGCTTGATCAAAATGTCTCCACTGGTTGAGCGGATTGTGCCGTTTGCGTTGGTTGCGTATGAACGCGCAAAAATGCTAATGTTGCCATCAATAGGGTGACTTGCATCGCCTGAACGGACATAGCCAACCACGAATTCGCCACGGCTGTTTACAGCGAGTGAGCCTTCGTAGAAATCATATGTATCGTCTGGACCAGTAATGTCAGTTTCTGACAAGAGGGCTTTGGTCGCATCATCAAGAACCGTGATACGAACGACAGTGTGATCTTGGCCAGGTATCGTTACAGTGCGCACCGAATAAATTTTGCCCGAAACAGCAAAGACGCTCGATGAAATACGATCATCCAATGTGTCTACAACGCGCGCATTGCCAGTGTTGAGAAGATCAGGCTGGCGGCCGGGCCGGTTGCCATTAGTAGGCGTGGCACCGATCAAACGTGTCGTCGATTTAACGCCATTGGCATCAAAACTATAAGTCACGAGATCGCGCGTTGTTGCACCGCGTGCAAGAACATCAAATCCACCATTCCCGTTTGGCGCACGGCCAACGCCTTGAATGGCAAATCCATTATCACCCGCAGGGAAAGGCGTATCAAACTGACGAAGATCGTTAGTTGTTGGGCCACCAGCCGCGTAAAGGCTGGCAAGCGAAAGCGAGTTTACGGTTGTCCCCTGAAAGTTACGTGGGCCACCAGCAACGGTTGCGAAGAAGTTATTGGTGCCAATAACCAAACGATCCCCTGCGAGCGAAAGCGTTGGATAATCAGCAACACCGTTAATCTGGTTCGGGCTACCAGACAGTCCGTTGAACGCTACGGCGCGGAATGTTCCAAGCACATCAGCAGTATCCGAAACGGCTACCTGAATGCGGTTGCCCGGCGTACCAAAACCAATAGCAACCCAGCGGCTTGCATTGGGATCAAACAGGATGCGAACGTCGCCGCCGGTTGCTTCACCACCAGCACGCTGGAAGAATTGGCTATCGGTAATGCGCGGAGCAAGTAGTGCGCCAGTGTTCTTGTCATAAGCCGCAAAGCTGCCGTTCTGAAGCTGAGCGAACTGGGTTGTGCCAACTGTGCCGTTCACATCTGGTGGCTGAAGGCCGATGCCGAGGCCGCGCGTGTCGCGATCCGATGTGGCAACGAAGCTGTTTATAAGCACTGTTGCTGCAAACGCACTGACTGGCGACATCGCCATCATTACTGATGCGGCCAATACCGCCATTTTCCGCATACGCGGCTTGGTAATTTCCCTGTCCACTATCGATCTCCAAATGTTAGTTTTGGCATAAATGTTAACCGCCCGACTCATATTTGAGTCCTATAACGATTTGTTAATGTTTGGTTAGACTTGGGCAATGAGTCAAGCCGCGAATCGGTCAAAATTCTTATGTCTCATAATGGGATGGTTTGTAGCGTTCGTGGCGGATTTCTGGGCTATTATGCTTCCGACTGGCAAGGCCGCTTACACGCTGCTACGGCATCGACGAGCGCCCAACATTGAAAGTAAATATAGTCATGATTCCCCGTTATTCGCGCGCAGACATGGTTAACATCTGGGCACCAGAAACCAAATTTCGCATCTGGTTTGAGATTGAAGCCTATGCAACCGACGCGCTGGCCGATTTGGGTGTTGTACCAAAAGAAGCAGCAGCGGCGATCTGGGAGAAGGGTGCTTTTGAGGTTGAACGAATCGATGCGATCGAGGCTGAAGTCAAACATGACGTCATTGCCTTCCTTACTAATGTTGCTGAACATGTGGGAGAGCCAGCGCGGTTTATGCATCAGGGCATGACGAGTTCGGACGTGCTCGACACTTGTCTTGCTGTGCAATTGGCGCGCGCAACAGATATCTTGCTTGATGATCTCGACATGCTGCTCGATGCGCTCAAAACACGTGCTTTTGAATATAAGATGACGCCGTGCATCGGGCGTAGTCACGGCATTCACGCCGAACCTGTTACGTTTGGGCTTAAAATGGCCGAAGCCTATGCTGAATTCGCACGGTGCAAAACCCGGCTGATCGCAGCGCGTGCTGATATTGCCACTTGTGCGATTTCGGGCGCGGTTGGCACCTTCGCTAACATTGATCCAGCGGTTGAAGCTCATGTTGCTGCCAAGCTCGGCCTGACTATCGAACCCGTTTCAACGCAGGTGATCCCGCGAGATCGCCATGCGATGTATTTTGCTACGCTTGGCGTGATTGCGTCATCGGTTGAGCGGCTTGCGACAGAAATCCGCCATTTGCAGCGCACAGAAGTTTTGGAAGCAGAGGAATATTTCTCGCCCGGCCAAAAGGGTTCAAGCGCAATGCCGCACAAGCGCAATCCGGTGCTGACTGAAAACCTCACTGGTCTTGCGCGCATGGTGCGCGGCTATGTGACGCCAGCGCTCGAAAATGTCGCGCTGTGGCATGAGCGCGATATCTCGCATTCCTCAGTCGAGCGTTACATTGGGCCTGACGCTACGATCACGCTCGATTTCGCGCTCCACCGGCTGACTGGAGTGATTGAGAAGCTGCTGGTTTACCCGGCACGGATGCAGAAGAATTTGGATAAGATGGGCGGGCTTGTGCATTCGCAGCGCGTTCTCCTTGCGCTGACGCAGGCCGGGGTTAGCCGCGAAGACGCGTATCGACTGGTGCAGCGCAACGCGATGAAAGTGTGGGATTCAGATGGTGCGCTCTCGCTGATGGAATTGCTCAAAGGTGACACCGAAGTAACGGCGGCACTGTCGGTTGCTGAAATTGAGGACAAGTTTGATCTGGGCTATCATTTCAAACACGTCGATACGATTTTTGAACGTGTGTTTGGACAGTGATGCAAGATTGCCGCACTTCCGCACAAATAGTCTTTGTGATGTAAGTCATTTATCTGATGTTCAGAATCTCGCAATTAGCAGTGAGAAGGTAAATTTACATCATTTAAGGAGATATCATGCGTAAGACACTCTTTGGCCTCATAGCCGTCGCCAGCGCAACAGGCACGGCACACGCCGAAGGCGCTCGTGCCGAATTGCACATCGGTTTTGACGCGCTTGATCGCCGCGATTCCTCATCATCTGAAGATGGGTTTGGCGGGATTGGCCTTGGTTATGATTTTTCGATCAATGACAAGACATTTATCGGTGTTGAAGCCAATGTTGATGAAAGTAATATTAGCAACCGTATTGGGCCAGTGGCTCAAGGCGTTACCGCCACTATAAAGGCCAATCGCGATATAAACGTGAATGTTCGGGTCGGTACAGGCATTGGCGACGGCAAGACAAAGGTTTATGCTCTGGGGGGCTATACAAATTTGCGCGTGAAAGCGGTTGTCAACACGGTTCCATTAGTTGGCCCGCCTGTGCGCATTAGCGATTCCGCAAGTGCCGATGGGTACCGCGTTGGTTTCGGCATTGAGCGCGATATCGGCAAGCGCGCCTATGCCAAGATCGAATATCGCTATTCCAATTATGAAGGCGGCTTCACACGCAATCAGGGCTTGCTGGGTTTTGGAATACGCTTCTAATCAGTTCCGCTAACGCAAATGTCATTTGTAAAAAGGGGTAGCCGAGTGCTACCCCTTTTTATTGAAACGCAGGGGGCTGATGAACAATGAAACGCATCTTCAAATGGCTGTTCGGAATTATCGCGCTGCTGCTGATCGGCGGTCTCGCCATTGGCTACACGCCCGACACTGATGCGCAGGCGATGAAGACCAAATATGGCGGGGGTGCCTCACAATTTATCACCCTTCAGCCCGGCCTCACCGTTCATGTCCGCGATGAGGGGCGGCGCTATGGGCCGGTGATCGTCCTCATCCACGGGTCAAATTCCTCGCTCCATACTTGGGAGCCTTGGGTGAAGCGGCTTGGGGGGCAGTACCGGATCGTGTCGCTTGATCTCCCCGGACACGGCCTTACCGGAACGCATCCAAGCGGAGATTATGACTATCCGATCTTTGTCGATGTCGTTGATAAGGTGATGATCAAACTCGGCATTGACCGTGCTACCATCGGCGGCAATTCGATGGGCGGTGGGGTCACGTGGATGTATGCACTTGCGCATCCTGAGAAGGTCGAGGCCATGATCCTTGTTGATGCTGCTGGCGCGCCGCGCTGGGAGGCGAGGAAGGCGCCGATTGGATTCAGGATCGCGCGGATGCCTGTGCTGCGTGATATTGCCAAAATCATCACGCCACGATCAATGATTGAATCGAGTTTCAAAACCTCGGTCAGTGTAAAATCATTAGCTACGCCAGCGGCAATTGATCGCTATTGGGAATTGCTGCGCTATCCCGGCAACCGTGAGGCGACGATCAAGCGTTTTTCCTACACGCACAATAATCACCCCGCGACCAAGGAGAAGCTAGCGACGCTCAAAATTCCAACGCTGATCCTGTGGGGTGAGGAGGATAATCTGATCCCGGTCAAATCAGCCAAATGGTTTGCCGATGTCATTCCGGAATCGCGGCTGATCATCTATCCAAAGGTTGGGCATATCCCGATGGAGGAAGTCGCTGATCAGAGCGCTGCGGACGTAGCGGCATTTTTGCAGACCTTGAAAACCCCTGTGCTAGCGATGGCCAGCACAGGGACTTAATCGTTCAGCAGCAGCCCGAAGCTAGCGGCTCGCCACCCTCTGAGACCATCTTATAAGGCGTTGTTGCGCCGCAACCGGGGAAGACACCGTAATGGTGGCTGAAATCGCCAAAGAATTCGAAGTGCGGCGCAAAGCGGGTGTCAGCCAACATCTTCCAGCTATTGCCGCAGACGTTGAACATCCGGCCCTTTTCAATCGCATGATGGCCATCAAGATCAAACACGCGCTCTGAACCGGCAACTGTGCCAAGGTAACGCACCGACTGGCCATAATCTTCGCATTCAGGCTCAAGCCCATCGAGCTTAAACAGCCGGTACGTCGCCGAGAAGAAGTTGATACCGTCAAGTTTGGCTGCAATCGCTGCATCGCCGATGCCAAGCGGACGATCAGTGCAAAGGCGTGGATCGCCAAAACCAGCGGCCTTAGCAATACGACCAAAGTCACCCCAATAAAGTGCGCCCGAAAGACATTCGCCGTGGAGAACCGGATCATTCAAAAGTGCAGCGGGCACGCGCTTGTCCGAATAGACATCCGAGAAAAAGAGTTCGCCACCTGTCTTGAGCAGCTTGTGCGCGGCACGGAACACTGCTTCTTTGTCAGATACCAAATTGATCACGCAATTCGAAATGATCACGTCAAAGCTGCCCTCGGCAAGGCCAAGTTCGCCGAGTTTTTCGATATCGCCTTCAACGAAGGTTACATTCGATTTGGCATAGCCGAATTTCTCGCGGTGCCATTCGATGTGACGGTTGGCAATTTCAAGCTGTTGCGGGGTGGCGTCAACGCCGGTTACGCTGCCGTTCTCACCAACGAGCTGCGCCATGATATAAGCATCTTGGCCAGCACCGCTGCCCAGGTCAAGCACATGGCAACCTTCGACAGACTGCGGAAACACAAGCCCACAACCGTAATAGCGCGCCTTTACCTCAGAATGCACATTGGCGAGCGCCTTGCGCACGGCAGGCGGCGGGGCTGCGATTGTGGCGCAGGCATCGGTTTTCAGATCAACGCTGCCTTCAAGGATATTACCATAGTAATCCTGAGCATTTTCAAGCGTTGCGTTATCTGGCGCATTTTCGAGTGTCATGGAGCGAATATCCCGGAAGAGTTAATGAGAGGCTTTTACCCCTTTGCCACATGGGTAAACATCGTTGCTATTTTATGTCAAGCGCAGCGTTCAAAAATATTTCACCCTAGCTTCGCAGTGCAGAATCTCCAAGAGAATCACTATTCAAAAATATACATCAGATTTATTTATTAATATATTTTAATATTATTGCCATATTGAATTAGGTTATTAAATTTCGGTTGATTTATATATGATATTGTTTGGGAACATTGAGTGAAGGTACTGACAGACATGTAAATAAATAAGAATTATTTACATGTCTGTCATTAGCGAGTTTGCGTAATGGGGCGCAAAAATGATTCGATAAATCTCGAAATGAAATTGACACGATGATAATAGTTTGATATTTCCACAATTATCGAATAATTGGGGATGCTCGCATGGATCAAGCTGCCGTCAAAGTGATTGAAGCGCTGGGTGCGCTCGCGCAGGAGCATCGCCTTGCGTTGTTTCGATTGCTTGTTCAGGCGGGCGAAAGTGGCATGTCAGCAGGCGCAATTGCGACAGCGCTCGATGTACCGGCCTCTTCGCTTTCATTTCATTTGGCGCATATGGAGCGCGCAGGGATTGTCCAGCGGCTGCGGCGAGGACGTTCGCTCATTTATTCAGCTGACTACGCCGCTATGAGTGCGCTTGTTGGCTATCTCATGGAGAATTGCTGCGCGGGCGATGCGAATTGCGCAAGTTCTTCCACCTGTTCCACCACTGAAGAAAGTCAAGTTGCATGAAACGCTTCCACGTTCACCTTGGCGTCGAAAATCTCGATGCCTCAATCGCTTTTTACACGACATTGTTCGCGGCTGAACCGACTGTGGTGAAGTCTGACTACGCCAAGTGGATGCTTGATGATCCGCGCGTCAATTTTGCGATCTCATCCAATGGCCACGCCGCGCGCGGGATTGAGCATGTCGGGATTCAGGCAGAAAGCCCGGTTGAACTGGCAGAGGTCTATGCCCGTCTTCGCGCAGCAGACCGCCCCGTGCTTGAAGAAGGCGCAACCACCTGCTGCTATGCCAAATCCGAAAAAAGCTGGATCGCTGATCCCGATGGCATTGTCTGGGAAACCTTCCTGACGAATGGGGAAGCCACCGTCTACGGCGATAACGCACCCATCGATACGCTTGAGTCAGCCAATGCCATCGTGGGGACATGCTGCACTCCGGCAATTGAGGCGGCACCCGTTATCCGTTCGGGCGGTTGCTGTTGATCCGTCACATATCTGTCATACGCTCAGCTTAGGAGGCTGCGATGCCTTACAACGTTTTATTTCTCTGCACCGGCAATTCGGCGCGCAGTATCATTGCCGAGGCAATTTTGCAGCGGATGGGGGGCGATAAATTCAACGCCTTTAGCGCTGGGAGTATGCCAAAGGGTGAAGTGCATCCCGCCGCAATCCGCGTCCTCGAATTGCTAAACCACAATACAAAAGACTTCCGCTCCAAAAGCTGGGAGGAGTTCTCAAGGCCTGACGCACCAAAGCTTGATTTCGTTTTTACGGTCTGTGATAATGCCGCGAACGAAGTGTGCCCCGTCTGGCCCGGCCAGCCGATGAGTGCGCATTGGGGGTTGCCTGATCCTGCTGCAGTGGTTGGCAGTGCCGCTGAAATCGCAGTTGCGTTCAATGACACTTATCGAATGCTCAGCAATAGGATCGGGCCGTTTGTCGCGCTACCGATCGCCGAAATTGATCGACTCAGTTTGCAAACTAAACTCAATGCAATCGGAAAAAACTGACACAATGACATTGGTACGCAAGCTCGCCGCTGAGGCGATTGGAACGGCGTTGCTGCTCGCAACCGTGGTTGGTTCGGGCATCATGGCGCAGCAGCTATCCGCCGGGAATGATGCGGTTGCGCTGCTTGGCAACACGGCGGCGACTGGGGCGATGCTTTATGTGTTGATCACATTGCTAGGGCCAATTTCGGGCGCGCAGTTTAACCCCGCTGTCACGATGCTCCTCGCGCCCAAGGCGGAGAAAATTCCTTACATCATCGTGCAGGTTATTGCCGCAATTGTCGGCGTTATCATCGCGCATGTGATGTTTGAACTTGATCCGGTTCAGGTCAGCAGCCACGCCCGCGTTGGCCCGGCGCAGTGGTTTTCCGAAGTCGTTGCCACCTTCGGCCTGCTGATGACGATCATCGTTGGCATCCGGCATAAGCCCGAGGCAGTGCCAGCACTTGTCGCGATGTGGGTGGTCGCGGGTTATTGGTTCACCTCGTCAACCAATTTTGCCAATCCGGCGGTGACGATTGCGCGCGCGCTGACCGATACATTTGCGGGCATCCGGCCTGATGGTGTGATTGGTTTCATCATCGCGCAACTGATCGGCGCGACACTCGCGCTCTATGTTTCACGCTGGTTGATCGGCCCTGAAACGAGCAAAACTTGACCTGACGTATAACTGTCATAAACCATCGTCATGAGCGAGAATATGGCGGTGATTGCGGTGTACAGTTTGAAAGGCGGGGTGGGGAAGACCACGCTTGCGGTTAACCTTGCCTGGAGTTCGGCGATCCAATCTTCGCGGCGGACATTGCTTTGGGATCTTGATCCGCAAAGTGCGGCAAGTTTCCTGCTCGGTGTTGATAGCAAGGCGAAGGGATCAGCGCAGGCGGTATTCGCGAAGGATGTGGCACCTGACACACTGATCACACCAACCGCGATTGAACGGCTTAGCTTGCTCGCCGCTGATACGTCACTACGCGGGCTTGACCGGCTGTTGTTCACGATGGGTAAAAAGAAGCGGCTGTCCAAACTGCTTGAGGATATGCGTAAGCGCTATGATCGTATCATCCTTGATTGCCCGCCCGGCCTCACTGAAACGAGTGAACAGGTGATGCGCGCGGCGGATATTATCACCGTTCCCGTCATCCCTTCGCCACTGTCACAGCGCGCGCTTGCCGAAGTCATCAGTCATCTTGACCGTGAACATAAGGGACATGCGCCGATCCTACCCGTCTTTTCGATGGTTGACCGGAGGCGTGCGCTTCATCTTAAAGCTCTGGCCGAAGCCCCAAATTGGCCGATAATTCCGATGGCAAGCGCAATTGAACAAATGGGGGTGCGGCGCGCACCGGTTGGGACTTATGCTGCAACGTCACCAGCGGGCGAATCGTTCGCGGCACTATGGCGTGGTATTGAGAAAAGATTGGCTTCGATAAAGCTGCGTTGAACCTGCGGGTGTGGGGCAATTTGATCAAATTCTGTTGATCGAAGGCGTCGCACGGTTTGCCGCGCGGGCGGGATGTATCAGCCGCTTTCAATTGTTTTGATCCGATTTTATTTCATGAACATGAAATTAATGATTGCGTCTGTTAACCATATATGTCTGAATAGGTGCTGGCTCGATGTTATCGGGTCTCCCCCGGAAAACCTATGAAAGGTTAAGTCGCATGAGAAAACACACGCATATAATTAGTATCGTCGCCGCCACGGCGGCGGTTACGCTTCCGTCGTTTGCCAGCGCGCAGACGAAGGATGCGCCTCAAGAACAGGCACCGATTGGTAAAATGGTAGAGAGCAGCGAAGTACAGCGCGATTTTCTACCAAGCCTTAAGGACGTTGCCGTTGCACCGTCAAAGGATCGCCGTATTCGCGAATCCAAAGGCTTGCCACGTCCACGCCCCTATACTGGCATTCCGCAGCCGGAAGTAGTCGATCCCGTAACCCAGATCTCAATTCCAGTTCAGACGACCAGCAAAGCAGGCGGCCCTCTTTTTCCTACCCCAACGATCGGTCGTAACTTTGACGGGCTGGGCAACGGCGTTGCAGGCTTCACAGTCAACTCCGCTCCGCCAGACACGCACGGTGCGGTTGGCACAACCCAATATGTTCAGATCGTCAACGGCTCAGCGTTTGCGGTTTATAATAAATCGACAGGCGCGCTTGTGCTTGGGCCAACGTCAACCAATTCGCTTTGGTCAGGTTTTGGTGGCAAATGTCAGACCGCCAATGACGGCGATCCAATTGTCAACTTTGACGCAGCGGCACAGCGTTGGGTAATCAGTCAATTTGCGGTTTCGCCGCGTTCTGCGCCATTCTTGGAATGTGTTGCCGTTTCTCAGACAGCGGATGCCACTGGCGCCTACAATCGTTATGCATTTAGCTATAACGACTTTCCAGATTTCCCCAAGTTTGCGGTACATCCCGATGCTTATTACTTCACGTTCAACGTGTTTAATGCAGCGGCAACAGCCTTCGTGGGTTCGCGCGCATGTGCTTATGATCGCGCAAAAATGCTGCAAGGTCTTGCGGCAACGCAACAGTGCTTTACTCTTGCGCCAACGAGTGATTTTGGCCTGCTGCCATCCGATCCTGATGGCAGCTCAAGTGTCGCACCGGGTTCGCCAAACTATATGATTGCTAAGCGCGCTACTTCGCTTGCGATGTATAAGTTCAAGGCGAATTTTGCCAATTCGGCACTTACGACCTTCACCGGGCCAACGCTCATTCCGGTTGCGGCCTATACTGAACTATGCTCAGCAACAGGTACTTGTGTTACTCAGCCAGGGACAACTACTCAGCTTGACTCGCTTGGTGATCGTTTGTCATCACGTTTGTCTTATCGTCGTTATGCCGATGGTCGTGTATCGCTCGTAACCTCACATGCGGTATCCACCGGGCTTCGCTGGTATGAAATCCGCAACCCTGATGCGGCATCGCCTGTGATTTTCCAGCAGGGCACGTTCGCTCCAAGCAGCACAACGCGCTGGCTCGGTGCAATGGCGCAGGATAAGAATGGCAATTTCGGTATCGGCTACAGCGCTTCATCAAGCGCGAATGGCATTCGTCCGAGCCTTCGGTTCGCGGCACGTACGCCTACCGATACTGCCGGACTGCTTGGGCCCGAAAGCACGATCATTGCTGGCGCAGGTGTTCAAAATGCTGGTCTGACACGTTGGGGTGACTATGCCTCAATGACAGTTGATCCAGTTGATAACTGCACCTTCTGGTTCACTTCAGAATATATGAAGACGACCGGGAGCTTCAATTGGAACACCCGCGTTGCCAGCATCAAGCTCGCTGGCTGCAACTAAGCAAACTACGTGACGAATGAGGCGGCCGCTCTGGTAATCCGGGGCGGCCGTTTCTTCGGGTGGCTAGCAGGGGTGCAAGCCCGAAATACTCTATCACTCCAGTCGATAAATTTTTATGCTTTTTATGCATATAATTCTGTAATAAAATTACGTAAATTAGAATGATTTGGGATAAAAAAATAAATCTGCAGTTAATGGTTAATTAATGATTGCGCCGCTTTCGATATTATGACTGACTATGCCCGCTTTGGCTAATCCCCTACCCACAGCACAATCATAAATTTACATGGAAGAGGTTTTGTCGCATGAAAAATCATAGACAGTTTATAATTATCCTCGCGGTGACAACGGCAATGGCGCTACCCGCGTCTGCAATGGCGCAAAAAAGTGACCTGCAAAAGGCGCAAGAGGAAGCAGTAGCAGTCAGCCAGCTCAAGATGGAAATCCGTCAGGAAGTTCAGCGTGACGTTCTGCCAAGCCTTAAAGACGTGCTGATCGCGCCTTCGAAGGAACTGCGCATCCGCGAAAGCCGTGGCTTGCCACGCCCACGCCCTTACACAGGTATTCCTAAGGCCGAAGTGGTTGATCAGGTCGTTCAGACTTCGGTCAAAACCGAATTTACAAGCAAAGTCGGCGGCCCGCTCGCTCCAACAGCAACCATCGGTCGGAATTTTGATGGACTTGGCAACGGCGTTGCGGGCTTCACTGTCAACTCTGCTCCACCAGACACGCACGGCGCGGTTGGCTCAACGCAATATGTCCAGATCGTCAACGGTTCATCATTTGCTGTCTACAACAAAGCAACTGGCGCGCTTGTTATGGGCCCGGCTTCGACCCAATCGCTTTTCGCTGGTTTTGGCGGCAAATGTCAAACCGCCAATGATGGCGATCCGATCGTCAATTTTGATGCCGCTGCCCAGCGCTGGGTGATTACCCAGTTCGCGGTTTCGCCTTCAGCTGCCCCATTCTTTGAATGTGTTGCCGTTTCACAGACGGCAGATGCAACCGGCGGCTATAATCGTTATGCCTTCAGCTATAACGATTTCCCCGATTATCCAAAGTTCGCAGTTCATCCTGATGCCTATTATTTCACGTTCAACGTGTTCAATGCGGCGTTGACAGCGTTTGTTGGCACACGGGCGTGCGCCTATGATCGGGCAAGAATGATTGCGGGCCTCTCAGCCACGCAGCAATGCTTCACGCTTCCTGCAACCAGCGACTTCAGCCTGCTACCTTCGGATCCCGATGGCAGTTCGCCGGTGGCTGCTGGTTCGCCAAACTACCTGCTTGGTCTCCGCGCTGGCACCAATAACAGCCTGAGCCTGTATAAGTTCAAGGCCAATTTCGCCACCCCGGCGCTGACGACCTTTACTGGCCCGACGCTCATCCCGGTGGCGGCTTATACTGAGCTTTGTTCGGCAACGGGCACTTGTGTGCGTCAGCCAAGCCCAGGCACTAACCTTGACGGGCTTGGTGATCGTATGATGTCACGCTTGTCATACCGCATGTACCCAGATGGTCGTGAATCGTTGGTTGCAAACCATTCGATTTCTACTGGTGTGCGTTGGTATGAAATCCGTAATCCCGGCGCGGCTGCACCCGTGATTTTCCAGCAGGGCACTTATGCGCCAACGACGGCGACACGCTGGATGGGTGCGATGGCTCAGGACAAGAACGGTAACTTCCTGCTTGGCTATAGTATCTCGAAGCGCACAACCACCTCGATTCGTCCAAGCATTAACGTCGCCGCACGCGCGCCAACCGATGCCGCTGGTACGCTTGGCGTTGAAAATCGGATCATCACCGGCACGGGCGTTCAAACTGGCGGCCTAAGCCGCTGGGGCGATTATTCGTCGATGACGGTTGATCCGGTTGATAACTGCACCTTCTGGTTCACGAGTGAATATCTGAAGGCCAATGGCAGCTTCAATTGGAACACGCGTATCGCCAGTGTCAAACTAGCTGGTTGCAACTAAACCAGAGCTGAATTGAAAATGGGGTCGTCTTGCTTCGGCAGGACGGCCCTATTTTTATGCCTCGGTTCAGGCCATTCGCTTTCGTCTGTAATCAAGCGCCCGCACCAATCTGCCGTGAAGGTCTGAAGAGAGCGGATAAAAGCCGATCACCACAGCCGTCGCCGTCGCCAGACAGGCGGGGCCGATGATCATGATTGCTTTCATATTCCAAAGCGTTCCGGCGCTTTGCGGCTGGTTTGCGACATAGCCGATCACGCCAAGAAGCTCACCAAGTGCTGCGGCTGCAAGCCCTAGTGCTGCCTTTTGAATGAGCGTTACGATCCCGAAAATGCCGCCCTCTGATCTGAAGCCAGTTCGCCATTCGCCATATTCAACCGTATCGGGCATCATCGCCCAAAAGCCGATATAACCTGCGCCGCCGCCAAACCCCATGATCATGAGGACTGGGATCAGAAACTTAGGGTCGGCGGGCGCAAACCAGAATAGCGTATAGCCGGTTACGCCAATCACCATGCCCAAAATCCACATCGCCCGTTTTGACCAGCGTTTCATCACCCAGCTCCACACCGGGATTGAGATCATGATTGCAAGTGCCGAAGCGCCAAGCGCCGGGCCGATCAAATCTTCACGATCAAGTGCATATTTGAAATAATAGGGCAGCATTTTATTGGCGACGGTCCCACCAATTCCACCAAGCAGCATCGCCGCACAGACAATCCAAAAGGCGCGGTTGCTGCGCACCATGATCAGCGTCTGTCGCAAGTTTGGTGCCGGTTCATCGGGCGAAATCGCCTCTTCGCTTACTGAGCGAAAAACGATGAAAAACATCACGCAGGCTAAGGCGCCGTAAATTATCGATACCCAGAAAAATCCCTCACGCCCGCCGCCGAGCAGCGCGACGAACTTAAGCGTGAAAAAGGCGCAGAGCAGTCCGCACGTCGCAGCAAAGAGCATTCGGATGCTCGCAAGAAGGCCGCGCTCGTCACTGCTTGACGTCATCACCGCCGAAAGCGCAAGATACGGCATTGAAACAACGGCATAACAGCTTCGAAACAGCACATGCGTTGCGGCGGCAAATACAACCAGCGCCGTGCCCTCAAACGCAACCGGCAAAAACATGAGCGTCCATGAAATGGCGAGCGGTATACCGCCAAACAGCAAATAGGGCCGATAGCGCCCCCAGCGCGTTCGCGTTTTGGTGGCAACATAGCCCATGACCGGATCAAATAGTGCGTCCCAGATCAGCGCGCCAGCAAACACCCAGCCAGCGGTCGCGGGCGAAAGGCCAAGAACATCAGTATAATAAAACAGCAGATAGAGGCTGGCTGTTGTGAAAAAGAGGTTGAAGCCAAAATCGCCAGCGCCGTAGCCAAGTCGTACTGAGAGCGGCAGCGCGCCAGCATCCGCCTTAGCAATACCAATCGCCATCATTCTCCCTTTCGCAGTTCAGCGAAAAGGCGGGTTTCCGCAGTCGCTAACGAATTATTGTTCCTAGATCAGTTAGAGCAGGCAAAGCAATTATCCTAGCTTTGCACATGATACCGAATGCCCTAAAGGTTTTAGTGATGACAATTGTCCCTATCCTAGCCGCCGCGCTTTCGATGACGCTGATCGTTGGCGTCCGTTATCTGATCACCAGCGGCGTGTTCGCTTGGATCACTCAGCGGCGCCATCCCGGCCTTTATGATGCGCTACAGCCCCAAATCCGGCGTGAGATTTTCTGGTCACTCGCCAGTGCGGCAATTTACGGCGTGCCTGCGGGGCTTGTCATGTGGGCGTGGCAAAACTGGGGGTGGACTGGGATTTATGAGAGCGCCAGCGATTATCCGCTGTGGTATCTGCCGCTATCGGTGTTCATCTATCTCTTTGTGCATGACACTTGGTTTTACTGGACGCACCGCCTGATGCACCGGCCCTATTGGTTTAAGCTAGCGCACGCCGTTCATCATGATAGCAGGCCGCCGACGGCATGGGCGGCAATGTCTTTTCACCCTTGGGAGGCTTTATCTGGGGCGGTGATCATCCCTGCGTTGGTTTTGTGCGTACCTATCCATGTCGGTGCCCTAGGGCTTGTTTTGATGATCATGACCGTTATGGGCATTACCAACCATATGGGGTGGGATATGTTTCCAAAGCGCATGGTTAACGGGGCGTTAGGGGGTTGGGTGATAACGGCATCACATCATCACCGTCATCATCAGGAGTATCGTTGCAATTATGGCCTATATTTCCGATTTTGGGATCGGCTCTGCGGCACGGATCGCGGGCTTGGCACTTTTGAGCATGAGCGCAGGGGTGCTCGCGGCGGAAGGACAGTCGCAGCTAGCAGCAGCGAGCGTGACGGGAGCGAGCCTCAAGGCATCGGTGCCGAACTCCACCCTTGAAATTGATGTTGCCGGTCTGCGGTCAACCAAAGGCATTATTCTTGTCTGCCTGACCGCCAACCCAGCAAGTTTTCCGGACTGCGAAGGCGGCAAAGATTCGCGTTTGATGCGGGTTTTTGCGAACAAAGCTGGTGCGATTGAAGTCAAAGGACTTGCGCCGGGCAACTATGCCATCAGCCTTGTTCACGATGAAAATGCCAATGGCCGCCTCGACAAGGCAATCCTCATCCCGCGCGAAGGCTTTGGCTTTTCCCGCAATCCCAAAATTACTTTCGGCCCACCAAAGTTTTCGGCGGTTGAAGTGAGCGTAGGGCAGGGCGATGTGAAGATACCCGTCAAGATGAAATATTATTTTTGAGGCGAAGCGCCCTATGTCCGCCCCGAACGTCATTTCACTCTCTGAAAAGCTGGCGCGTTTTTCCGATCATTGGAACCCGCGCATTGCGGGCCGCTATAATGGCAATGAAGTTCGGCTTGCCAAACTGCTTGGCGATTTCACTTGGCATAGCCATGCGGAGACTGACGAGCTGTTTCTCGTCATTTCAGGCGAACTTGGCATTGAATTCCGCGATGGTATCCGCCGGTTGCAGGCAGGCGAAATGATCGTCGTGCCAAAAGGCACCGAACACCGCCCCTTTGCCGATGCCGAATGCCACATCATGCTGATCGACCGCGAAGGCGAACCCAACACCGGGGGTAGTCCATCCGAGCGAACGCGGGAGCGTCTTGAGGAGATTTGAGGGTGGTTTTCTAGAAAGTCACGACGAAAAATAGCCGTACCACATAATCAGCAGGACTATACGCGGGGCAAAAGCCGATCGGCTGATGCTGCTGAGAGCGATGGCGATCGATGTAGCAATCGCCCCCGTCGCCACTGCGAGGCCAAGTGGTTCGGGCGATGTGCGGATCGCTGCCGCTGGCACGGCTAGAACAATTGACCACGCAATCCCCGCCACAACAAAGGCAATCCGCCTTGCTATTGGGGGGAACATCGCTGTGCCCGTAAGCGCGAGGAGGCCGCGCGCTTCGCTGCGCCCGGCGTGGGCCGAAAGCGCAAAGACAAGTAACAGAAGCACCGCCGGACTGCCGATATGGCGATAGTCGGCAGCCAAACCCGATGCTGCGGCAAGCCCCGCCAGAATGAGGAACGTTCGCCCAGCACCGATCAGGCGAAACTCGGCAATGATCAGTTTGAGTAATGGCAGCGTCGCAGCCGCAGCGGGCATTGCATTTATGTTTGCTGGCGGCGGCGGGCCTGCGCTCAACAGACGTGCAATCCGGCCCTGCCCAGTTGGCCGTTTTGGGGGCGCATGAGGTCGGTAAATCGCACCCGCAAGCACAACCAACAGTATAGCAATCCCCACCCATGCCGCGCGCGATGCCGCATAGCCCGGCGCATCTAACCCAGCCATTGCGTCAAGCCGAACCCTGCCGGGTTTCACATCAATGCCGCCAATGCCAAAATCATTATCGCCGCTTGGTTTTGGCCCAACCAGCGGGCGCATAAAGCCGGGGAAGTCATACATATTGGTCGCAAGGCTTGATGCCTGCCCATCGACCGCAGCGGGCAGGATGATCGACGTCATCCACAGCACGAAATAGCATAGATCGCCCAAGCCCCGGCGCAGCCACGGGATGGCATCAAAGACGATACGGATCGCGGCCAGCCCGATCAGTGCCGGGGCCGCGACAATCCAAAGCGCATAAGTGATCTGCCAAAGATTAAGCGGCCCGCTCACCATTAACCAGCCAAGGAACCAGCCTGCAACCGTCAGCGTCGCCAACATCGCGAGCAGCACCGCGACATCAGCCCCGAACCGCCCAAACATAATCGCAATCCGCGATCCCGCCGTCACTTCCTCAATTTGCCACGGCTGTCTGCGCGTCGTGTTTGCGCGCAGATAAATATAGCCAATTGGGAGCAGCAATGTCGTTACCACAATGCCAAGCCACACCCCTAGAACTGGTGACGTGAGGATGGGAAGATGATCGCCAATCGCAATCGCAATGCCCTTGCCATCTTCGTCTGAAATCATGAAGCGCGCGCCAACCGGGGCGACGAGCAAGAGCAGCCAAAGCCCCCAACTGCGCTGATAGCGCAGCACACTGGTCAAGAACGATGATCGCATGATGGCCCTTGCGCTCATGCCGGGCTGACCTTGCCCGCCTCAACGCGGAGCACTTGCGCAGCATTTGGCGTAAGTTCGTCGGCCAAGTGCGTCGTCATCACAACCACAGCTTGCTTGGCACGCTCAAGGATAAGCGCACTCAGCTTTCGTGCAGTCTCACCGTCAAGTTCTGCTGTCGGCTCATCCAGCGCAAGCATCTGCGGCGCGCCGAGCATGGCTTGTGCAAAGATCAACCGCCTACGCATTCCACCCGAAAAGGTTGAGATACGGTTGTTGATATCGGCGTGAAGCCCAATCGCGTCAGTGATCGCCCCAAACTGCGCATCGCCCGCGCCCGCATCAAGCCCCTTGAGCGACGCCATGTGGAGCGCAAATTCGCGCGCGGTCAAATCTTCGGGCAGGTCAACCGCTTGCGGCGCATAACCAAGCGTCCGCCGCAACGCTGACCGCGCAGCAGGCAGCGCCGCTCCGTCCCAAGCGATCGTCCCGCTATTTGGTTTTTCCGCCGTCGCCAGCAAACGCAGCAAAGTCGATTTGCCAGCCCCACTCGGCCCGATAAGGAGCGTGAGGCCAATGGGAAAGTCTTGCGTGATCCCATCAAGTACCGTTTTGCGGCCATAGGATTTGCGGATTTGGGAAAGGGAGAGGTGGGGCATGGGGGGGGGTGTGTTATCTATATAATACGGTTTAGGCAACCCGTACGATGCTTTCGCTTCCAACGTTTAACAGGGTGGGGTTGATGGTCAATTCCGTAGCTTTGCCCAGAGCAATTTCAGGTTTTCGATCAGGCTGGGAAGATGCTCGAAGTTGGGAAAGGCAATCGCGACATAATGCTGTAAAGTTGGCGCGTTCGCAGAAATAAATTCCAGTAATGGCGCATATTCAATACCGCCAACAACGGTCGTGGCCAGTTTTATCCCATCGTAAGCAGCATTTACGGCAAGCCCTTGCAAAAGCGGATTTGCGTCTTTTACGGCTCCCCATGTATTGCTGATCAACGCTGCGAACAAGTTGCGCTTGGTTCGGTTGGATTGATCCAGAAACTGATCTGCATAGGGATCATTGGAGGGCAGCTCGGCATTTTCGGCATCGGCTGCAATATCGTCCAGCACTTCGGAAGTCACAATTTCTGGATTGGCCAAAATCGCTCCCACTAGCGGGATAGCGGCCGTTGCTTCCGCTTCTGCGCTGTTGCGTTCTTGCAGAGAAATACGCGCTTCATCTTTGGCGCGCAACGCATCATCGGCAAACGCGAAATTGTTAAAGAGATCAAGCAAGCCGCCCAATCCTTCGGCGACCACCGGTTCCAGCTTGGCCTCATCGGGCTCGATGCTTTTTGCTGCTTCTCGGTGGGCACTGTGCAGCCGGCGCAGGGCGTTGGCATCGCGCCAGACAAGATAGGCCTCTGCATTTTCGAAATGATCGGGCAGCGACTGGAGAAACCGATCCAGCGCCCGTTTCAGTCGGTGGCCAAGTCTTTGCCCCTCGCCGAGTAGTTCCGCTGCCGCCTCGCGCAAGTCAGCATAAGCGCGGCGCTGATCCGGCACATCGCGCAGATGGACTTGATCGGAATTGGGGAGCCGGTCGAGCTTGCCCTGTTCGTTGACACTATAGGCGATTGCGCCCGTGTCTTGAGGTGGGGTCGGCCAAACACGTTCCGTCGAAGCTGAGATATGACCGCCTGCCGATAAGACCGCCGATACATTCCGAGTTTCGGGTTCAGGCGGCGGAGCTACCCGTGCGCGTGCCTCATCAAGCCAGCCTTTCAGCGTGGCGTTGACATATTCATGGCCTTTGCCCCAGAAATCCTCATCGGTCGCTTCGGCGATGCGGCGGAGGATTTTCTTGTCCTCTTTTCTATACTTGTCGCTGGGGATGTCGAAGGCAGCGCGCTCCCCCCGGATGCGGCGTTCATACCAGTCGATCCAGACGGAGTAGTTGGGGTCGATTTTCTGTAATTCAATCGACATTTCGATCCAGCCATCTCGATGGAAACCTCCAACGCCTCGAGTCCAAAGCGGCCTTCGGTTCAACCGTCGCGACGCCGTTTTCGGGTTCACGTCCACTTGGCTCTCCATCCAGTGGCAGTCGGAATCGAGAGATATCCATGCCTCCGTAGAGTCCTTCACCGCTGGGCCAATAGCTTTACTCGCGATGCGACTGGCGGTACTCTCGTGCCGAGCTGCTGCGTCAATTGCCCTTTGGATGGCGACGATGGCATAGTGTGATTCGTCGATAGATGGGAAGCTGGCACGAGCGGCGTGAAATGCTGCATCTGACATGTCATGTTCGGAGTAACTGCGTGCGGCCCAACAAATGGAGGTGGCTCTAAAAACGGGCAGTGCACTAAAAATCAGCCAATCAGCTATTTGATGTCCAAGCATAAGCAATGGCACCGTGCGGAGCGCCGCTCGCGCGATTATGACCTGAGCGCAAACTGACGGTTGATCCCTTAGCCAATCTCTTAGGGCACTTTGAGATCGAACGTTTTTCAAGTTTACTGCCACAGGATACATACGCCCTTCTGGCATTCTCCCCGTCTTCCGCCAAGCAAAAGTGTTGCCGATTACATACTAAAGCTCTATCATTCTCCCATCCTCAAGGGCGCGCATGAATGAGAGGCGCTGCTGCAATGTCCGCGACCCGCTGAACCTGATCCGGCTGATAAAAGCAGCTTACCCTGCGGCCTCCAGCCGATCCGCCAACCACATCTTGATCAGCGCCTGCCTTGTGACCCCGCGTTTGCGGGCGTGGGCGTCGAGCTTGGTTAGCATAGGGGGAGGGAAATCGACGTTCACACGCTGGGCAGGCACCTTCGCACGCCGTGCGGTCGCAAGGTCGAGATAATCGAGTATCGACTCTCCATCGTCAAACTTGCGGTCAAATTCTTCGACATTAATCGTCTTGGCCATCATAAAGTTCCTTCTCGTCATCACGCGATCGCCGGACGGAGATAATCCGGATCGCGTCACCGCGCAGCGTCACCACCGCTGACCACAGCTTGTCTGCGATCAGACCTATTACTAGCGCCCGTACTTCGCCGTTTTGGCCCGGATGCGTTGCAATTGTCAGCCGCTGATCATCGTTCCACAACGCCTGCGCCTGTTCAAAATTAATACCATGCTTTGCCAGATTGGCAGCGCTTTTGTCAGGATCATATTCAAACACTGTATTTTTGATAGCATAGAAAAGGGATAAAAACTATCCTTTTTTGACCTAAACAGACCACAAATGACATTCACTTAATCCATCACAAAAGGAAGCATTTGATATCATTACCAACCAACATAATGAAGCCGCAAAGGAACTAACCCTCCCACCGCGTGTTATACAATGTTACCGCCCACATCCCGGAAGCCCCACATCATGACATCATCTGCCCTGCGCCATCTTGCCTTCGCCGCAGCCCTGTTCCCAACCGCTGCATTCGCACAAGTGGCAAGCGATGCGCCGCCACGTGATAGTGTTACCATCGGCGTCGGCGTGGCGAGCGTTCCGCGATTTGAGGGAGCGTCGGATAATATCATTATTCCTGCCGCCGCGATCCGGGGGACGGTGTCGGGAATTTCATTTTCAACGGTCGGCACGGGGCTTTATGTCGATCTGGTTCGACCGCGCGCGGCGACGGGCATTGACTTCATCCTTGGCCCGGTTGCGCATGTCACGCTTAATCGCACCAGCCGGAAACGCACGCGCGATCCCCAGATCAATGCGCTTGGCAAGCTTGATGTGGCGGTAGAGCTTGGCGGCGATATTGGTATCAGCCGCACCGGCGTTTTCACGTCCGATTTTGACACGCTTAGCTTCGATGTCGCGGTGACGCATGATGTCACGGGCACGCATGATAGCCTGATCGTCACGCCGACATTTGCCTATGCCACGCCGCTCAG
Organism: Sphingomonadales bacterium; assembly: GCA_031418495.1. Lineage (GTDB taxonomy): Bacteria > Pseudomonadota > Alphaproteobacteria > Sphingomonadales > Sphingomonadaceae > Aquisediminimonas. Next base: position 33,622 of record JANOXQ010000145.1, read on the forward strand.
CACGAAACTGTACGTCGGCGCGTCGGTTTCGGCCAATTATGTGGGGAAGGGTTATGGCCGTACCTATTTCGGTGTTGACGGGGCACAAAGCCTTGCCAGTGCGCTCCCCGCCTATGATCCCGGCAGCGGTATAAAAGACATCAACTTTGGATTGCTCAGCAATCTGTCGCTTTCGGGCGATTTGCGGCGCGGGCTTTCGTTGTTCGCGCTTGGCAATTATGCGCGCTTGCTTGGCGATTTCGGGCGTTCGCCTGTTGTGCGTGATCGCGGCCAATGGTTTGGCGGCGTTGGACTGGCCTATACATTCTGAACGAATCTGCTTAAGCCTTAGCCATCCCCGGGGAGTCAGTCCTAGCGATTCATCGCGGTTGGACATCAGAATGACTGAGAGGCGGTGCTGCAATGCCCGCGACCCGCTGAACCTGATCCCGTTGATGCGGGCGGAGGGAGGGAGCGGCTGAAACCCAACCGCTTTTCTCTCCGGCACATGGAGAGAGACGATGGCAGATATCCCCACTAAAGTAGAAATCGGCGTAACCACTGGCCCCATTCGCGGCAGCAAGAAAATCCATGTCGCGGCGCATTCGGGCAGCGGCATTCGGGTAGCGATGCGCGAAATTCATCTTGATCCGCACTGCGATGATGCGCCCGTCCGCGTGTATGATACGTCTGGGCCATATACCGATCCTGATGTGGTGATCGACATCAACCAAGGCCTTGCGCAGCTCCGTCGTGACTGGATCACCCAGCGCGGTGACGTCGAAAGCTACGACGCGCGTGAAACCCGCCCCGAGGATAACGGTCAGCTTGGCCCGGATCGCAGTGGCGGCGTCGCGCAATTCCCCAACGTCATCAAACGGCCCCTGCGCGCAAAACCCGGCGCGAACGTGTCGCAGATGCATTATGCCCGCAAAGGCATCATCACCCCCGAAATGGAATATGTCGCTGAGCGTGAAAACCTGGGCCGCGAACGCCTCGCCAAATATGTCCGTGACGGCGAAAGCTTTGGCGCGGAAATCCCCGATTACGTCACGCCCGAATTCGTCCGCGACGAAATCGCACGGGGCCGCGCGATCATCCCCAACAATATCAACCACCCTGAATCAGAACCGATGGCCATCGGCCGCAATTTCCTCGTCAAGATCAACGCCAATATCGGCAACAGCGCGGTTGCATCCGACGTCGCCACCGAAGTCGATAAGATGGTCTGGTCGATCCGCTGGGGCGCGGACACCGTCATGGATCTCAGCACGGGCCGCAATATCCACGACACCCGCGAATGGATCATCCGCAACGCGCCAGTCCCCATCGGCACCGTGCCGATCTACCAAGCGCTGGAAAAAGTCGGCGGCGTCGCTGAAGCGCTGACATGGGAAGTGTTCCGCGATACGCTGATTGAGCAAGCCGAACAGGGCGTTGACTATTTCACCATCCATGCAGGCGTGCGCCTGCCTTATGTGCCGCTCGCTGCCAAGCGGATGACGGGCATCGTCAGTCGCGGCGGCAGCATCATGGCGAAATGGTGTCTTTATCATCACAAGGAGTCGTTCCTCTACGATCATTTCGACGATATCACCGAAATCATGAAGGCCTATGACATCGCTTATTCATTGGGCGACGGCCTGCGCCCCGGATCAATCGCCGATGCCAATGACGAAGCACAATTTGCCGAGCTCTATACGCTGGGCGAGCTTACCCACCGCGCGTGGAAATCCGATGTGCAGGTGATGATCGAAGGGCCGGGCCATGTGCCGATGCACAAGATTAAGGAGAATATGACCAAGCAGCTGGAAGTGTGCGGCGAAGCGCCCTTCTACACGCTCGGGCCGCTCACGACTGACATCGCACCGGGTTACGACCATATCACCAGCGGCATTGGTGCAGCCATGATCGGCTGGTACGGCACGGCGATGCTGTGTTACGTCACGCCCAAGGAGCATCTGGGCCTGCCCGACCGCGACGATGTGAAGGTCGGCGTTGTGACATATAAGCTGGCCGCCCACGCCGCCGACCTCGCCAAGGGCCACCCGGCGGCGCAAGTCCGCGACGACGCGCTGAGCAAGGCGCGGTTTGAGTTTAGATGGCGCGACCAGTTCAACCTCAGCCTCGACCCCGACACCGCGGAGCAATATCACGACCAGACGCTGCCAGCAGAAGGCGCCAAAACCGCGCATTTCTGCAGCATGTGCGGGCCGAAGTTTTGCTCGATGAAGATCAGCCAGGAGGTGAGGGAGTTCGCGCGGCTGCAGAACCAGCCAGCCGAAGGCTTTATCGCGGCAGGGGAGGCGGACCTGTCAGCCGAAGCCATAGCGAAGGCTGAAGAAGGCATGGCCGAGATGAGCAAGGTCTATGACGAGACCGGACGCGAGCTATATATGGGCAAGGGTGACCGCGAGCATGACTGAACTCGATACCCGCCCACACGCAGCGCGTGCCTTTCTCCGCGTCCCTTAAATTCCG
>JANOXQ010000146.1:0-21361 GCA_031418495.1 Sphingomonadales bacterium
GATGCGAACACCAATGAAGATATTGTTGCCGAGCTGAAGCGTCTTCGCCGTGAGAATGAGGTGCTCCGCCAAGAGCGTGATATTCTGAAGAAGGCCACAGTTTTTTTCGCCAAGGAGGGAAGTCGATGAGGTTCCAGCTTATCAATCAGGCGAAGAACGAGTTCCCTGTCGGACGTCTTTGCAAAGTTCTTGGCGTGAGCCAAAGTGGCTACTTTACTTACCGCAGCCGCAGCGCCAGCAAACGACAGCAGGGTGATATGGTGATGCTTGCCCATGTTCGCTCCGCTTTCTCATTATCAAACGGGACATACGGAAGTCCGCGCATGACGCGGGAATTACAGGATGATGGCCCCCGTTTTTATTTGGGCCATTGGCCGCCGGCGCACAGCACGGCTGATGCGTGAAAACGGTATGCAGGCGCGGCAAAGGCGGCGGTTCAAGCGCACGACGAATAGCGATCATCATTGGCCTGTTGCCCGCAATATCATCGATCAGGACTTTGCAGCTGCTGGCCCTGACGAGAGTTGAGCGCAGTTCATGATCTGGGGGATCATGAAACCGTGAAACGGGCGTGGACATATCCTACATCCGGACACGCGAAGGCTGGCTATACCTCGCCCCAGTGTTTTTTGGCGTCATTGATCTGTTCGCTAGGCGCGTGGTTGGGTGGGCCACTCGCGACCGTTTGCACCGAGACTTGGCTCTGGCAGCGCTCCGCAAAGCCATCATCATACGCTGCCCGCCTAAGGGGCTGATCCACCATAGCGACCGTGGCAGCCAATATTGTTCCATCGATTACCAAGCTGAGCTGCGCCAGCATGGCATCGTCATATCGATGTCGGGAAAAGGAAATTGTTTTGATAATGCCATGGTCGAGGCTTGCCCAATAATCCCCCGAATCATTGGCTGCTGCGCTCTTCAAGACCCTCAAAATCGAGATGATATGGCGCACCAAGTTCGACACACGTGCGGATGCGCACGATGCTATTGCTCGGTACACTGATGGCTTCTACAACCCAATCCGGCCACACTCAGCGCTTGATTACCTCAGCCCGGTTCAGTTCGAAAAAAGAGCCGCCAACTGAGACACTGTCTCTCCACTTTATCGAAGCAAGTCCAGTCGAGACATGCTTCAAAAGCCTAAAGGCCAAACTGATCTGGCGGCAGAAGTGGCAAACAAGGCAGCAGGCAGAAGCCGCCATCTTCCAGCACATCAACGGGTTCTACAACACCCGCCGTCGCCACTCATATCTGGGTGGCATCGGCCCACTCGCGTTCAAAGCGAAGGGGGCATAATGAGAACAGTGACCAGCGCAAAACCGTTACAAGTCCAACCAGCTCCACACCGCACCCGTCAAAATAGCGGACATTGCGGGTGAGCAGCGTTAATCCGTGGATGCGGGCGGTGGCGGCGATCAGCATGTCGGCGAGGCCGGGATCGCGTCCGCATCCACGCGCGCTGTCGAGCAAGCGTCCGGCTTCGCGCGCAACACCAATGTCTATGGGAAGGATTTGGTCGCTATAAAGATGCACGACGCTTTCGAGCCAGTCGGCCAAATCGCTGGCTTTGCGCGTCGCGCCTTGGCGGTGTGCCTTGGCGATGCCGTCTTCGATTTCGGTGATGGTGACAACAGAAAGCCGCAATGCATCAGAATGCCCATCCATCCACTGCGCGAGTTCGCGATGCGCCGCCTTGCCGGGAGCAGTCGCCGAAAGGATGTCGGTATCGACGAGGTAAAGCGCAGAATCAGAGCCCGGCATCGCGCGGCGCACGGCTATCGCGTGTCACAAAATAGCCAAGCGCATCGGGCGCGGCCATCAGCAACCGACCGAAGGAGGGAACACTGCTGAGCGTCTGCCAGTCACGGTAACTAAGGATTACCGCCTGTGGTTTGCCGTGGCGCGTGATCAGCGAGGGTTCGCCGTTCACTGCCTCATCAACGACCTGCGACAGGCCGGCCTTGGCGTCGCGAAGTTGGATTGTGCGCATGGGTTTACGCTCCTTATATAACTACTATGGTCATATATTGCGCATATCGCGTTTTGTCCAGAGGCAAATAGTTAGCTTGGTGCCTTCCTATCCGCTCAAGGGGCATTTAACCCTTCCGTCATGCTGAACTCGTTTCAGCCTCCATCTCTCCACGAGTCCCGCCTTCCCTTGTTGAGAGATAGACCCTGAAACAAGTTCAGGGTGACGGTAGAGTTGGTAGCCCCTCAATCCCCCACAAACGAAAACGCCGTCAGCCCGCGTTCTTTTTCGCTGAAGGTCAGCACGCGGCCTGCCGGGGGGGCGCTTCGCTGGGGGCAGTTGGGCCTTGTGCAGGCGGTGCAGCCGAGGCCAATCGGGGTCGCGTCGCCGCGTTTTAGGTCTATGCCGCGTGTGGCGGCAAGCGGGCTGGCGAGGTCTGCGGCGAGGCCCAAGCCAATCGCGAATTCGGCACGGACGCCGCCGATGCGCCCACCTTGGGGATGGACGGTGCGCGCGAGCGTGAACCAGCGGCTGTCATCCTCAAGCGTCACGAGTTGGGTGATCAGCCGTCCGGGCAGGTCAAACGCATCATGCACGCGCCATAGGGGGCAGCGGCGTTCGGCCTCGGCAAGTGCTGATCCGCTCGCGCCGACATAGCGTTTTGAGCTTTGCCCGGCGCGGTCGATCCTGATCATGAAGAAGGGCAGGCCTCGGCTGCCGACGCGGTGGAGCGTGGTGAGGCGGTGTGCGACTTGTTCAAACCCTGCGCCAAAGCGGCGCTGGAGCAGTTCAACGTCGTACCCTGTCCCCTCGCAGGCACGCAGGAAACGGGCGTAGGGCATCATCAGCGCGGCGGCGAAGTAACTGGTGAGGTGGCGGCGGTAAAGGCGTTCGCTGGCGCGGTCGGCAAAATCCGCGCCGCGTATCAGCGCCTCGATTTCGTCCTTCGCCTCAAGCTGGGCAAGCTGATACGCCGCGCCAAAGGTGCGCGAGGCGGGGTCAAGCAGTTCGGAAAGCTGGAGCTGGCGCGCATGGAGATCAAGCCGCCGCAGCATATCGGGCATCACCTCAACCGGCAGGATGCGCAGCGAAAGCTGATGCTTGACACGGAGCCTTTCATCGATGGCGGCATAAAGATCAGACGCGGTGAGGCGAAGCTCGTCCGACAGCGTTTCGGCCATGTTATCAAGATCAGCGAAGTGATTGCGCCAACGCTCAATCTCACGGCGGACGGGGGCAAGGGCATCTGCGGTTTGCGGCGTAGCGCTGCCTTCCGCGCTGCGATCAAAAGCGCGGGCGAAGGCTTCGGCGGCGTCGGGGCTGGCGGCGATCCATTCTTCAAGCTGGGCGCGGTCAATGTTGAGATCGGCAAAGATCGGATCGGCAAGACGGCGGCGCAGCGCCTCCGCCCCGCCGCCGGGCACATCGCCAGTAAGGCTGCGCGGATCAAAATCATAGCGCTCGGCAAGGCGGAGCATGATTGGCGCGGTCAGCGGGCGCTGGTTTCGCTCAATCAGGTTGAGATAGCTTGGCGAGACATCAAGGCTCTGCGCCATCACCGCCTGCGTCAACTCCGAGGCACGGCGAATGCGGCGGACGGCATGTCCGGCAAAAAGCTTCTGTGTGGTCATCGGTATAGATTGTCATATTATTTACATAATGACAAGAATTTACATGTTTCAACTGACGAAAGCACAAGAAAATTTACAGATTTGTCTCGACGCCCTGCGGCGCGTACGGCAAGTTTGGGTCAATCAAGGCTATTTCACGAAAGAGTTTGTAAAATGACATACCAAAATCACATTGCCGCTACGCGCCAGCTTATTCAATCGAAGGACGGTACTTGGGGCGGGATTGATGCCGAGGCTGTCACGCGGATGCGGCTTCAGAATTGGTTCCAGACCGGGCTTGATATCGCGCGCTACACCGCGAAAATCATGCGCGAAGATATGGCGGCCTATGATGCGGATTCGTCGCAATATACTCAGTCTCTTGGTTGCTGGCACGGCTTCATCGCGCAGCAAAAGATGATCGCGATTAAGAAGCATTTTGGCACGACCAAGCGCAAATATCTTTATCTTTCGGGCTGGATGGTTGCCGCGCTGCGCAGCGAATTTGGCCCGCTGCCCGATCAATCAATGCATGAGAAGACGAGCGTTCCAGCACTCATCGAAGAGCTTTACACCTTCCTGCGGCAAGCAGATGCGCGTGAGCTGAGCCTGCTGTTCCGCGATATCGACGCCGCCCGGGCCGCTGGAGATAGTGCCAAGGAGCGCGACTTGCTGAGCCAAGTTGAGAATTATCAGACGCATGTTGTGCCGATCATCGCCGATATCGACGCTGGCTTCGGCAATGCTGAGGCGACTTACTTGCTCGCCAAAAAGATGATCGAGGCGGGTGCCTGTGCGCTTCAGATTGAGAATCAGGTGTCCGATGAAAAGCAGTGCGGCCATCAGGATGGCAAGGTTACCGTGCCGCATGAGGATTTCCTCGCGAAGGTGCGCGCCTGCCGCTATGCCTTCCTTGAACTCGGGGTTGAGGACGGGATCATCGTCACCCGCACTGACTCACTCGGCGCTGGCCTCACCAAGCAAATTGCGGTCAGCGACGAACCCGGCGATCTTGGTGATCAGTATAATAGCTTCCTCGATTGCGAAGAGATTGATCCGGCGACTGCGCGTAACGGCGACGTGATTATCAACCGCAACGGCAAGATGCTGCGCCCCAAACGCCTGCCATCAAACCTGTTCCAGTTCCGCAGCGGGACTGGCGAAGATCGCTGCGTACTTGATAGCATCACTTCGTTGCAGAACGGGGCTGATCTGCTCTGGATCGAAACTGAAAAGCCCCATGTTGAACAGATTGCGGGAATGATGGACCGGATCCGCGCGGTCGTTCCGAACGCGAAACTAGTCTATAATAATTCGCCGTCGTTCAATTGGACGCTCAATTTCCGCCAGCAAGTCTACGATGCGATGAAAGGCGAAGGGCTTGATGTCTCGGCCTATGACCGGGCGAAGCTGATGAGTGTTGAATATGACGATACCGAACTTGGCGAAGCTGCGGATAAGCGCATTCGCACTTTCCAAGCTGACGGTGCCAAGCGCGCGGGGATTTTCCATCACCTGATCACGCTGCCGACCTATCACACAGCAGCACTTTCAACCGATAATCTGGCGAAGGAATATTTCGGTGAAGCCGGTATGCTTGGCTATGTCCTGGGCGTTCAGCGTCAGGAGCTTCGTCAAGGCATTGCCTGCGTCAAGCACCAGAATATGTCAGGCTCTGACATTGGCGACGATCATAAGGAATATTTTGCTGGCGAGGCCGCGCTCAAAGCCGGCGGCGCACATAACACGATGAATCAATTCGGCTAAGATTTCCGATTTTCCTGGGGAGGAAAAAAGGCACCCGCCGGAGGAAACTCCGGCGGGTGTTTTGTTTTTAGCGCCCGAGACGTTTCCGTGCTTCCTTCAACTCATCTTTAGTAAACATCCCTTCGGGCCAGCGCTCATCCAGTACCAACGCTTCCACTGAGATGTGAAGCGCGTTCAATTCGAGCAATTTGAGAAAGCCGTCATGTATTTTGCCGGGCAGCAAAAGTCGCCTTGCTGTTTCTAAGCCACCAAGCCCGATAACCATGCGTTTGAAGTCATTAGCATGATATCCAATTGCTTTGCCCTGCTGATAGATATCAAGCATCGCCTCATGAAACCGCGCCTCCAGATCAGGCTTCAAAATCATGATCCAATCCCCAAAGCGGCGCATCAAGTGCTGCGGCCAGTGCCTTACGGGTTTTGAGAGAGCCATAGCCGCCACCTGCTTCGATACGTCCAACCCATACTTGTGAAAGCCCAGCGCGTTTCGCCAATTCGACTTGGGTCATTCCGCGATAACGCCGCCACGCAGCCAGAGGGGTCAACCCTTCTTCGAGCACAGCCGTCAGCACATCGCCGGGCATTGTCCCCTCGCCTGCGTCGATCCGGGCAAGGATGGCGGTGACGTCTACCAAATCTTCCCGATCATCGGCCAGTGCCATAAGCCGCGCAAAATCAGCGGCGGGCAAAATGACCATTTCGGTTCCGTCTGGGGTTTGGAATGTCTGTGGTTGATAATTCATCGCCTCAGCCTTTCAATCATAGACCGAGCCGCGCGAATTGATTTTGATTATCTCAAGCACAACAAGCGTTTCGGTATAAATCACACGCCAATCACCGACTCGCAAACGTTTTGCGCCGTTGCTGCCTTTGATCGTATCAATATTGTTGGCAAGCGCAGCGGGATTAACCGCCAGCTGTTCAACTTTTGCTAAAATGATCCTTCGCGTAGCGGCATCAATACGTTTCAATGTCTTTGCAGCTTGATTGCTGTAATTGACCTCGCGGCTGATCATGCAGCATGAATATATCATTTCATATGCTAAGTCTATAACAAACTGATCTATTATCGCAGATAGGTGGATTCCCCGCTTTATATCGCGATGCAAAAAAGGGGCTGCCCTCGCTTGAGGGCAGCCCCTTTTTCAGAGACAACCGCTGCACTGAATAACGCGGCTGATTTAGATTACGCCATTAGGCGATATCGAAGCGATCTGCGTTCATCACCTTGATCCAGGCAGCGACAAAGTCCGTCACAAACTTTTCCTTATTGTCGTCCTGCGCATAGACTTCGGCAACCGCACGCAATTGTGAGTTGGAACCGAAGACCAGATCAGCGCGGGTTGCGCGCCAGAGTTCGGTGCCGGATGCGCGGTCAAAGCCGACAAATTCCTCATCTTCTCTGCCCGCGACCGCAATCCACTTGGTCTTCATGGACAGCAAGTTGACGAAGAAGTCATTGGTGAGCTGGCCTGCACGAGCAGTGAGCACGCCGTGGCCGCTATTGCCACTGACCGCACCTAGAGCACGCATGCCGCCGACGAGAACCGTCATCTCCGGTGCAGAAAGGCCAAGCAGATGTGCCTTGTCGACCATCATATCTTCGGTCTTCACGCTTGCCTTGGTCCGCAGATAGTTGCGGAAGCCATCGGCAAAGGGCTCGAGCGGCTCAAAGCTTTCCGCATCGGTCTGCGCATCACTTGCATCGCCGCGTCCGCCGGTAAAGGGCACGGAGACAGTGAAACCCCCATCCCTCGCTGCCTTTTCAATGGCTGCTGAACCAGCGAGTATGATGGCATCGGCCATCGACAGATCGCCCCTGTACTCTTCGATCTTGGCGAGCACCTTGGCCAGCTCCTCGGGGTCATTCGCGGCCCAGCCCTTTTGCGGAGCGAGGCGGACGCGGGCACCGTTAGCGCCGCCGCGATGATCCGAATTGCGATAGGTGGAGGCCGAAGCCCAAGCTGCCTTAACCAGCTCAGCCACCGAAAGGCCGCTGCCTAGGATCGCCGTTTTGAACGCTGAAACCACACTATCCGAGGGCATTTGACCCGCAGGCACCGGATCCTGCCAGATCAGATCTTCTGCAGGCACTTCTGGGCCGAGGTAACGCACCTTTGGCCCCATGTCGCGGTGGCATAGTTTGAACCATGCACGGGCAAAGGCATCATCGAGATCCGCTGGATTAGCGAGGAAGCGTTCCGAAATCTTGCGATATTCGGGGTCCATCTTCAGCGCCATGTCCGCCGTCGTCATCATCGTCGGCACCTTCTTTGAAGGATCGCGTGCATCGGGTGCCATGTCCGCCGGATCAGGGTTGATTGGCGTCCATTGCTGCGCGCCCGCTGGGCTGTGCACCAATTCAAAGTCATATTTGAAGAGCAGTCGGAAATAGTCATGGCTCCACGACGTTGGGTTGTTTGACCATGATCCTTCGATGCCAGACGTGGTGATGTTGCCACTACCAATTTCGTCGGCATCGGTCAGCCAACCAAAGCCTTGCAGCGCAAGCACTTCAGATTCTGGACTGCCGCCAAAGCTGTCAGCCGGTGCGGCCCCATGCGCCTTGCCGAAAGCATGGCCACCTGCGGTCAACGCCACGGTTTCTTCGTCGTTCATTGCCATCCGCAAAAAGGTTTCGCGCATGTCACGTGCCGACAGCAATGGATCGGCGACGCCGCCTGGGCCTTCCGGATTGACATAGATGAGACCCATCTGGATCGCCGCGAGCGGGCTTTCGAGATCCTTGCCCTTTTCAGCGATGATGCGGGTTTCAACGCCTTGATCGACCCAAAGATTTTCCGTGCCCCAATAGACCGTCTCTGGCTCAAACACGTCCTTGCGGCCGCCACCAAAGCCAAACACGGGGCCACCCATCGATTCAATCGCGACGTTGCCAGCGAGGACGAACAGATCAGCCCAGCTAATCTTGTTGCCGTATTTTTGCTTGACCGGCCAAAGGAGACGGCGGGCCTTGTCGAGGTTGCCATTGTCTGGCCAGCTGTTGAGTGGCGCAAAGCGCTGTTGCCCGCTGCCTGCGCCGCCGCGACCATCACCGGTGCGATAGGTGCCAGCGGCGTGCCAAGACATACGGATGAAGAAGGGGCCGTAGTGGCCATAGTCTGCCGGCCACCAAGGCTGGCTATCGGTCATCAGCGCGGTCAGGTCTGCCTTCAACGCCGCATAGTCGATGGACTTGAATGCCGTCGCATAGTCAAAGTCTGCGCCCATCGGATCAGCGATACGGCCACCTTCGCGCAGGATTTCAAGCTGCAATGCATCGGGCCACCAATCCTTGTTGGTACGACCAACCATGGTCCGTGGGCCATCATGCATAACGGGGCATTTGGTCATCTCATTCATTGGGGAGATACTCCTGTCTCAGTTGTTTTAATGCTTGTGTGATGACAGGCTATAGCGCGACCCGGTTGATCGATACAGTCAGTATTTTGCATCTATCTGATCGATTTCATCGATTTATAAATGCTTATTAATTCACAAAGATGGACAGACGGGCCGTAAAGCGCCAAAGGCGGCACAACACAACGGACATTTACCCATGATATTTGATACTTTACCCCCGCTTTTGGCCGAGGCGCTCGCTACGCGTGGCTATGAAACGCCAACGCCGGTTCAGGCTGCCGTCCTTCAACCCGAAGCGATCGGTCGCGATCTTATCGTTTCAGCGCAGACAGGCTCGGGCAAAACGGTTGCCTTCGGTCTTGCGATGGCAGACCAGATTTTAGAGAGCGGCAAAGTTGGCTTTGCGCGCGAACCGCTCGCGCTGATTGTTGCGCCAACGCGTGAACTTGCACTTCAGGTGAGTCGCGAACTGATTTGGCTTTACGGTAAGGCGGGCGCACGGATCGCGACCTGCGTTGGTGGGATGGATGCTTCAAAGGAGCGCCGCACGCTGAGCCAAGGCGCGCAAATCGTCGTCGGAACGCCGGGGCGGCTGCGCGATCATCTTGAACGCGGTGCGCTTGATCTTTCGCATTTGCGCGTGGCCGTGCTCGATGAAGCCGATGAAATGCTTGACATGGGCTTCCGCGAGGAGCTTGAGAGCATCCTCGATGCGACCCCGTCTGAGCGCCGCACACTTATGTTTTCGGCAACGATTCCAAAGCCGATTGTAGCGCTCGCCAAGCGCTATCAACGTGACGCGCTTCGCATATCCACCGCTGGTGAAGATCGCGGTCATGGTGATATCAGCTTTCAGGCCGTTACCGTTGCGCCGCCCGATATTGAAAATGCCGTCGTCAATCTGCTGCGCCTGCATGAAGCCGAATCGGCGATGCTGTTTTGCGCAACGCGTGACAATGTCCGCCACCTTCATAACAGCTTGAACGAACGCGGTTTTAGCGTCGTTGCGCTGTCAGGAGAACACAGCCAGCAGGAACGCAATCATGCGCTTCAAGCACTGCGTGATCGCCGTGCACGCGTCTGCGTGGCAACCGATGTCGCCGCACGCGGGATTGATTTGCCGACGCTTAGCCTCGTGATCCATGTTGAGCTTCCCCGCGATGCCGAAACCCTGAAGCATCGCTCAGGCCGGACGGGACGTGCGGGCAAAAAGGGCACGGCGGTTATCATCGTACCCTATCCACGCCGCAAGCGCGTTGAAATGATGCTGCGCGGCGCGAAGATTGATGTCGAGTGGGTTGGTGTTCCAACCGCTGAAGATATCCGCAAAGGCGATCATGAGCGCTTGCTCGAAGCGCTATTAGCGCCAGTTGAGCTTGAGGACGAAGATCGGGTACTTGGCGCGCGGCTGCTCGCCGAACGCAGCCCTGAAGATATTGCGGCGGCGCTTGTCCGCGTTCATCGGGCCAAGCTCCCTGCCCCTGAAGACATGCTTGATGGCGGCGGGCGCGATCGTGGGCGTGATCGGCCTGAACGTGGTGATCGACCAGAGCGGAGCGAACGCCTAGAACGCGGTGCAGAGGCGCGCAGCCCGCGCGATCATGCCGGGTTTGATGATGCTGTATGGTTCCGCATGAACATTGGCCGCAACAATAATGCCGATCCGCGCTGGATATTGCCGCTGCTGTGCCGTCGTGGTCATATTACCAAGCAGGATGTCGGCGCGATCAAGATCGGCCCGGGCGAAACGCAATTTGCGGTATCGCGCGCAGCAGCGAGCCGTTTTTCAGCTGCGCTCAAAAAACCGGCGAGCGATGGTCAAGACGGTGATGATGATGTCCGGATTGAGGCTGTTGATGGCGGCAGACCAACGCTTGCTGCGCGGCCCGATCGTGGCCCACGCCCCGAACGCATCGGGCCTCGGCCTGATCGCAGTGGCCCTCGGCCAGAGCGTAAATCCTTTAGTGGAGATGGCCCGCGCAAACCAAAGGAACCTTATAAAGCACGGCCAACGCGGTAGCTAAGCCGCTTCGGCCTTTGTCTCACTCGCGAACAGGCGTTTGAGGATCCGCCGGACGATGAGGATCGCGAATATTGCTGCCCCGGCGATAAGCACGGCAACAACAATCGCCGCGCTCGGGTTGGCGAGGACAAGCGCAAGCAAGCCGCCGGTGATGACATCCTCGCCGGTTGAAACAGCGATATTGCTGAACGGCTCGGGGCTGGCGTTGACGACGGCTCGGGTGCCTGCCTTTGCGCCGTGACTAAGGAGCGATACGCCGCCGCCAAGTAGTAAGGTGATCACTTGCCACGTCGGATCAGACGCATCGACCAGCGCGAGCGCGAGCAGCGCGCCGCCAATCGGGCGGATGGCCGTGTGAACGGTATCCCAGAGCGAATCGAGCCACGCGACTTTGTCCGCAAAAAATTCGGCAATCATGCCAACGCCCGATGCGCCCAACACCCAATTGTTTGATAATACAGCAAGGCTCGCCAAATGTTCGGGCGCCTCAATCCAACCAAAACGCATCGCAAGGCCAGTGGCAAAAGCGCAAAGATACAGCCGCCATCCGGCCAGCAAGCTCACACTGCCTGCAACGCCCATGATCTCAACAATGCCCATAATCATCCCCAATCAACTCGGTGCCCCTTTCGCAAGCGCCCAATGCAGGATAGGCCATCTTTCATGAATGACAATATTGACGATGACAGCGCATTGGTGCCCGCCACTCCAGCCGCCACGCTGGTACTGTTCCGCGAGCGCGAGGGCAACTTGCCTGAACTGTTAGTCGTTGAACGCTCGGCGAAAATGGCATTTGCGGGCGGCGCGGTTGTTTTTCCGGGGGGGCGGATTGATGACGATGATCATGTTATCGCCGCCGAAAGTCGTTATTTCGCAAGCGCTCATGCGCTTGACATTGAGGAGGCCGCTGCGCGCGTTGCCGCGATCCGTGAAACGCTTGAAGAGAGCGGTATCGCGATTGGTTTTTCAACCACGCCGGAGCAAGGCTGGATCGAAGCCGCGCAGACGCGACTTCATGCGCGCGAGTTGTTCAGCGCGCTGCTTGATGAGACCCAAGCAACGCTTGATCTTGATCCACTCATTCCCTTCGCGCGCTGGCGCCCTAATTTTCGCGAGGCGCGGGTGTTTGACACACGCTTTTATATCGCCAGTGTGCCCGCTGATACGCCTGAGCCAGTCGTTGATCAGACCGAGAATGTCCTGAGTTTTTGGGCCAGTGCTGCTGACCTTCTGGTCGCCGCTGACACAGGCAAGGTTAAGGTGATTTTCCCCACCCGGCGCAATCTTGAACGGCTTGCATTGTTTGAAAATTTCGCCAGCGCGGAAGACCATGCCCGCGCTATTCCAGTCGAGATCATCTGCCCTTATTTCGAAGATCGCGACGGCGAGCGGCATCTCTGCATTCCGACGCATCTTGGCTACCCTGTAACGTCTGAGGTGATGACGACGGTGATACGCGGCGGGCGTTAACAACTTTGTAACCATAACCGTGCAAGGCTCTCGAATAGTAGTTTGGGAGTATGGTCAATGGGGATTGCCTGTGATGCGCTGATGCAGATCAAGGCGCAGCTTTGCGACCGGATTGACGTGCTTGCAGAACAATTGCCGCATATGAACGGGCATCAGCTTGCGCATCAAATTGACGAAGTGCGGCGGATCGCGCGCGCCTATGGGCTCCTTCCCGTTGAAGAACTGGCACGCGGGCTTGAAAGCGCGCTCTCCACGTCCGAATGCAGCATTATGGTGCTGCCCTTCCTTGAAACGATGCGCGATGCAGTTGGCTGTGAACGCGTTGATGCGGCGGCGGCACAATCCTATCTGGCGGCAGTGAACCAACGTCTCTATGGGTAGCGCATGGATGTGCTTATTCCTGCTTTTATCGCGGTACTACTCGCCGAAACGGGTGACCGGGTGCAAAATCAGGCGCACCGGCTTGGGCTGACGTTTCCCGATCATCGGTCAATTTATGTCGCACTTATCACCGTAACACTCATCAACTTGAG
Organism: Sphingomonadales bacterium; assembly: GCA_031418495.1. GTDB lineage: Bacteria > Pseudomonadota > Alphaproteobacteria > Sphingomonadales > Sphingomonadaceae > Aquisediminimonas. Next base: position 12,736 of record JANOXQ010000146.1, read on the forward strand.
CATAGGTGGAATTGGTGGAAGTTATATCGCCAACCTCATCAGCTTTGAGGCGCGGACGCTCTTTGCTGGGCTGGCGCTGCTGCTCGCAGGGTTGCCGATGCTGTTGAGGGTCAGTCCCACCAAGCCAATCACTCAAACGCGGCCATTTCTTGCCGGTCTGACGCGGTTTTTCCCAGCACAAATTGCTGGAGCGAGCCCGTTTATCATCGCTGGCCTCACAGCGCGCTCTGATATGGCGGGCTTTGCAATTGCAGGCGGCTTTGCAGGCGTAATGGTCGCCGCAATCCCAGCGCTGCTGTTACGCGAAGAATGGCCGGGGGTGCTTCCACTTATTCCACTGCGCTATGTTGCTGCTGTGCTGCTGATTGGTGCTGGGCTGTGGCTTGCGATAAATGCGCTGCGCCTAATCTAAACCCAAATTTCGCCGTGATGATAGTCATGTATTGGCCTGCCTCAATCCGCTATAATTCTTACGAGTCGCAATAGCGATGAGGGGGCAGGATATGCCGGACAAAGACCGTAAAGCGTGCGAACGCAGCGATGTCGTTATCGTCAGCAATCCAGCGCTAGAGGCCGCGCTTGCTGATCACGAACAATCACGTGCTCTCGTCCCCCGGCGAAGCCGCGTAGGCCGAAGCCGAACTTAATTATGAACATGACATCGACGGGGTGATGCGCCGCGCGGTGCAATATAATCTTGATCCGGGTCAGCTTTTTTATACTAGCACTGAACTGGATATCACGCTCGTCGCTGTCGCCCCAATGTCTGATTACGGCGTTCCGATTGAGCGACACGGCTGGCTGCCGCTGCTGCCGCTTTCGGGCAAATCGGTTGACGGCGAATGGATCAGCATTATCCAGCACCCAAACGGCACGGCCAAGCAAATTGCGATCCACGCGAGCCAGATCATCAAACTTGATCGCGTTAAGGTACCCGACGTTACTGAAAATTTCATTCACTACACTACCGATACTGAACCTGGATCATCAGGATCGCCCGTCCTCAATGATCAATGGCAGATTGTGGCGATCCATCACAAGGCAATACCAGCACCACGCAAACGCGGCGACGGTGGCGAGATTCGCTGGCTTGCCAATGAAGGCGTTCGGGTCAGCGCAATCTTCAATCATCTTGAAAGCAAGCGCTTTGAAAATGAGAATGCGTGTGCAGCACTTGACCGGCTGTCGCGCGCGATGGGTTTTGCCCCGATCAACGTTCAGGTGGTGCAGGACGGCATCACCACTGCGAGTCGCGGCGCGGGATGGAGGACAGCTTCCACTTCACCAACGCCGCGCTGCAACATCAGACCTATAATGATGTGGATTGGGGCAATCTGGAGGATTATGTCCCAGACGAGCGAAAAGCGATTGAACGTTTTTACCGGGCCGATTTTCCGTGACTCTGATCCGCTCTATGGCCGCAAGCGCAAAGGTGGGCCGTGGCGTATCCCGCTGTCCTTCTGGAAAATAGCGGTGTTGCAAAAAACCGATGATCAGATTGCGGCGGCGGCGTTCATCATCGGCCAAACCGAATATGTCCGCGCGCTGTATGAAGCGCGGGTGTTTTCAGGTCTGAAACCCTACACCATTGATGAACTGCGCAGCCGCAAAATCCAAACGACAATCAAGGCGGTTGAGGAGGCAACAGGGCTTGATTTCAGCGCGCTCCACGCCTTCGATTCGCATGGCAGCCTTGAATCAAAGCGGCAAACGCGCTGGTTTGACGGACTTGATGATGTAATGATCTGATCGAGAGTTTGATAGTGCAGGCTGATCTATATAACTCGTCATCCTGAACTCGTTTCAGCATCCATCGCTCCACAAATCCCGCCTTCGCTTGTTGAGGGATAGACCCTGAGCCGAGTTCAGGGTGACGGCTTGTATGTTTGGTGAGGATACCCTTGGCGGCTTGGCGGTCTTGGCGTGAGAAAATCAACGGCGCGGCGCGCGGTGAGGGTGGGAATTTGGTTCACTCCAAGGACGCCTAGCCGCCAAGAGGAAGATTATGAGGCGATTTTGGCCTTACCTTCTTCGTGTCCTTCGTGGCTTCGTGTGAGTCAATTTTCGCACACGAAGCCACGAAGAACACGAAGAAGAAATCCCTCCCCAGCAAGGGTGCATCAGTTTTGAAACGCCTCAGCGCCACAACCGTCATGCTGAACTTGTTTCAGCATCCATCTCTCCGCAAACCCCGCCTTCCCCTGTTGAGGGATAGACCCTGAAACAAGTTCAGGGTGACGGCGTGTATCTTGGTGAGCCCCCCTAAATCCTCCCCGGAGCGGCGAGCGAGCACGGCCTGCCGGGGGCAGGCCAGCGCAGTGAGCGTGGCAGGCGCACCCCTCCACCACCCTACGGGCGGTTCCCCTCCCCGTTCCGGGGAGGAATTTAGAAGGGCGGATTTGTTGCGTTAATTAAGTGCACTGTCACCGTAATCGTAATTCCGTAATCCCGGAATTTCCCTAGATTCACCACAGCTTGAGATTGAAATCACCCTTGAACTGAATCGCGCTGGAGTTCAAGCGCTCGAAGATGCGGGCAACTATTTCACTGAAGAAGTCTTAGCATCGAAGGTTTATATTGCCATGGAATTAGAGAGACGTCTCCGCCGCTAAACATCGTTGAGGTCTCGTTAAAGCTGCATAGTGTTGATGTTAGTTTGGTTGCATCCAAACCAGCCAGTTCAATGGCTTCTGTGCTGACAGAATAGTTTTTTACGTTCATGGTATCTTTCGTGGTAAACACGTCTGAAATGGTCCATTCCTCTCCTTCTGCCTCATTTATTGTTTGAAGGTTTTGATGGGCGAGCATGTCACGCAAACTTTGGATGTTGCCCATCTGTTGGAAAATATCTGCTGCAAACTTGGTGTGCTGCTCTGGTCCATTTTCTACATTCATAATTCGTTTTATCGTGTCCCTCGCTTGGCTGAATCGCATGGAGCCATATATTGCCGAAGCCAGACTGAGCTGAAAATGATCGTTTTTGTATTTTTTTTTGAGATGGCGCGTAAGATGCAGTTTTAGGACAGCTTGAAGCGATCCTTCGACGCCGGAAAATGATAGGAGCAAGAAGCCAACTGCCTGAACAAAGCGTTGAGTTTCTTTCGCTGTTTTTGATTGAGATAATTTTTCCATGACAAGAACCAATAAAGTAGAAGAATCCTACTCCGAAAAGGAGACGGATATTCGGCGAGAAGCTGCGTTGGCCCGCATGTTGGCCACCCCTCACAAGCCGCACAGTGCTAGCAGAGTTCCGGGGACACTATACTAATTATCTACGAATTATCGTGACGGTTTGGACACGGGGACACCCAATAGGGATGTCCCCGTCCGCGCCGAGCCCCCCTACGCCGCCAACTTCCTCAACACATAGTGCAAAATCCCGCCGTTCATGAAATACTCGACTTCGTTCGCGGTATCGATGCGGCACAGTGTTTCGAATGAGAACTGCGTTCCGTCCTTGCGGGTGACGTTTACTGTCACGCTCTGGCGCGGTTTCAACTCGGCGACGCCTGTAATCGTAAAGCTGTCGTCTCCGGTTAGGCCGAGTGACAAGCGCGTCTCACCGTCAACGAATTGCAATGGCAGCACGCCCATGCCGACGAGGTTGCTCCGGTGGATGCGTTCGAACGACTCGACGATCACCGCGCGGACGCCGAGGAGATTGGTGCCCTTTGCCGCCCAGTCGCGGGAGGAGCCAGTGCCATATTCCTTGCCACCGATGACGACGAGCGGCGTGCCGTCTGCCTTGTGGCGCATCGCGGCGTCGTAGATTGCCATGGTTTCGCCGCCGTAGCTGCTCATCCCGCCTTCGATGCCGGGCACCATTTCATTCTTGATTCTGATATTCGCGAATGTGCCGCGCATCATCACGTCATGATGGCCGCGCCGCGCGCCGTAGCTGTTGAAGTCTGCCTTTGCCACCTGATGCTCCATCAGGAATTTGCCAGCCGGGCTGTCCGCCTTGATGCTGCCAGCCGGGCTGATGTGATCGGTCGTGATCGAATCGCCGAGGATCGCGAGCGGCTTTGCGCCGAGGATGTCGGTCACGGGGGCGGGCGTCATGCTCATCCCTTCAAAATAGGGCGGATTGGCGACATAGGTGCTGCCCGCGCGCCACTGGTAAGTGGCCGAGCCTTCGACCTGGATCGCCTGCCAATGCGCATCGCCCTGATAGACGGTGGCATAGCGGCTTTCGAACATTGATCGATCAATGTTCGCGGCCATCGTGTCGGCAATTTCCTGATTGGTCGGCCAGATATCGCGCAGATACACGTCGCTGCCGTCGGTGGCTTGGCCGATGGGCGTGGTCGTGAAATCTTCGGTGACGGTGCCCTTGAGCGCATAGGCAACCACCAGCGGCGGGCTGGCCAAGAAGTTCGCGCGGACGTCTGGCGAGACGCGGCCCTCAAAATTACGGTTGCCCGAAATGACCGACGCGGCAACGATATCATTGGCGTTGACCGCCTTGCTGATCGGTTCCGCCAGAGGGCCGGAGTTGCCGATGCAGGTGGTGCAGCCATAGCCGACGAGGTTAAAGCCGATTGCGTCGAGATCAGCGGAAAGCCCCGCACGGTCGAGATAATCAGTGACGACTTGGCTTCCCGGCGCGAGGCTGGTTTTTACCCAAGGCTTTGGTTTCAATCCAAACGCATTGGCCTTACGCGCAACGAGACCTGCGGCGACGAGGACGCTTGGGTTTGACGTATTGGTGCAGCTTGTGATCGCGGCAATCACCACGTCACCGTCACCAATGTCATGCGTCGCGCCTTCAACCGCAACGCGCTTGGCGCTTTCGTGCTTGTAGGTGCTGATCAGGTCGGCGTTGAACACGTCGTCTACTTCGGTCAGGATCACCTTATCCTGCGGGCGTTTTGGCCCGGCAAGGCTTGGCACGACGCTGCCCATGTCAAGTTCAAGCGTGTCAGTGAACACCGGATCGGGCGCGTCGGCAAAGCGCCACAGGCCTTGTGCCTTGCAATAGGCTTCGGTGAGCGCAATCTGCCCCTCATCACGGCCCGTGAGTCGCATATAATCAAGCGTTTTTTCGTCAATCCCGAAGAAGCCGCAGGTCGCGCCGTACTCCGGCGCCATGTTGGCGAGCGTCGCGCGGTCGGCAAGGCTAAGCGAGTCGAGACCCGGCCCATAATATTCAACAAAGCGCCCAACAACGCCCTTGGCGCGCAGCATTTGCGTTGCGGTCAGCACCAGATCGGTTGCGGTAATCCCTTCGGCCATTGCGCCGGTGAGTTTGAAGCCGACGACTTCGGGGATCAGCATTGAGACCGGCTGGCCAAGCATCGCTGCCTCGGCCTCAATTCCGCCAACGCCCCAGCCAAGCACACCAAGGCCGTTGATCATCGTCGTGTGGCTGTCAGTGCCCACGCAGGTGTCGGGATAGGCGATTTCGGTGCCGTCGGGCGCGGTGCTCGTCCATACGGCTTGGGCGATATGTTCGAGATTGACCTGATGGCAGATGCCCGTGCCGGGGGGGACGGCTTTGAAGTTATCAAGCGATTTGCTGCCCCATTTGAGGAAATCATAGCGCTCCCCATTGCGGTGATATTCAATTTCGACATTCTGTTCGGCGGCCTTTGGATGGCCAAATTCATCAACCATCACTGAGTGATCGATGACGAGGTGAACGGGGACGAGCGGATTGATCTTTGCCGGATCTCCGCCCAGCTTGGTCATCGCATCGCGCATTGCGGCAAGATCAACGACGCAGGGCACGCCGGTGAAATCCTGAAGCAGCACGCGCGCGGGGCGATACTGAATTTCGCGCGTCGATTTGGGGTCTTTCTGCCAATCGACCAGCGCCTGCACATCGTCGGTTGAAACCGTGAAGCCGCCGTCTTCAAAACGCAGCAGATTTTCGAGCAGCACCTTCATGCTAAACGGCAGCCGCGACACATCGCCAAGCTTCGCCGCCGCCTTGGCAATCGAATAATAAGCGACGGTTTTGCCCCCAGCGGTGAGCGTATCGCGGGTGCCAAGCGTGTCTTGTCCAACGGCGGTCATGAGATTTTCCCCTGTAAGTTGATGCGTTGCAGCAACGATAGCCCGCGCGGCAGCGATTCGGCAAATCGGAATATTACTGGGGATTGGCGACTGTCTCATCCCGGGAGGTTGAGCGCGGTTTAGCAAGGGGATGACAGCGTGGGAAGGGGGTGTGATGGCCGAAGCCGTTGCATATCTTATAAAATATGATATCTTATGAGATATGCTAAGAGTGGTGCTCGATACTGATGTTGTCGTTACTGTCCTGCGAAGCGCAGATGGCGGCAGCAACGCGGTTTTGCGAGAGGTGGCCTATGGGCGATTGATCACATTAGTTACGCCAGCGTTGTTTTTCGAATATGAGGCGGTGTTAAAGCGGCCCGAACAAAGGATCGTCCACGGTTTTGATATTGAGGGTATTGACCGCTTTTTGGCGGCTCTGGCAAGTGCAAGCGAAGCGGTTGAGGTGAGCTTTCAGTGGCGGCCCCAACTGGCCGATGCAAATGATGAGATGGTTTTTGAAACCGCAGTCAATGGTCGTGCTGATGCGTTGATAACACATAATGTAAAGGATTTTGCTCGGGCTGCCCCCAAATTTGGCTTGCGTGTTTTACGACCCGGTGAATTGTTGAAGGAAATGCGATCATGAGCAAAGCATCTTACCCGTTGAAGCTTCCAGCGTCAGTAAAAGCAGCGGCACAACGCCTCGCCAAAGAAGACGGCGTATCGCTGAACCAATGGATTTCGGTCACCCTTGCGCAGAAAATCGGCGTTGTCGAAACCGCCGCCGATTTCCTTAAACAGCGCGCAGGCGGCGCGCGCCCAATCGACATGCTACCGTTTCTCGACGGCGCAAAGCGCGAAGTGCCGCCGGTGGGGGATGAGATGCCCTAATTCGGATGCTACTGCTCCTCAGGGAGGGACATCGGATTTTTGCCGAAGGATTTTCTGCTGGCGAGTTCGATATGTTCGGGGCTGAGAAGCTGAGTTACGCTGGCTTCAAATGCTTTTTGGAAAAATACTCTTTCAAATCCCCGAGCAGAATGCCGCGTTCCTCATCGGCGACTTCGTTAGTAGCGCGAATGACGGCATGTTCAGCGTTTTCAGGCATTGGGTCGTCATAGACGAACAGAACCTGCTGATTTGGCACCGTTTCAAGGCGGTGATGCCTGAGCGTTTCAACCCTAACTAAATATGCGCCGTCTCCAATCCTGTTGTCGCGCTTGGCAGCATGATCGTCGCTGCGCTTCAATATAACATCATCTGAAAGCGTATCGCGACGGTCAACTGAGCAACCTTCTTTTTTCCCGCATTCATTATTTGGTGGCTCATCGCTTGGGAACAAATCTTGCCGTCTAAGCCAATTATGTCCGAACGGTTCTTTCGTTCGTGCAAGGGTCATGCGGGCAAGTGTTTCATCGGAACCAACCGCACCGAGCGCAGACGGGCAGCATTGCTCATCATCTGGCGACCCCGTCCAACCCTGCATCTATTGGGCAATCTCGCGCAGTGCCGAATAAAATGCCTTCATGTCAATTTGCTGATCAAGCGTGCTTCTGATCCTGATCGGATCACCAGAGCGCCTTGGGCAGAACGCAAGGACGCGACCATCGGCAAGAATTGATAATACCGCTTTACCGCCGCGTAACCGCCAATGCAGCCCGAACTCGCCGTCACCAGCGATATAAGGCATAGCATTTGGTGAACCTTCATCCTTGAAGCGGTTAATCATCATTTCAAGAAATTTGAGGCCATCGGAGCGTGGAATAACCGCACCCTCGTCATCCCAGTCAGCCTTCAAATGCGCCCACGTCGCGACTTCCTTGCGTATTTTATTCCATGGATTGAGGTCAAAGTTGCTAATTTGTATTATGTTAGACGCGCTAATCGACTGTAGATGTTGACTGCTTGAAACGGTTCGAAAAAGCGAGCGTTTTCTCTGATCCTCAAAAGGGCGCGCTACACCAGATTGGCTAGCAGACCAATTTGTTAGTAATCCAGTCGGCATCAGGGAATATTGAGTAGCCACTATTCATTCATTTCCGATTTTGCTTCCTCAATCATCTCCTGAACACTTTTTAACACCATCTCATTGATAACCTGATTTGCTCTTATCAAACTCTGAAGAATATGCATGGCCATTTGTGCAGCCCCATCGGATGAAATGCGAACGCGGACAACCTCAGTCATCACCGACTCACGTTCAAAGCCGCTCATCCCACCTTCGTCTTGTAAAACAATTGTCATGGTTTTTATTTGCGGGCTGTTTTGCAAAAAAGCGAATTCATATTCGCGCCCAAGGTTAACAACGAGAGCCTGATCAGCCGTAACACGGGTAAACGTTGCGTCCCTTACAATGGGAATTTCATGTCCTAAATCCCGTTTCGAGGCAGTTTTTTTGCCAACGCTGGCCATCCTTTCAAACTCGGGCGTGTTTCGCACCTGACGTTTCCTTGCTTGATATGTAATTGCTAACGTGAGTCTATGGCCTAACACTACTTTGGCACTTTTTCAGAGCTGATAGATTTCTGGCAATGCGGGCATTGTGTTGGCGGCGGCTGAGCGAGAGCGTTGAGGATGGCTTGGCGTACCGCTGGCAGGCTTGGTTGCGGCGGCGGCCCGACGATTC